>NZ_CAACUY010000118.1 GCF_900659615.1 Actinomadura fibrosa | reverse complement strand
AGGCCCGAGCCGGCCGAGCCAGGCGGCGGCGTTGGAGTCGAACCGCCATCCCCGCCGCCCGGCCGCCCGCCCCGCACGCGCGCCGGCGGGGCTGCGCGCCAGGACGTCCAGCAGCAGGTCCACGATCTCCTCGTCCGCCGGCTCGCCCAGGCCCATCAGCGCGTGGACGGCCGCGAGTCCGGTCTCCAGGTCCGCTCCGGCCGCGACGCGCCGTAGGACGGCGAGCGCCCGGTCGTCGTGCAGGCCGCGGCGACCCAGGAAGCCGCACGCCGCGCTCGCCGCCTCCAGTTCGTCGAAGGCGGGATCGGGCCGGGACGCGATCCGCCCGTGCAGCCGCTCCAGCGTGGCCGCGACCTCGGGCACGGCCTGCTCGCCTCCGGGCCAGCGCGCGGTGCCCGCCAGCAGCGCCGCGGTCTCGGACGGGGGCGGCTCCTCGGCGAGCCGCGCCCTGACGTCCGGCCACAAGCGTCCGGCGAAGACGTCCGCGCGACCCAGCAGGAAGGCCGGGACGTCGCCGTGGCGGATCGACCGCGCCAGCGCCGGCACGCAGCGAGGATCGCCGCGGTGGACGAGCAGCTCCAGCGCCCTGCCCGAGACATCGGGATCGTCGAGTGCCCTGAGCAGCGCCTCGGCGTAGCCGTCGTGGGCCGTGAGCTGGTGGCCGCCCGCTGCCGCCGCCCGCCGGAGTGCCGGGTCGTGATGGCCGAGCAGCGACGCCACGGCGGACGCATGTGCCCCGTATCGCTCGCGGTCCGAGGCGTACAGCCGTCCGGCCGCCTCTACCAGGACGCGCGCCGCCGCGGGGTCCAGCGCGCCTTCGGCGAGCCGCGACAGCATCAGCGCGAGCCAGGCCGAGCACAGGGCCGGCGTGGGGTGGAGCCAGGAGGCGACGGCGTCGACCGGTCCCGCGGGCGGCGGGCCCTGCCACTCCGGGTCGGACCAGGCGAGTTCGGCAAGGGCCGCGCCCGCCTCGCCACCGCCGCACAGCGTCAGAGCCTCGACCACCGCGCCGTCGGCCTCCTGCGGCATGTGCAGGAGGAGGGCCAGCGCGGCTCCCAGCGCGTCGACCGGTCCGTCCGCCATGCGATCGCGCAGGTAGGGGGCGCCGACGTGGCGGCCCAGCGCGACGAGCAGGCCCAGCCGGGTCGGCGGGTCCGGCTCCGACCGGCTGCGGGTCTCCAGCTCGGGCGGGACGGGCCCGTCCACGTAGGCGAGGGCGACCGCGAGGATGCGCCGCACGGCGGCGTCGGGGTGGTCGAGCCGCCGCAGCAGGGCGGGCAGGCCGGCGGTCAGCAGGCCGCCGAGCCGGTCCGCCCAGTCGCCGACGTGGATGCCGCCGGGCTCCGGTCCGGTGACGCCGAGGTCCGCTCGCAGCGCGTCCAGGGCGGCCCCGCTGCGGCGTCCCGGCTCGTCGAGGTCGAAGTCGAAGTCGCGGTGGACGACCGCCTCCCAGTCGAACCGCGTCGTGTCCATGACCGCGATCTTGCCAGTGCCGCCGGATTGAATGCTGTTCTAATATCGGGGTCGGATGCCGGTGCCGTGGCGCGTCCCGGGAGGTTCCCATGGCCCACCCCCGCGGGCGAGCGTGACCGGGACGGCCCGGGCCGGGCGCGCCGGGACGGCGGCCGGGGTGCCGCGGGGGGCGTGGCAGACGCTGTCAGTGGTGAGCCTCGCCAGCGTCCTGATCGGGCTCGGCGGGCACGCGCTCAACGTCGCCCTGCCCGCGGTCGTGCGGCACTTCCGCGCCGGGCCGTCGGCCGCGAGCTGGATCCTGCTGTCGTTCATGCTCGCCAGCACGGTGCTGCTCCTCGTGTTCGGGCGGTTCGCGGACATGTTCGGGCGCCGCGCGATGTACCTCGCCGGCCTCGGCGCCTACACCGCCGCGAGCCTGCTGCTCGGCCTGGCGCCGGCGGCCTGGGCGGTGGTGGCGCTGCGGGTGCTCCAGGCCGCCGGCGGCGCGATGCTGCTGGCCAACAGCGCCGCGATCGTCACCGAGATGTTCCCGCGCGAGCAGCTCGGCCGCGCGATGGGGATCTACACCGCGGGCTTCTCCATCGCCCAGCTCGCCGGCCCGACGCTCGGCGGGTTCCTCGTGGACGAGTTCGGCTGGCGGTGGGTGTTCTGGTACAACGTCCCGGTCGGCCTGCTGTGCCTCGCCTGGGGCGCCGCGGTGCTGCGCCCGGTGGAGCCCGTCCCGCAGGAGCGCGGCGTGGACGTGCCGGGGAACCTGCTGGTGCTGGCGGGGCTCGGCGCCCTGCTGTACGGGCTGTCCCAGGTGGGCGACCACGGCTGGACGGGTCCGGCGACGCTGGGCGGCGCGGCCGTCTTCGCGGTGCTGCTGCCGGTGTTCCTCGCCGTCGAGCGCCGCTGCGCCCGGCCCGTCGTCGACCTCGCCCTGTTCCGCGACCCGCCGTTCGCGCTCGGCCTGCTCGCGGCCTTCCTGGACGCCGCGGCCCGGCTCGGCGGCGTCCTGCTCATGGCGCTGTTCTTCCAGGCCGTCCAGGGCGACGACCCCGTCACCGCGGGGCTGAAGGTCCTGCCGATGCCGGCGGTCGCGCTGGTGGCGTCCACGGCGGCGGGGTTCCTGGAGCGCCGCGTGGACGCCCGCACGATGACGGCCCTCGCCGCCTCGCTGACCGCGCTCGGGCTCGTCGAACTGCTGGTCGTGGTGGACCCGGACGTCGGCTACGGGCCCGTCATGGCCGGGCTCGTCGTCCTCGGGGCCGGGTCCGGCGCGTTCCTGCCGTCCAACGCCACGGCGATGCTGCGCGGTCTCCCCTCGGAGCGGCTCGGGGTCGTCAACGCGATGCGGCTCATGGTGATGAACATCGGCATCGCGGTCAGCACCGCCTTCGCGTTCTCCACCATCACGGCCCCGGTGCCGGCGGCGCTGCGCGCGCACGTCCTCGCCGGTGACCTGTCGCGGATCTCCGAGGCGGGCGTGCGGGACCTCGTGACCGGCTACCGCCACGCGCTGGCGTGCCTGGCGGCGCTGTCCGCGCTGACCGTGCTCGCCTGCCTCGGCGCGCGCCGCGCCACGCGGCGCGTCAGCCCGGCCCGGCCAGGTAGCGCTCCTTCAGCAGCGCCTTGTGGATCTTCCCGACCGGGGTCAGCGGGACCTCCGCGGTGATGACGAACTGGCGCGGCGTCTTGTAGTCGGCCAGCCGGTCGCGGCAGTGCGCGGCGAGCTCCCGCTCCGTGGGCGGCTCGCCGCCCGGGCGCGGCACCACGTAGAACCGGCCGACCTCGCCGAGCACGTCGTCGGGCACGCCGATGCCCGCGGCCATCGCGACCTTCGGATGGGTGGCGAGGACGTTCTCGATCTCGACCGGGTAGACGTTGAAGCCGCCCTGGATGTACATCTCCTTCTTGCGGCCGCGCAGCACCAGGTGGCCGTCCGGCTCCATCGCGACCATGTCGCCGGTGGCGAGCCAGCCGCCCGGCAGGAACGCCTCGGCGGTCGCCTCCGGCATGTCCCAGTACCCGGCCGCCAGGCAGTCCCCGCGGATCTGGAGCTCGCCGGTCTCGCCCGGCGGCAGGACGGTCCCGTCCGGCCCGGCGACCCGCGCCTCGAAGTCGCCGATCATCACGCCCAGCGTGCGGGCCACCGTCTCGGGGTCGTCGCCGGGCCGCGACAGCACGCACGCGCCCGAGGACTCCGACAGCCCGTACAGCCCGTACAGCGGGACGCCCGGGAAGCCGTGCCGGATCGCCTCGGCCAGCGCCGGCTCGACGTTCGCGCCGCCCGCCGTGCAGAGCCGCACCGACGACAGGTCGCGGTCGGCGAAGTCCTCCCGGCCGAGCATGAGCACGAACATCGTCGGGACGGCGCCGAGGAAGGTCACCCGGTGCCGCTCGATCGCGCGGAGCGCCGCGTCCGGGCCGAACGCGGGCAGCAGCGCCACCGCTCCCCCGCTGACGAGCGTCGCCATGACCGTGCAGGTGATGCCGCCGACGTGGTTGAGCGGCAGGTGCCCGAGCAGCACGTCGGTCTCGTCCATCGCGAGGTGGCGCGCCTGCGCGGACGCGGAGGCGAGGATGCCGCGGTGCGTGATGACGGCGCCCTTCGGCGCCCCGGTGGTGCCCGACGTGTAAAGGATCAACAGCGGGTCGTCCGGGCGCACGGCCGCGCGCGCCGCGGCCAGCGCCGCCGGGTCGGCCGGGGCCCCGGTCAGCTCCTCGAACGAGGCGCTGCCAGGGAAGCCCTTGCCGAAGAACACGTAGTCCGTCACGCCGGGGATCCGCGGCGCGAATTCCTCGAAGAACGCGGCGAAGTCGAAATCGCCCGCGCTCGCCGCGCTGATGACCAGCCGGGCGCCGCTCTGGCCCAGCATGTGGGCGAGCTCCCGCTCCCGGTAGCGGACGTTCAGCGGGACGACCACGGCGCCGATCCGCGCCGCCCCGAAGAACGCGGCCAGCCAGTCCGGCGTGTTGAGGCCCAGCAGCCCGATCCGGTCGCCGTGGCGGACGCCGCGCGCCAGCAGCCCGTTCGCGACCCGGTCGGCCATCGCGTCGAACCCGGTGTAGGTGATCGTGTCGTCGCCGTCGTAGAGGAACGCCTTGTCCCGCGCCGTCGCGTTCTCCAGCGCGGCCCCGACCGTCATCGCCCGCATGTCGCCCTCCCTCGCCTGATGGCACCACGATCCACCGCCCGGGGACGGCCCGTCGAGCCCCGGACGCGCCGGGACGTCACGCCTTGCGGCCGACTCCGGCGTAGAACCAGGTCGGCAGGGCCTCCTCCAGCGACACCGGACGCTCGGGACGCCACAGCGGCGCCCACACCAGCCCGGGCTCGACGAGGTCGAAGCCGCCGAAGAAGGACGTCACCTGCTCGTGGGTGCGCGGCGTGCCGGGCGCGGACGTCCGCTTGTAGACCTCGACGACCTTGTTCACCACGTCGGGGACGCCGTCCGCCGAGGCGTGGGTGAGCACCAGGTGGCTGCCCGGGGCGAGGGCGCCGCGCAGCTCGTCCATGATGGCGTAGGGGTCGTCCTCGTCCGGGATGAAGTGCAGCGTCGCCACCAGCAGCAGCGCCACGGGCCTGCTGAAGTCCAGCAGCTTCATCTCGGGGTGCTCCAGGATCGCGCGCGGGTCGCGCAGGTCGGCCTGGATCATCCGGGTGACGTCCGAGCCGGCGAGCAGCGCGCGCCCGTGCGCGACGACCTGGTTGTCGTAGTCGACGTAGACGACCCTGGCCCGCGGGTTCACCGACTGCGCGATCTCGTGCACGTTCTGCCGGGTGGGCAGGCCCGTGCCGATGTCGAGGAACTGGTCGACGCCCTGCTCGGCCAGGTACCGCACCGCGCGGCCGAGGAAGGCGCGGTTCTCGCGGATCAGCCGCACCAGCGTCGGGTCGGCCTTGATGGCCTCCTCGGCGCGCACCCGGTCGGCCTCGTAGTTGTCCTTGCCGCCGAGGTAGTAGTCGTACATGCGGGCGATGTTCGGGACGCCGGGATCGAACCCGCCCGGCTCGGACCGTCCGCCTGCCACGCTTCCTCCTCCGGGACGCACGCACGGCGCCCGGCTTCCGGACGCCACCGCGAGAAGACTTGATCAGCTTACCGACCCGGCGGCGCGCCCGGGACCCGCTCGGCCTTGCCCCGCAAGGGCCCGGTGCCGTTTCAGGGGGCTTGCTGCCAGCCTCGGCGGGGTGCGGCCTCTCCGAGTCGCTCGTCCCGGCTGCGGTAGACGATGTAGGGGCGGGTCAGGTAGCCGACCGGCGCGGTGAGCACGTGCACCAGCCGCGTGAACGGCCAGATGCAGAAGAGCACGAGGGCGCTGAGGGCGTGCGCCTGGTACAGGACCGGCACACCGTCCATCAGCTCGGCCTTGGGACGCAGGTAGAAGACCGACCGGAACCAGGGCGAGACCGTGAGGCGGTAGTCGTAGCCGCCCGCGGCGGCGTTGGCGGCGGCGGTGGCCGCCAGCCCGAGCACGATGACCAGCGTGAGCACCGCGTACATGAGCTTGTCGTTGCGGGTGGTGGCGGAGAACACCGGGCCGACCGTGCGGCGCCGGTAGATGAGGATCGCCAGCCCGGCGAGCGTGCAGAACCCCGCGATGCCGCCGAGCACGACCGCGGCGGCGCGGTAGGCGTCCTCGCCGATCCCGGCGGCGTCCGTCCAGCGCTCGGGGATGACGAGCCCGCCGATGTGGCCGAGCAGCACGACGAGGACGCCGAAGTGGAACAGCGGGCTGCCGACGCGCAGCAGGCGGCTCTCGTAGAGCTGGGACGAGCGGGTCGTCCAGCCGAACTTGTCGTAGCGGTACCGCCAGTAGTGGCCGAGGACGAACACCGCGATGGTGACGTACGGCAGGGCGGTCCAGAGCAGCGCGTCGATCACGGTCGGCTCCTCACCGGGTCGGGCAGCGGCACCGGGCCCGCTCCCTCCGGCGCTCCGTAGGGCGCTCCGTAGGGTGCGAGGCCGACGTCCTCCTCGGGCGGCCCTTCGGCGGCGAGCCGCGCGACGGCGTCGCGGTTGCGGCCGGTGAGCGGCGGGAGGGTCGCCGCGACGGCGTCCAGGACGGCCGCCCACGGCGACCCGTCCTCGGTGAGCGCGAGGCGCAGCAGTTCGAGACCGGCGCGGTGCTCGACCAGGAGGCGCCGTCCTTCGGCGCGGTTCCCGGTGGCCGCGAACTCCAGGACGACCGCGAGGTGGTCGGGCAGTTCCCCGTCGTCCAGGACGAGCCCGGCGGCGCGGTAGGCGCGCTTGAACCGGAGCAGGGCCGCGCCCCGCTTCCGGGTGTCGCCGTAGGCGTAGTAGGTGAGGTAGAGGCAGCAGCGCTTGCGGTGGTCGAACGTGGCGACGTAGTCGGCCGCGAGATCGGGTAGCCGGATGGCGTCCAGATGGTCCAGGAACCCGGAGAGAGGCTCCCGGACGGTCGGCGCGAGGCCCTGGACGGCCCGCCGCAGCAGCGCGCGCCGTCCCATCAGCTCCTCGTCGGGGTAGCCGAGCAGCAGCGAGGCGGCCTGCCACGCGGTGGCCGAGTCCGCGCCGTCCGCCGCCCGCCTCACGGTCCGGCCCCCGCGTCGCCGTCGCCGAGGTCGCGCCGCCGGGGGAACAGCCCGGCGGGCATGCCCTTGCCGTCCCAGTTGAGCAGGTTGACGCGGTGCCGCTTGTCGGACGGATCGGCGGGACGGTCGGCGGTCTGCCGGTGCTTCAGCATGTGGAAGTTCTCGACGGCGATGGGCGGGGCGCCCCCGGAGGCCTCGCCGAACGGTCCGGAGCCGCCGGCCGGCCCGGCTCCGCCCATGCCGGGGCCGCCGTCGTAGTCGAGGCTGCACTCCGTCGCGAGCTCTTCGAGGCCGTGGGCCTGCTCGGCGTGGGCGGGCGGGATGACGTAGCGCTCGTCGTACTTGGCCAGGGCCAGCAGCCGGTACATCTCGTACATGGACTCGCCGGTCATGCCGACGCGCTCGGGGATGCGGGCGTCGGGGTCGCGGCCGAGGTTGATGTCGCGCATGTAGGCGCGCATCGCGGCCAGCCTGCGCAGCACGGCCCCGACCGGGGCGGTGTCGCCGGCGGTGAACAGCTCGGCGAGGTACTCGATCGGGATGCGCAGCGCGTCGATGGCGGCGAACAGGTTGCCGCTGTCCTCGGCGTCGTGCCCGGTGTCGCGGACGACGTCCACGACCGGCGACAGCGGCGGGATGTACCAGACCATCGGCATCGTCCGGTACTCCGGATGCAGCGGCAGCGCCACCTCGTAGGTGTTGATCAGCGCGTGCACCGGGGAGCGCCGCGCGGCCTCGATCCAGTCGTGCGGGATCCCGTCCCGCTCGGCCGCCGCGGCGACCCGCGGGTCGTGCGGGTCCAGGAACACCTGCCGCTGGGCCTCGTACAGGCCGGTGTCGTCGGGGGTGGAGGCGGCGTCCAGGACCCTGTCGGCGTCGTAGAGCATCAGGCCGATGTAGCGCAGCCGCCCCACGCACGTCTCCGAGCAGATGGTGGGGATGCCGACCTCGACGCGCGGGAAGCAGAAGGTGCACTTCTCGGCCTTGCCGGTGCGGTGGTTGAAGTAGACCTTCTTGTAGGGGCAGCCGGTCACGCACATCCGCCAGCCGCGGCAGCGGTCCTGGTCGACCAGCACGATGCCGTCCTCGGTGCGCTTGTAGATGGCGCCGGACGGGCAGGACGCGGCGCAGCTGGGGTTGAGGCAGTGCTCGCAGATCCGCGGCAGGTAGAACATGAAGGTCTTGTCGAACTCCAGCGTCACCTTCGCGGAGATCTCGGCCAGCACGACGTCCTTGTCGCCGTGCTCGACCGAGCCGCCGAGGTCGTCGTCCCAGTTCGCCGACCAGGAGATCCTGGTGTCCTCGCCCGTCAGCAGCGACTTCGGGCGCGCCACCGGCGGCTGGTCCTGCGGCGGCGCGTGGGTGAGGGTCTCGTAGTCGTAGGTCCAGGGCTCGTAGTAGTCGCCGATGCCGGGCAGCCGGGGGTTGGCGAAGATCGTGGACAGCTTGCGGAACCGGCCCCCGGCCTTCAGCGCCAGGCGCCCGCGCCGGTTCAGCGTCCAGCCGCCGCGCCAGCGCACCTGGTCCTCGTAGCGGCGGGGGTAGCCCTGGCCGGGCCGGGTCTCGACGTTGTTGAACCACACGTACTCGACGCCGCTCCGGTTGGTCCACACCTGCTTGCAGGTGACCGAGCAGGTGTGGCAGCCGATGCACTTGTCCAGGTTCATGACCATCGCCATCTGGGCCATGACGCGCACCTAGTAGGTCACCTCCTGGGAGCGGCGGCGGATCACGGTGACCTCGTCGCGCTGGTTGCCGGTCGGGCCGAGGTAGTTGAAGGCGAACGACAGCTGCGCGTACCCGCCGATGAGATGGGACGGCTTGACCAGCAGCCGGGTCAGCGAGTTGTGGACGCCGCCGCGGCGCCCGGAGGCCTCCGCGCGCGGGACGTCGATCAGCTTGTCCTGCGCGTGGTACATGTACACGGTGCCCTCGGGCATCCGGTGCGAGACGATCGCGCGCGCCACCACGACGCCGTTGCGGTTGACCGCCTCGATCCAGTCGTTGTCGCACACCCCGATCCGCGCCGCGTCCGCGCCGCTCATCCAGATCACCGGGCCGCCGCGCGACAGCGACAGCATGAGCAGGTTGTCCTGGTACTCCGAGTGGATCGACCACTTGTTGTGCGGGGTGAGATAGCGGACGGTCAGGCCGAGCTCGCCGGTCGCACCGATCTCGGGCTCGCCGAACAGGGCGTGCATGTCCAGCGGCGGCCGGTAGACCGGGAGCTGCTCCCCGAGCTCGGCCATCCAGTCGTGGTCGAGGTAGAAGTGCTGCCGCCCGGTCAGGGTGTGCCACGGCTTCAGCCGCTCGACGTTGATGGTGAACGGCGAGTAGCGGCGGCCGCCGGCCTCCGACCCCGACCATTCCGGGGACGTGATGACCGGCACGGGCCGGGCCTGGGTGTCCGCGAAGGTGATGCGCTCGTCCGCGCGGTCCGAAGCCAGGTCCGCCAGGGGCCGTCCGGTCCGTTCCGCCAGGGCGCGGAACCCTTGGGCGGCCAGGTGGCCGTTGGTGGTGCCCGACAGGGCGAGGATCGCCTCGCACGCGTGCACGTCGCGGCGCAGCGAGGGCCGCCCGTCGGCCGGTCCGCCGCGCACGACGCCGTTCTCGCGGCCCAGGTACTCGACCTCCCGTCCCAGGTCGAACGTCACCCCCTTGGTGGACGCGCCCTGGGAGTCGGCGAGCGGTCCGAGCGCGGCCATCTTCGCGGCGACCGCGCCGTAGTCGCGCTCGACCGTCACCAGCTTCGGCATCGTGACGCCGGGGACGGGTTCGCACTCGCCGGCCGCCCAGTCGCGGACGCGGCCGTGCGGGGTCGCCATCTCGTCGGGGGTGTCGTGCAGCAGCGGCACGGCGACGACGTCCTTGCGCACGCCGAGGCGGCCGGCGGCGAGGCGGCTGAACTCCTCCGCGATCGCCTGGAAGGCGTCCCAGTCGGTGCGGGTCTGCCAGGGCGGGGCGATCGCCGGGTTGAAGGCGTGCACGAACGGGTGCATGTCGGTGGTGTTGAGGTCGTGCTTCTCGTACCAGGTCGCCGCCGGCAGCACGATGTCGGAGTAGAGCGTGGTGCTGGTCATGCGGAAGTCCAGCGACAGGAGCAGGTCGAGCTTGCCGGTGGGCGCCTCCTCGCGCCAGGTCACGTCCTTCGGCCGGACGTCCGGTGGGGCCTCCGCCGCCCGCAGGGACGAGTCGGCGCCCAGCACGTGCTTCAGGAAGTACTCGCTGCCCTTGGCGGACGAGCCGAGCAGGTTGGACCGCCAGACCGTCAGGACGCGGGGGAAGTTCTCCGGCGCGTCGGGGTCCTGGCAGGCGAACCCCAGCCGCCCGGCCTTCAGCTCCTCGACGACGTGCTCGGCCGCCGGGCGCCCGGACGCCTCGGCCTCGTCGGCGAGGTCGAGGGGGTTGCGGTCGAAGGTCGGGTACGACGGCATCCAGCCGAGCCGCGCCGCCTGCGCGATGACGTCGGCCGTGGACCGCCCGGCCAGCCGCCCGGCGCCGGTCGGCGCGGCGAGGACGTCCGCGCCGAACCGGTCGTAGCGGTACTGGCCGGCGTGCAGGTACCAGTACGCCGTACTGATCATCTGGCGGGGCGGGCGGGACCAGTCCAGCGCCGAGGCGAGCTGCGCCCACCCCGTGACCGGGCGGCACTTCTCCTGCCCGACGTAGTGGGCCCAGCCGCCGCCGTTCACGCCCTGGCAGCCGGTCAGCGACGTCAGCGCCAGGAACGCCCGGTAGATCGTGTCGGAGTGGAACCAGTGGTTCGTCCCGGCCCCCATGATGATCATGGAGCGGCCGCGGGTCTCCTCGGCGTTGGCGGCGAACTCCCGGCCGATCCGCGCCGCGGCCTGCGCGGGGACGCCGGTGACGCCCTCCTGCCAGGCCGGGGTGCAGGGCTGCGACGCGTCGTCGTACCCGGACGGCCACGTCCCGGGCAGCCCGTCGCGCCGGACCCCGTACTGCGCGAGCAGCAGGTCGTGGACGGTGGTGACCAGGTGGCCGCCAACGTGCCGCGCGGGCACGCCCCGCCGGAGCACGCCGGGCTCGTCGAAACGCGGCAGCAAGACGACGACGCCCCGCTCCCCTTCCAGCTCCAGGGACAGGAGCGGATCGATGTCGCCCAAGTCCAGGTTCCACCGTCCGGCACCGGCGTCCCCGAAGCGGAAACCGAGCGAGCCGTTCGGGACGACCGGGCGGCCCGCCGCGTCCAGCATCACGGTCTTGAACGCCGCGTGCTCCGACCCGGCGCCGGGAAGGTCCGCCTCGGTCAGGAACTTCCCGGGGACGTAGGCGCCGTCCCGCTCGTCCAGGCGGACGAGGAACGGCAGGTCGGTGTACTTCTTCACGTACTCGGTGAAGTAGGGCGCCCGCCGGTCGACGAAGAACTCCTTGAGGACGACGTGGCCCATCGCCATGGCGAGGGCGCCGTCCGTGCCGGGACGCGGCGCCAGCCACTCGTCGGCGAACTTGACGTTGTCGGCGTAGTCGGGCGAGACCGCCACGACCTTCTGCCCCCGGTAGCGGGCCTCGGCCATCCAGTGCGCGTCCGGCGTCCGCGTCACCGGCAGGTTCGACCCCCACATGACCAGGTAGCCGGCGTCCCACCAGTCGCCCGACTCCGGCACGTCGGTCTGGTCGCCGAACACCTGCGGCGACGCCACCGGCAGGTCGGCGTACCAGTCGTAGAACGACAGCATCGCCCCGCCCAGCAGCGACACGAACCGCGAACCCGCCGCGTGCGACACCATCGACATCGCCGGGATCGGCGAGAAACCCGCGACCCGGTCCGGCCCGAACGCCCCGATCGTGTGGACGTGCGCGGCGGCGATCATCTCCACGGCCTCGTCCCAGCCCGCCCGTACCAGCCCGCCCCGCCCGCGCGCCGCCTTGTACCGCCGCGCCCGCTCCGGGTCGGACACGATCTCCCGCCAGGCCGCCACGGGATCGCCCGTCCGCGCCCGCGCCTCGCGGTACATCTCCAGCAGCACGCCGCGCACGTACGGGTACCGGACGCGCGTCGGCGAGTAGGTGTACCAGGAGAACGCCGCGCCTCGGGGGCACCCGCGCGGCTCGTACTCCGGACGGTCCGGCCCTACCGACGGGTAGTCGGTCTGCTGCGCCTCCCAGGTGATGATGCCGTCCTTGACGTACACCTTCCACGAGCACGAACCGGTGCAGTTCACGCCGTGCGTCGAGCGCACCACCTTGTCGTGCGCCCACCGGTCCCGGTAGAAGGTGTCGGCCTGCCGCCCGCCCTTCTTCGTCATCGTCCGGAGGTCGTCCGACACGTCCGCCCTGGTGAAGTACCTCCGGGTGCTCACCAGCGCCTCGGCCACGGGCCCGTCCAGCGCGGCCCGGCGCGCCTTCACCCGGTCCTCCGCCCGGCGGCGGCCCTGCGCACGACGGTCCCGGTGAACAGCGCGGACGCCGCGGCGACCACCGCGAGCAGGTCCAGGCCGGCCGCGTACGTGCCGAACGTGCCGTAGATCAGGCCCATCACCAGCGGCGGGACGAACCCGCCGAGGCCGCCGGCCGCGCCGACGACGCCGGTCACCGCGCCGACCCGGTTCCCCGGCACGAGCCGCGCCACGAGCGCGAATGTCGCGCCGCTGGCCGCGCCCAGCGCCGCGGCCATCGCGAGGAACGCGACCGTCCCCAGCGGCAGCAGCGGCGGCGCGAACGCCTGGATCGCCGCCCCCACCGTGACCACGGCCAGCGCCGCGGTGAGGACGCGGACCGGGTCGATCCGGTCCGACAGCCACCCGCCGATCGGCCGCATCACGACGGCCAGCAGGACGAACCCCGCCATGCGGTTCGCGGCGTCGGTCTGCCCCAGCCCGTACTGGTTCTTCAGGTACGTCGGCAGGTACACCGAGAACGCCACGTAGCCGCCGAACCCGACCGCGTAGAGCAGCGACGCCTGCCAGGTGACGGCCATCCGGCAGGTCTCCGCCAGCCGCCGGGACAGCGGCTCCCGCGGGACGGCCCGTCCGGGCGCGTCGCGCAGCACCGTCCACGCCACCGCGGCGTAGACCGCGAGCAGGACGGCCGTCACGGCGAACGGGAACGCCGTGCCGCGCGCGTCGACCAGCCGCACGGTCGTCAGGGCGCTGATCGCCGTCCCGCCCATCCCGGCGCCGAACACGCCGGTCGCGAGGCCCTGGCGCTCGGGCGGGAACCAGGCGTTGACGAACGGCACGCCGACCGCGAACGCGGTGCCGCCGATGCCGAGGAAGAACCCGCCCACCAGCAGCGCCGTCAACGACGAGTGCCCGGCGAACCCGAGGAACAGGACGGGGACGATCGTGGCGAGCGACACCGCCGCGAACATCGCCCGGCCGCCGTACCGGTCGGTCAGCGCGCCCACCGGGATGCGCCCCACGGACCCGACCACCACGGGCACCGCCACGAGCAGGGCCTGCTGGAACGCGCTCAGCCCCAGCTCGTCCTGGAACCGCGGGCCGAGCGGGCTCAGCAGCGCCCACGCCCAGAAGTTCAGCGCGAACCCGGCGGTGGCGAGGACGAGCATCACCACGGGCCGGCCGATCGGCGCCGCCTTCCCCGCCGCGGGCCCGGCGCCCGGCGCCGGCCGGACCTCAGCCACCGCGCCGCACCACTTCCACCACCCCGGATCCCCGCTGGACGATCATGCTCCACAGCGGTTCTCACCTGCACTTGCCGTTGCCTAACCCCAGGGAAGGCCACCTCCCCGCCAAGCCCTCCCCAGCCGCGCCCGTCCGCCCGCGCGAGTGAACCTGCCCCGAAGATCGTCGACCGCGAGGTCCCGGCCGCCGAGGTCGCCGCCGCGCACGCCGAGACCGTCGCCGTGCGGATGCGGACGCTGCGGCTGCGGCACGCGGTGCCCTCGGCCGCCGACCCGGCGCGCGTGCCCGGCAAGCACGCCTTCGCGCTGGCCGTCGAGGCCGCCCGCACGTTGCTCGCCGCGGGCGCCGCTCACCGCGGGCGCCGACCCGGCCTCCCCCGAGGCCGCGGGCCGTCGCGGATGTCACCGCCGCCTACAGCCGCCTTCCAGGACCGCCCGGTGGACGCGGCGCTGCGCGAGCGCCCCGCCGCCTGCCTGGCGGGGGCGAACGATCCGCGCCGCGAGCGCTACCTCCGGCTCCTCTCGATCGTCAACGGCCGGCAGGCGCCCGACCACCCGCGCCGCGAGCTCGACTGGTTCCTCGCCGCGCCGGCCGCGGCGCCGGAGCCCCGCCCCCGACCGCTCAGGACGTGCCGGGCGGCCGCCGCACGACCGCGGTCCCGGCGTCGAGGTCGACGCGGGTGCGCGGCGGCGCGGCGTCGCCCTCCTCGTCGCGCAGCATGAGCGAGGACCGGCGCTGCTCGTCCCGGTGCCGGTGCGTGCCGTGGAAGAAGGCGTCCAGCTCGCCGACCGCGATCGCGGAGACGGGGCGGCCCACCTCGTCCCGCTTCCACGGCAGGCGGAACCTCCGGTGCGCCCAGAGGCCCGCGCGGTCGAGGACGGCGAAGGCGATCAGGCCGAGCACGAGCCCGGGGATCGACACGAAGGCGACGGCTGCCATGCTCCCCCAACGAACGGGCGCCCTCGGCGGTTGCCCGGCGCGCCCGGTCGGCGGAATTCATCCGCTGATCACCGCACGGACACCATGAACCGGGGCGAACCCTGGCAGATTGCGCGCCGTGCCCGTGGGCTTGAGCACGACCCCCCGACAGGGAACCGGACCTTCCCGGCGTCCCGACGTCCGGCATGTCCCGCGCTGGCTGCCGCCGGTCCTGCTGGCGGCGGCCTGGCTCGCCGTCCTGGTCGCGCACCTGCGCGCGCCCGTGCCGTCCGACCAGCTGAACTACATGACGGCCGCGGCGCGCTTCCCGCGTCCGGTGGAGGCCACCACCGAGATGCACCAGGTGACGCGGTTCGGGCTGATCGTGCCCGTGCGGCTGGCCATCGCGGTGTTCGGCTACTCCCAGGCCGCGTACGCGGTCGTGCCGGTCCTCGCCACGCTGACGCTCCTGGTGGGCGCCTACGCGCTCGGGACGCTGCTGTTCGCCCGTTCGGTCGGGATCGCCGGG
The DNA here is from genome assembly GCF_900659615.1 of Actinomadura fibrosa. Lineage (GTDB taxonomy): Bacteria > Actinomycetota > Actinomycetes > Streptosporangiales > Streptosporangiaceae > Spirillospora > Spirillospora fibrosa. The sequence goes on along the minus strand of NZ_CAACUY010000118.1, from coordinate 13,427 downwards.
AGCCTCGCGGTGGTCGCGGCGACCCCGGTCTTCGCCGATTCCACCGACCTGCTGCCGGACGTCCTCGCGACCGGCCTCTTCACCTGCGCGCTCGCCCTCGCGGTGGCGATCGGGCGGCGGGAGGACGCGCCGGGCAAGGCGGTCCTGCTGGCGGTCGGGGCGCTGCTCGGCTGGTCCTATCTGGCGCGGGAGTTCGTCGTCTTCATGTGGCCGGTGGCGCTGGTGCCGCTGTACCGGCGGGCCGGCCTGGCGGGGCTGCTGTGGACGGCGCTGCCGGTCGCGGCCATCGGCGCCGCCGAGCTGCTGCTGTGCTGGCGGCTGTACGGCGACCCGCTCGCGCGGCTGCTCGCGATCACCGGGCACGGGGGGCGGCCGTCGCCGCCCGAGATCGCCTCCACGTACCGCGACAAGCCGCGGATGATGTACGTGCTCCGGCTGCCCAAGACCCTCCAGGACTACCCCGAGGGCGGGCTGCTCGTCGCCCTGATCGGCCTCACGCTGCTGGGCGGGCTGCTGCGGCCGCGGCGGATGGCGGTCCCGGTCGCCGCGTGCGCGCTGCTGTGGATCCCGCTCACCCTGCTCGGCGGCGTCCTCGATCCCAGCGCGCCCAAGCTGCGGCTCCAGCTGATCCGGTACTGGTTCCCCATCTTCCCCGCCTTCGTGCTCGGCGGCCTCGGGTTCCTCTGGCTCGCCGCGGCGTACGGCGCCGGACGGCTGCCGGAGCGGCTGCGCGGCCGGGTACGGGTACTGCCCGCCGTCCTCGTCCTGGCGGTCGCCGTGGTGATCTCGGGCGTCGCCGCCCGGTCCTGGTGGGCGCCGCCGGCCACGCGGGCGGGCGGCGGCACGCAGATGGAGTCCCTGCGCACCTGGCTGCACGGCCACGGCGGTTCCGGGACGCGGATCTGGGCCGACTCCCGCACCGGCAAGGTCCTCAGGGTCTACCGGCAGGGCTTCTGGGGCGGGACGGCCTGGTCGGCACGCATCCGGGTCGCGCGCCCGGGCGGCGAGGGACCGCGTCCGGGCGACCTCCTCGTCTACTACGACACCGAACGCGGGAGCCAGTGCTCGCTCTGCCGGAAGGCGGCCCTGGACATGGTGCGCGACCCGGCCTGGTCCGGGCCCGCCTGGCACCAGGTCTACGGCACCCCCGACAGGGTCGTCCGGGTCTACCGGCGAGGGTGAGGCCGCCGGGACGGCGGTAAGCGGGCGGCGTCAGGCGGGGCCGCCGAGCAGGCCGGCGACCAGGGCGCGCAGGGACCGGTCGAACAGGTCGTCCGGGTCGGCCGGGCGGGCCAGCTCGGCCGCCACGGCCGGGCTCACCCCGATCTCGGCGCCGTCGCCCCACAGCTCGGCGGCGCTCGGGTGCTGGGCCGGGCTGCGCTGGACGGCCCGCTCCAGCAGGGCGAAGCCCACCACGTGGTGCAGGACGGCCCGGACGACCAGCGCCGCGTGCGCGGGCGCGAGGCCGGCGGCGGTCACCTCGCGGGCCAGGGCGCGCTCGGCGGGGAGCATCATCAGCGCCGTCCGGCCGTGCTCGTACACGAGCGCGATGAGGTGCGGGTGGGCGTGGACGCGGCGGCGCAGCGCGGCGCCGACCGCGATGACGCGCTCGCGCGGGCCCGCGCCCTCCGGGGCGATGTCGCCGAACCGGCCGACGACGCGGTCGACGAGCTGGCCGACGAGGGTCTCGCGGTTGCCGACGTGCCAGTAGATCGCCGTCACCGCGACGTCGAGGTCGGCGGCGAGGCGGCGCATCGACAGGGCGGCGACGCCGTCGTTCTCGACGATCCGCATCGCGGTGTCCAGCACCAGCTCGCGGGTGATCCGGGGCGCGTTCATCAGGGGCATTCTGGCGGACGGCCGCGGCGCGGGCGGCGGTGGCCGGATCCGGCCGCCGGGCGGGGTCTCGACGCCCCCGGGCCTCTCTGTAACGGTGTTACAGAGAGCTCGGAGAGGACGTCCCATGGCCCGAGTCCGCTACGGCCCCCGCACCGCCGCCGAACTGCGCGCCGCCCGGGAGGCCGCGGCCCGCATCCCCGACATCTGGTCCACGAGCCTGTTCGCCGTCTGGGAGACCGATCCGGACGCCGCCGCGCAGGTGCTACCGCCGCCGCTGAAGCCCGCGCCCCGTCCGCTCGTCCGCGCCACGGTCAGCCGGGTCGACCTGCCGGGCGGCGGGCCGCCGCTCGGCGCCGGGTCGGTCGCGGTCCGGGCCGTGCACGGCGACCTGGAGGGCGACTACCCGCTGGTCATGCCGATGACCACCGAGCGGGCGCTGATCGGCGGGCGGGAGGTGTTCGGCGAGCCGAAGAAGCTCGGCGAGGTCACGCTGGAGCGGGACGGCGACCGGGTGCGGGCGGCGCTGGCCCGGCACGGCGTCGCGTTCGTCCAGGTCAACGGCGTGGTCGGCGAGGCGCTGCCGGTGGCCGACCATGAGGCGCTGGACTTCTACCTCAAGTTCCTGCCCGCGCCGGACGGGCGGGGGCTGGACGGCGACGCCGCGCTCGTCCACTGCACGCGGCGCGGCCGGGCCCGCGCGCTCAACCGGGTGGACGGGACCGTGATCCTGGCCGACTCCCCCTACGACCCGGTCGCCGACCTGCCCGTCCTCGGCCCGGTGGAGATCACGCTGAGCGAGCGGACGTCGGTGCAGGAAGGGCGGATCGCGGCGCGGGTGCCCGCGGCCGACGTGCTGCCCTACGTCCACCAGCGCTACGACGACCCCTTGCAGGTGCTGGATGCGTGACCTGGACGGCCGCGTCGCCGTCGTGACCGGTGGCGCGGGCGGCATCGGGCTCGCGCTGGGCCGGGCGCTCGCCGCGGAGGGCATGCGGGTCGTGCTCGCCGACGTGGAGGAGCCCGCGCTGTCCAAGGCGGCCGAGCAGGTGCCGGGAGCGGTCGGCGCCGTCGCGGACGTGACGTCGGAGTCGTCCATGCGCGCGCTGGCCGACCTGGTCTACGACCGGTTCGGTGCCGTCCACCTGCTGTGCGGCAACGCGGGCGTCGGCCCGGCCGCGTCCCCGCCGCTGTGGGAGCAGGAGATCGGCGACTGGCGCTGGGGCCTGGAGGTCAACGTGCTCGGGATCCTGCACGGGCTCCGCGCGTTCCTGCCGCGGATGATCGCCGCCGGGGAGCCGGGGCACGTCGTGAACACCGCGTCCGGCAACGGGGGCGTGGCGCCGATCCCGTCCGCGGCCGTCTACGCGGTCACGAAGGCCGCCGTCGTCACGCTGAGCGAGTGCCTGCTCGGCCAGCTCGCCGGGACCGAAGTCGGCGTGTCGGTGCTGTTCCCGGGCCCGCACATGCTCCGCACCGGGATCTTCACCGCCGAGCGCAACCGGCCCGCCCGGTTCGCGCGCGCCGTCCCAGGGCCGCCCGCCCGCGGCGCCGACGAGGTCGCCGAGGCGATGCGGGCGCACGGCCTCGAACCGGAGTTCACGCCGGTGGACGAGGTCGCCGCCCACGCCGTCGAGGGCGTCCGGGACGGCCGGTTCTGGCTGCTGCCCGGCAGCGACCGCACCGACGCCCTGATCCGCGCCCGCGCGGAGTCGATGCTGCACCGATCCGCGCCGACCTACCTGGGGGGAACGCCGTGACCGGCCCCTACCTGATCATCTCCGCCGACACCCACGCCGGCCTGCCCACCGAGCGGTACCGCGCGTTCCTGGACCGGCGCCACCACGCCGCGTTCGACGAGTTCCTCGCGCGGCAGGACGCGATGGCCGAGGCCCGCAAGGACCTCGGCCTCCAGAACGAGGAGTTCGCCGAGGAGTGGTTCGGCGAGCACGCGGAGGAGCTGCGGGCCGGCTGGGACGCCGCCCGCCGCGACGCCGAGCTGGACGCCGACGGCGTCGCCGCGGAGGTGATCTTCCCGGACGCCGACGCGGTGTCGGCCACGACGGCCGCCCCGTTCGGCGCGGGCCTCGGCATGGTCGGCGCCGACTACGAGCCCGAGCTCGCGCTCGCGGGCGCCGCCGCGCACAACCGCTGGCTCGCCGGCCTCTGCCAGGACTCCCCCGAGCGCCGCCGCGGCGTGATCGTCGCGCCGATCGTCGGGGACGTGCCCGGCGCCGTCCGGGAGATCCGCCGCGCGCACGCCGACGGGCTGCGCGGCGGCATCATGATCCCGTCCATGTGGGGCGAGGGCGAGAGGCCCTACCACGACCGCTGCTACGACCCGGTCTGGGAGGCCTGCGCGGAGCTCGGCCTGCCCGTGCACACCCATGTCGGCGCCGCGCCCCGCCACGAGCTCGGCACCCACCTCGGCCTCTACGTCACCGAGGTGGTCTGGTGGTCGGCGCGCCCGCTGTGGTTCCTCATCTGGACGGGCGTGTTCGAGCGCTTCCCGGCGCTGCGGTTCGGGGTGACCGAGGCCGGCGCCTGGTGGACCGGGAACCTGCTCTGGCAGATGGACGTCGCCTACGACCGCGAGCACGGGACCCGCAAGCTCGCCTCCTTCGGGGAGCACATGAGGCGCCGTCCGTCGGAGTACTTCGACGCCCACTGCTTCATCGGCATGTCCACCCCGAAGCGCCGCGAGCTGGCCCAACGCTACGAGGCCGGCGTCGGCAACCTGCTCTGGGGCAACGACTTCCCGCACCCGGAGGGGACCTGGCCGCACACCCGCGACTGGCTCGCCCACGCCTTCGCCGACATCCCCGTGGACGAGTCCCGCGCGATGCTCGGCCTGAACGCCGCGTCCGTCTACGGCTTCGACACCGCCGCGCTCGCGCCCGTCGCCGCGCGGATCGGCCCGACGCCCGCCGACCTCGGCCAGGACGGCGCCGACACCACCCTCTGGGACGTCCCCCGGAGGACCGGGCGGCACTGGCTCACCGGGCCCGACGTCCCGGCCGTCATCGGGAGGCCGCTGTGACCGGCCGCCAGATCGTCATCTCCGCCGACTCCCACGCGGGCGCCGACCTGCTGGAGTACCGGCCCTACCTCGCCTCGTCCCGGCACGCGGAGTTCGACGCCTGGGCGGAGGCGTTCGTCAACCCCTTCGCCGACCTCGCCGCGCCCGAGGCGTCCCGCAACTGGGACTCCGGCCGCCGCCTGCGCGAGCTCGGCGAGGACGGCATCGTCGCCGAGGTGCTGTTCCCGAACACCGTCCCGCCGTTCTTCCCGTCCGGGAACCTGACCGCGCCGCACCCGTCCGCCGCCGAGTACGACCGGCGCTGGGCCGGCCTGCGGGCGCACAACCGCTGGACGGCCGACTTCTGCGCGCTGGCGCCGGACCGGCGCGCCGGGGTGGCCCAGATCATGCTGAACGACGTGGACGACGCCGTCGCCGAGATCCGCTGGGCGCACGCGGCGGGGCTGCGCGGCGGGATCCTGCTGCCCGGCGTCGCGCCCGGCGCGCCCGTCCCGCCGCTGCACGCGGAGGCCTACGACCCGATCTGGCGGACGTGCGCGGAGCTCGGCATGCCCGTCAACCACCACGGCGGCACGGGCGCCCCGGGCCTCGTCCCCGACCCGGTCTCGCTGGCCGTCTTCATCGTCGAGGTGTCCTGGTACGCCCACCGGGCCCTGTGGCACCTGATCTTCGGCGGCGTCTTCGAGCGGCACCCCGACCTGCGGTTCGTCCTGACCGAGCAGGGCTCGGACTGGATCCCCGGCGTGCTGCGGACCCTGGACTACTACTTCGACCGGTTCCGCTCCGGCGACGCCACCGCCGAGGCCAAGTTCGGCGGGCCCGCCGCGTCCCGCCTTTCGCTGCGGCCGAGCGAGTACTTCGCGCGCAACTGCCACGTGGGCGCCACCTTCATGAAGCCCTCGGAGATCCCGCTGCGGCACGACATCGGCGTCGACCGGATCATGTGGGGCAGCGACTTCCCCCACGACGAGGGCACCTACCCCCACAGCCGGGAGGCCCTGCGGCGGACCTTCGCCGAGGTCCCCGCCGCCGAGCGGGACGCCATGCTCGCGGGCAACGCGGCCCGCGTCTACGGCTTCGACCTCGACGCCCTGCGCCCGCTCGCCGACGCCCTCGGCCCGTCCCCGGAGGAGCTGGCCCGCCCCCTCACCGACCTCCCGGCGGGCGCGACCAGCCCCGTCTTCAACCCCGAGACGATCATCCGTGCCTGGTGACCCGGCCGGCGCCGTGCCGGGACGGATGCCGCGAAGGTGGTCAAAAGGGTCGTGAGCGGGTAAAGCGCGGGTCATGATCGGACCAGGCCGTTCCGGCGACGGATGGAGAGTGGGGGTCGAGGAGGAGTTCCTCCTCGTGGACGCGCGGACCCGGGCGCCCGCCTCCCGGGCGCCCCGGGTGCTGGCGTGCGCGGACGAGCTGCCGCCGGGCGCCGACGGCGCGTCCGTGAAGGCGGAGCTGCTGGAGACGCAGGCCGAGGCCGCGACCGGGGTGTGCGTCTCGGCCGACGACCTCGCCACGCAGCTCCGGGCCGGCCGCGCGCGGCTGGCGGCGGCGGCCCGGCACCACGGGGCGCGGATCGTGTCCACCGGCACGCCCGTCCTGCCCGGCCCGGAACCCGTGCTGACCACCGGCAAGCGGTTCCAGGCGATCTCCGACACCTACCAGGGGATCGTCGCGCGGTACCAGGCCTCCGGCTGCCACGTGCACGTGGAGGTCAAGGAGCGGGACACGGCGGTGGCGGTGCTGAACCACCTGCGGCCCTGGCTGCCCACGCTGCTGGCGCTGTCGGCCAACTCCCCCTTCGACGGCGGGCGCGACTCCGGCCACGCCAGCTGGCGGATGGTCGAGCAGTCCCGCTTCCCCGGCTCGGGGGTGCCGCCGTGGTGCTCGTCCGCGCACGAGTACGACCGCCGGGTGGACGCGCTCGTGGACGCCGGCGTCCTGGTCGACCCGTCGATGTCGTTCTGGCTGGCCAGGGCGTCCTCGACGCTTCCGACCGTGGAGTTCCGCGTCGCGGACGCCTGCGTGACGCCCGACGAGGCCGTCCTCCAGGCGCTGCTCAGCAGGGCCCTGGTGCGGGCCGCCCTGGACGACCTGGCCGCCGGGCGCGAGGCGCCGCCGGCCGACGAGGAGTTCTGCAGGGCCGCGGTGTGGTCGGCGGCGCGGTACGGGCTGAACGGCCCGGCCGTGGACCCGGTCGCCAGGCGGCAGGTGCCCGCCGAGCACCTGCTCCAGGCTCTGCTGGAACGGGTGACGCCCGCCTTGCACGAGACCGGGGACCACGAGCGCGTCCAGACCCTGCTGGCCGGCGTCCGGCGCCTTGGGACGGGCGCCGAGCGCCAGCGCCGGGAGGCGTCCCGCGGCCTCCTCGCGGTCGTCGACATGCTCGCCGACGCCACCAGTGCCGAGGACGATCTTCGGGCCGTCGCGGGTGGTCCGGGCGGCGCGGCCGGGTAGGAGCGGAGGGGGCGCGCCGGTCCGCGCTCGGTAGGGTCGTGCGGGAACGGAGTCGGACGGAAGGCGGCGGGATGGCGCAGCAGGTACGCGGGATCATCGCACCGAGCAAGGGGCAGCCGGTGCGGATGGAGACGATCACGGTCCCGGACCCGGGGCCCGGGGAGGCCGTCGTCCAGGTCCAGGCCTGCGGGGTCTGCCACACCGACCTGCACTACCGCGAAGGCGGGATCAACGACGAGTTCCCGTTCCTGCTCGGGCACGAGGCCGCGGGCGTGGTCGAGTCGGTGGGCGACGGCGTCACCGAGGTCGCGCCGGGCGACTTCGTGATCCTGAACTGGCGGGCGGTGTGCGGGCAGTGCCGGGCCTGTTCCCGGGGCCGTCCCTGGTACTGCTTCAACACCCACAACGCCGCGCAGAAGATGACTTTGGAGGACGGGACGGAGCTGTCCCCCGCCCTCGGCATCGGCGCGTTCGCCGACAAGACGCTGGTCGCCGCCGGGCAGTGCACCAAGGTCGACCCCGCGGCGAGCCCGGCGGCGGCCGGGCTGCTCGGCTGCGGCGTGATGGCCGGGCTCGGCGCCGCGATCAACACCGGGAACGTCGGCCGCGGCGACTCGGTCGCGGTCATCGGCTGCGGCGGCGTCGGCGCGGCGGCCGTGCTCGGCTCCCGGCTGGCGGGCGCCGCGCGGATCATCGCGATCGACCTGGACGAGCGCAAGCTGGAGACCGCGCGGAAGCTCGGCGCGACGCACACGGTGCACGCGAAGGACACCGACGTGGTCGAGGCGGTGCGGGAGCACACCGGCGGCTTCGGCGCGGACGTCGTCATCGAGGCCGTCGGCCGACCGGAGACCTACGAGCAGGCGTTCTACGCGCGCGACCTCGCGGGCACCGTCGTCCTCGTCGGCGTGCCCACCCCGGAGATGCGGCTGGAGCTGCCGCTGCTGGACGTGTTCGGCCGCGGCGGGTCGCTGAAGTCGTCCTGGTACGGCGACTGCCTGCCGTCCCGCGACTTCCCGATGCTCATCGACCTGTACCTCCAGGGCCGCCTGGACCTGGACGCGTTCGTGACGGAGACCATCCCGCTGGACGGCGTCGAGGCCGCGTTCGAGAAGATGCACCACGGCGACGTGCTCCGCTCGGTGGTGGTGCTCTGATGGCCGCCCGGGTCGACCACCTCGTGACGTCCGGCACGTTCTCGCTGGACGGCGGGACCTGGGAGGTCGACAACAACGTCTGGATCGTCGGGGACGACGCGGAGGCGGTCGTCATCGACGCCGCGCACGACGCGGACGCGATCGAGGCGGCGGTGGGCGGCCGGCGGCTGGTGGCGATCGTGTCCACGCACGGCCACGACGACCACATCGACGCGGCGCCCGCGCTCGCCGACCGCACCGGCGCGCCCGTCCTGCTGCATCCGGACGACCTCATGCTGTGGAAGCAGCGGCATCCGGACCGGGACCCCGACGGCACGCTCGCCGATGGGCAGGCCGTCACCGTGGCGGGCACGGCGCTGACCGTCCTGCACACGCCGGGGCACAGCCCGGGCGCCGTGTGCCTCCACGCGCCGGACCTCGGCACGGTCTTCTCCGGCGACACCCTCTTCTCCGGCGGGCCCGGGGCCACCGGGAGGTCGTTCTCCGACTTTCCGACGATCATCACCTCGATCCGGGAGCGGCTGCTGACGCTGCCCGCGGACACCGTCGTCCGCACCGGGCACGGCGACTCGACGACGATCGGCGCGGAGGCCCCGCACCTGGACGAGTGGATCGCACGCGGCCACTGAAACCGCCGGGGTCCGCGATAAGGTCCGCGGTGGCGGACGAGCCCGCGTCCACGCCCCGAGGGGCGCGGGGCCCCGGTGAGGTGGGAGGCGCTGAGGTGGGAGGCGCGATGCGGCCTAGGGCACCACAGGCCACCGTCCTCGTGCTGTGCCTGGTCGCGGCCGGATGCGGGCGGGCCTCTGGCGAGCCGGCCGACGCGCTGGCGGTGCCCCCGCCGACCGCGTCCGCCCCGTCTCCGCCGGCGTCCGGCCCGTCCGCGGCGGCGAGCCCTTCGCGACCGGCCGCCGCGCCGGAGGCGCGGGTCGCCCGACCGCTCGGACGTCCCGGCAAGTGGCGCATCACCACCTACTACACGGCGCTGCAAAGCCTCTACCGGGGGAAGCCGAAGGCGGTGCGCGGCTGCACCCGCTTCCACTGCTCGCATGGCAAGGAGCCGCTCGGCTCCTATCCCGCGGACTTCCTCGACGTGATCCAGACCGAGGGCAGCGGCCGCATCACCGCGGGCCCCCAGCGCGGCCGCTACCTGAACTGGTCGTCCAGCGTCGGGTTCTGGCTGGACGACACGACCCGCGACTCGGCGGGGCGGCCGCTGCGTGCCTGGGTGTCCGCCGCGGCCGACCGGTCGGTCCTGGAGCGCGGCGCCCGCTTCGCGATCACCGGCTGCGGCCGGGAGGGGAACGGGCGGGCGGTCGAGGCCGGGGTGTGCGCGAGGTTCCGGAAGGCGCGCTGGACGGTCACCGACCTGTTCCGCCCGGGCTACGGCGGCGAGGACCACGCCGACGTCTACATCGGCGAGGAGTCCGGCACCCGCCTCGCCGACTCCCCCCTCTACACCACGCTGAACGGCGCGACGCTGGGCACGGCCTAGGCTTCACGAGGCGGTCAGGCGCCGGCGGCGGCGCTCTCGGCGAGGTGCTCGGACGGGCGCGGGGAGGCCAGGCGGGTGGCCCGGGTGCGGCCCCGCAGGGTGACCTCCTCGCCCAGCCACCAGTGGTCCGCCTCGTCCGGCCCGGCGGCGGCGACGACCGACCCGGCGGCGAGGACGCGCTCCTCGGTGGTCTTGGCGAGGTCGGTGAGGCGGGCCGCCTCGTTGACGGGGTCGCCGATCACCGTGTACTCGAAGCGCTCCTCCGCGCCGATGTGCCCGGCGACGGCCTCGCCCGCGGAGACGCCGACGGCGGCGCGCAGCCCGGGGACCTCGGCGCGCAGCCGGCGGGCCAGCTCCCGGGCGGCGGCGAGCGCCCGGCCGGGCGCGCCGTCCAGCCCGAGCGGCGCGCCGAAGATCGCCAGCGCGGCGTCGCCCTCGAACTTGTTGATCCAGCCGCCGTGCGCGCCGATGACCTCGACGACCACGGCGAAGAAGTCGTTGAGCAGCCGGACGACCTCGGCGGGCGGCCGGTCGGCGGCGAGCCGGGTGGAGCCGATGATGTCCACGAAGATCACCGCGACCTCGCGCAGCTCGCCGCCGAGGTCGATGCCGCGCTCCAGCGCCACCCGCGCGACGTCCTCGCCGACCTGCCGGCCGAACAGGTCCTGGAGCCGCGCGTGCTCGCGCAGCCCCGCCGCCATGTGGTTGAACCCCGCCTGGAGGAGCCCGACCTCGCTGGCGTCGTAGACGGGCACCTCCACGTCGAGGTCGCCGCGCTCCACCCGCGCGAGCCCCATCCGCACCGACTCGACCGGGTCGGCGATCGCGCGGGCGGCGCCGTAGGTGACGCCGAGGCCCACGACGAGGGCGGTGCCGCCGAGCGCCAGCACCGCGAAGGCGAACTCGCGGATGGTGATCTCCGCGATCAGGAACGTGCCGACCGCGACGATGATCAGGCCGAGGATCGGGACGGCGGTGCCGAGCCCCCACGCCAGCACCGACCGGGCGACGACGCCGGGCAGGCCCGTGCGGCGCGGCATGCGGCTGCGCAGCGCGCTCGTCACGGCGCGGCGCAGCAGCCGCTCGGTCAGCAGGTAGACGATCGTGCAGGTGGTGAGCCCGCCGAGCAGGCTCGTGAGGCCGAGCTTGACGGCGAGCAGGACCGAGAACGGGGCGTTGATGACGACCCAGCCGACCGTCCCGATGCCCCACAGGGTGAGGTGCAGCGCCATCATCCGCAGCGGCCCGTACAGCAGCAGCGACCGCTCGTGCCGGTCCGGCTCCTCGTGCCGCTCCACCAGCCGCCGGACGCGGCGGAAGAACCGCTCGCCGAGCACGAGGCCGACCGGGACCGCCGCGGTGACGTAGGCGGTGAAGACGGCGAGGTTGACGAGCCGGAGCCGTTCGGAGGCGCCGACCGGGTCGGGGACCACGACGACGAACAGCAGGACGACGAGGGCGCCGCCGAGGTTGGCGAGGCCGGTGGCGACGGTCACGAGGATCCGCGCGCGCCGCGCGATCTGCGCCCGCGAGTCGTCGGGGCGGCCGTCGATCAGGCGCCAGAGGGGGCCGAACAGGGTCCGCCGGGGGCGGGCGGACGCGGCCCCGGCCTCGTCGGTCTCCATGAGCGTGCAGAGTAGCCGGTGAGCTCGGATGTTCCGTGCATCACACCCCTTCCGGGGCATTCCATCAGGTGCGGATCGGGTCCAGCAGCCGGTGCGGCGTCCGGAGCACGCGGCTGACCGGGTCGTCCCGGCGCCGCACCCCCGGGCCCGGGTGGATCTCCAGGTCCTCCACCGGGACGGCGCGGTCGCACGACGGGCACCGGCCGTCCGGGCCGACCCGGCCGCCGCAGCCCGCGTGGACGAACAGCCGGCACGGCTCGGCGGACAGGTGCCGCTCGCTCCACCGGGCGAGGGTGTGCACGACGGGGAACAGCTCCTTGCCCATGTCGGTGAGGAGGTAGTCGTGGCCCTCCTTGGCGAGCACGCCGGCGTCGACGAGGGCCTGGAGCCGCGCGGACAGCACCGCGCGCGGGATGTCCAGGTGGACCTGGAAGTCGCTGAACCGGCGCACCCCGTAGATCGCGTCCCGGACGATCAGCAGGGTCCAGCGCTCCCCCACGACCTCCAGGGCGCGGGCGAGCGAGCAGTCCTGCGCCGCGTAGTCCTTGCCGAGTGCCATGCCCGCCACACTACCTCCCAGGGAGTTCAATCACCGAACCAAGTCGTGCTACGGTCGTCCCCATTCGAGTTCATTCACTGAACTGACTTGGATTCCGGGAGACCGCATGACGACCCTGGCGACCCCGCGGACCGGGCGGCGCGCCTCGGCCTCCGCCGCCGCGCTGGCCCTGCCCTCCGCCGCCACGCTGCTGGCCCTGATGAACTACACCGCGCCCATGGCGGTGCTGGACGAGACCGCCCGCGGCCTCCACGCCGGCGGGACGGCCCGGATCTGGCTGATGAGCGCGATCAGCCTCGGTCTCGCCGCCGCGCTGCTGGCGGCCGGCAGCCTCGCCGACGACCACGGCCGCCGCCGGGTGTTCGTGATCGGCGCCGCCGCGCTCGCCGCGTCCAGCGTCGCCTGCGCCGCCGCGCCGACCGCCCTTGTCTTCGTCGCGGGCCGCATCGTGCAGGGTGCGGCGAGCGCCGCCCTGCTCGCCGCCGGCCTCGGCATCATCGCGGCGTCCACCGAGCCGGGGCCGCGCCGCGCGCACGCCACCGGGATCTGGGGCGCGATGCTCGGGCTCGGCATCGCGCTCGGCCCGATCGCCACGGCCGGGCTGACCGCCGCCGGCGGCTGGCGGCTGTGGTACTGGACGACGGTCGCCGCCTCGCTGCTGCTCGCCGGGGTCGCCGAGCGCACGCTCGCCGAGTCCCGCGCCGCCCGCCCGCGCGGCCTCGACCTGCCCGGCCTGCTCACCCTCGGCCTCGGCGTGGCCGCGCTGCTGGCGGCCGTCACCTGGGGCCGCACCGGCTGGACGCGTCCCGCCGTGCTCGCGCTGTTCGCGGTGGCGGCCGTGCTGCTGGCCGCGTTCGCCGCCGTCGAGGCGCGCCGCCGCGAGCCGATGCTCGACCTCGCGCTGTTCCGCCGCCCGGCGTTCCTGCTCTCGATCACCGGGGCGCTCGTCACCGGGCTCGCGGTCATCGGGGTCATGAGCTACCTCGCGACGGTCATGGCGCTCGTGCTCGGCCTGTCCCCGCTGGCCGCGGCGTCCGTCCTCGCGATCTGGTCCGGGCTGTCCTTCCTCGCCGCGCTCCAGGCCCGCCGCCTGCCCGCCCGGCTGTCGGCGGGGCGGCTGCTCGGCGCCGGCCTCGCGCTGAGCGCGATCGGCGAGGTCGCGATGCTCGGGCTGGCCCCCGGCGGGCACTGGTGGCGGCTCGTCCCCGGCCTGGTCGTCGCGGGCGTCGGCAGCGGCCTCGCGAACGCGATGCTCGCCCGG
>NZ_CAACUY010000117.1 GCF_900659615.1 Actinomadura fibrosa | reverse complement strand
TGGGCCTCGCCGTCCTCGGCGCCGCCCTGCGCGGCCGCGGGCTCGCGGGTCTGGCGGTCGCCGCGCTCGGCGCGCCCGTCGGACGCCGCGCGGTCCTGCCGGTCACGGTCCTGCCGGTCGGTGGCCTTCGCGCCCTGCCGGCTCTGCCGCTCGGGACGGTCGGTCGCCTTGTCGGCGGCCTTGTCGGACGCCTTCTCGGCGGCCCGGTCGGCAGCGGGGGCCGCCTGCTCCGCGGCCGGCGCGGCCTCGGAGATGGTGACCTGGTCCTCGGACACCTCGCGCTTCGCGGAGGCCGCGGTGCGGGTCCGGCGGGGACGCTCGGTCTTCGCCGTGGCAGCGGCTCCCTGCTCGCCCCCGGCCGAGCCCTGCCCCTGACCGCCCTGCTTCTCCTGGATGGCGGCGATGAGCTGGCTCTTGCGCATCCCGGTCGTGCCGGTGATGCCGAGGCTGGACGCGAGCGCCTTGAGCTCGGGCAGCACCATGGCCGAGAGGCCCGTGCCCGACCGGCGGCGCCGGGGGGTGGCAGGCTCCGCGCCGGCCTGGGCGGCGTCGGCTGCGGGTGCAGTGCTGGATGCGTCCGTAAGGAGTTCGCTGGATTCGCTCACTAAGGGTCCTTCCCAGGGAGCGGGCGTTGGCCGGCGTTCGGCCAGTCAACCCGGTGGTGCGGCCCGGCGGGGGCGCCGAGTCGGGCTGCGCCGATCACGATGGCACCGCGATCGGCGAGTTCTGGGCACAGCCAGATGGTGGTCGGGACGGTTCGCTCGTGCGTGACCCCGTTACCGCCACGTCCGAAGTTTCGCTGGAATGCCTGACAACGGGATGTCACGGTGTCGGGGAGCCTGGTACGCGGGACCGACACGACCGAAGGGCCGGACAGCTGACGCGCGGCTGACGAGCACGCTGCCCCGAACGGGGCATCTGGTGCGGCATTCAGCCTAACATCACCTGGGCACACTGCTATTCCCCAGAGGTCGATGTCTTCGCATTTTACCTAGCTGGATCTTCTCGGAACCGGCACCGTCCGGAACGTCGCGGCGGCCCCGCCCCCGGCTCCGGCGTCAGGGCCGGACCTGTGTCCCACCGGCCACGACGCGGGCGCCACGGGTCGCGACGTCCAACGGGTGTTCGTGCCACCCATTACCCACTTCCAGACCCATCGAATCAACTCGTGATGCGGTTGTGAAGGCCAGGACAGTGGGACCTGCCCCGGAAATCACCGCCGGTACGCCCGCCTCGCGGAGCCGCGCGACGAGCGCCGCGGACCGCGGCATCGCGGGCGCGCGGTAGTCCTGGTGCAGCCGGTCCTCCGTCGCGGCGAGCAGCACGTCCGCGCCGAGCCCCGCGACGGGGCCTGCGGTGAGCGCGGCGATGAGCAGCGCGGCGCGCCCGGCGTTGGCCGCGGCGTCGCCGTGCGGGACGGTCTCCGGCAGCAGCCCCCGCGCCCGCTCCGTCGCGAGATGCTGGTCGGGGACGAACGCGACGACCCCGCTGACCTGCGGATCCAGCCGGACGAGCCGCGCGCCGCCCGGCTCCGTCCAGGCGATGGTGAGGCCGCCCGCGAGGCACGGCGCGACGTTGTCGGGATGGCCCTCGATGTCCGTGGCGAGCCGCAGCGCGGCGGCGTCGTCGAGCAGGTCCCCCGCCGGGTGCAGCGCGCGCGCCGCGACGATCCCGGCGACGATCGCGGCCGACGACGAGCCCAGCCCGCGGCTGTGCGGGATGCGGTTGCGGCACCGCAGCCGCAGTCCCTTCGGCTGCCCGAGCGGCGCGCCGGGACCGGTTTCGGCCAGCCCGTCCAGGACGTCGAACGCGCGCCGCAGCACCTTCACGATGAGGTGCCGCTCGCCGCGGTCCGCCACCTCGGCGCCCTCGCCGTCCACCTCGATGGACAGCCCGCCGCCCGTGACCGCGACCTCGACGTCGTCGTACAGCGCCAGCGCGAGGCCCAGCGAGTCGAACCCGGGACCGAGGTTGGCGCTGGTCGCGGGCGTGCGCACCAGGACCGGCCCGTCCGGCCAGCTCATCGCGTCGCCTCGCCCGTCAGGTGAGGCCGAGCGCCGACGCCGCGGCGTGCGCGTCGACCTTCACGACGGTCGGCGCGGGCGCACCGGAGATCGCCCAGTCGGGGTCCTTGAGCCCGTTGCCCGTCACCGTGCAGACGACCTTCGCGCCCGGCTCGACGACCCCGCGCTCCCGCGCCTGGAGCAGCCCGGCCACGCCGGCGGCGGAGGCGGGCTCCACGAACACGCCCTCCTCCCTGGCCAGCAGCCGGTACGCGGCCAGGATCTGCCGGTCGGTGACGGAGTCGATCGCGCCGCCCGACTCGTCGCGCGCGGCGCTCGCCAGGTCCCAGGACGCGGGGTTCCCGATCCGGATCGCGGTCGCGATGGTCTGCGGCTTCAGGACGGGCTCGCCCTTCACGAACGGCGCGGCGCCGCTCGCCTGGAAACCGAGCATCCGCGGCGTCCGCGAGGCGACGCCATCGGCCGCGTACTCCTTGTAACCCATCCAGTACGCGGAGATGTTGCCCGCATTTCCCACGGGTAGGCAGTGCACATCAGGAGCGTCGCCGAGCGCGCCCACGATTTCAAAGGCGGCCGTCTTCTGCCCCTGCAACCGGTACTTGTTCACCGAGTTCACCAGGGCGACCGGATAGTCCACCGCGAGCTTCTGCGCCAGTTCCAGGCAGTCGTCGAAGTTGCCGTCCACCTGGAGCAGCCGCGCGCCGTGCACCAGCGCCTGCGCCAGCTTCCCCATCGCGATCTTGCCGGCGGGCACCAGCACCGCGCAGGTCATCCCGGCGCGCACCGCGTACGCCGCCGCCGACGCCGAGGTGTTGCCGGTGGACGCGCAGATCACCGCCTTGGCGCCCTGCTCGGCCGCCTTGCTGATGGCCATCGTCATCCCGCGGTCCTTGAACGAACCGGTCGGGTTGGCGCCCTCGACCTTCAGGTACACCTCGCAGCCGGTCAGCTGCGACAGCCGGTTCGCGGGCACGAGCGGGGTCCCGCCCTCCAGGAGGGTCACGACGGGCGTCGCGTCCGTCACCGGAAGCCGGTCGCGGTACTCCTCGATGAGGCCGCGCCACACGCGGACGTTCGCGTTCACGTCATTCTCCTTGATGACCTGCGATGTCCTGCGGAGTCTACCGGGCTCACTCCTCGCCCTCGACGCGCATCACGCTCGCCACCTCGCGGACGACGTCGAGGCCCCGCAGCCCCTCCACCGTCGCCGACAGCGCCGCGTCCGGCGCCCGGTGCGTCACCACGACGAGCTGTGCCTCCTCGCCCAGCCCCACCTGCCGGACGGCCTGGATCGACACCCCGTGCCGCGCGAACAGCTCGGCGACCGTGGCGAGCACGCCCGCCTCGTCCGTCACGTCCAGCTGGATGTAGTAGCGCGTGACGGTCTCGCCCATCGGCAGGACCGGAAGGCTCGCGTACGTCACCTCGACGGGGCCGGGCGTACCGGCGACCACGTTCCTCGACACGGCGACCAGGTCGCCGAGCACCGCCGACGCCGTCGGAGCGCCCCCCGCGCCCGCGCCGTAGAACATCAGCGACCCCGCCGACTCCGCCTCCACGAACACGGCGTTGTACGCCTCGCGAACACTTGCCAGCGGATGCGACCGCGGGATCATCGCCGGATACACCCGCACGGACACACCGCGCCCGTTCCGCCCGTCCTCCGACGGGACCCGCTCGCAGATGGCCAGCAGCTTGACGACGCAGTCCATCCCCTTGGCGCCCGCCACGTCCGCCGCGCTCACCTCGGTGATGCCCTCACGGTGGACGTCCGCCGCGGTAACCGGAGTATGGAAGGCGAGCTGCGCCAGGATCGCCGCCTTCGCAGCGGCGTCGAACCCCTCCACGTCCGCCGTCGGGTCGGCCTCGGCGTATCCGAGCGCCTGCGCCTCCTCCAGCGCGTCGTTGAACCCGGCGCCGTGCGTGTCCATCTGGTCGAGGATGTAGTTCGTCGTGCCGTTCACGATGCCCAGCACCCGGTGCACGTGATCGCCGACCAGCGACTCCCGCAGCGGCCGCAGCAGCGGGATCGCCCCCGCCACCGACGCCTCGTAGTACAGGTCGGCCCCGTACTCCCGCGCCGCCGCGAACAGCGTCGCCCCGTCCTCGGCCAGCAGCGCCTTGTTCGCGGTGACGACCGACTTCCCGGTCTTCATCGCCTCCAGCATCAGCGTCCTGGCCGGCTCGATCCCCCCGATCACCTCCACGACGATGTCCACGTCGTCCCGGGTGACCAGCGCCTGCGCGTCCGTCGTCAGCAGCTCCCGGTCCACGCCCGCGCGGACCCGGTCGGGCCGCCGCACGGCGATGCCCGCCAGCTCCAGCGGGACCCCGACGCGCGCGGCCAGGTCGTCCGCCTGCTCCCGCAGCAGCCGGACGACCTCCGTGCCGACGACACCGCAGCCGAGCAGCGCCACCCGCAGCGGGCCACGTTCGGGTTTCACGCTCCGACCTCCGCATCCAGCCGCAGCAGATCCTCGGCGCTCTCCCGGCGCACGATCACCCGCGACCTGCCGTCCCGCACCGCCACCACGGCGGGCTTCGGGACGTGGTTGTAGTTACTGGCCATCGATCGACAGTACGCACCGGTGGCGGCCACCGCCACCAGGTCCCCCGCCGCAAGATCTTCGGGCAGCCACAGGTCCCGCACGACGATGTCCCCGCTCTCGCAGTGCTTGCCGACGAGCCTGCTCAGCATGGGCGCCCCCTCGGACGTCCGGCTCGCGAGCACGCTCGTGTACTCGGCGCCGTACAGGGCCGTCCGCAGGTTGTCGCTCATGCCGCCGTCCACCGACACGTACGTCCGCAGGCCCTCGACGTCCTTCACCGTCCCGACCTCGTACAGCGTCACCCCGCCCGGCCCCACGATCGCCCGCCCGGGCTCCACCGTCAGCCGCGGCATGCTCAGCCCGTACGCCCGGCACTCCCGCGCCACGATCGCCCGCAGCCCGTCCGCGATCGCCTTCGGGTCGTGCGGCTCCTCCCCCGGCACGTACGCGATCCCGTACCCGCCCCCGAGGTCCAGCTCCGGCAGCTCGATCCTGTGCTCGTCCCGGATGGCCACCAGCAGCTCCGCCAGCCGGTGCGCCGCCACCTCGAAGCCGTCCACCTCGAAGATCTGCGACCCGATATGGCTGTGCAGCCCCACCAGTTCGAGCTGCTTCAGCTCCAGCACCCTCCGCACGGCCTCCAGCGCCGCCCCGGAACTCCGCGAGAACCCAAACTTCTGGTCGTCATGCGCAGTGGCGATGAACTCATGGGTGTGCGCCTCCACCCCCGTGGTGACGCGCACCATCACCTTCGGCCGGACCCCATGCGCCTGGGCCAGATACCCCAACCGTGCGATCTCCTCAAAGGAGTCCAGCACGATCCTCCCGACGCCCACCTCAAGAGCCTTCTCCAGCTCCCAGGACGCCTTATTGCTCCCATGCAACGTGATCCGCTCAGTGGGGAACCCCGCCGCCAGGGCGACCGCGAGCTCACCCCCACTGCACACATCGAGCCCCAGCCCCTCCTCGTTCAACCACTTGGCCAGGGCCACGCACAGGAAAGCCTTGCCCGCATAGTGGACGTCCCCGTCATGGAACGCCGCCGCATACTCCCGGGCCCGGCTCCGCACGTCCTCCTCGTCGTACACATAAAGAGGAGTCCCGTACTGCTGCGCGAGATCCCGGACGTCGACACCGCCCACGGTCATCGCGCCGTCCGTCCGCCCGGCGCTGCGCGGCCAGATATGCGGATCGAGGGCGTTCAGATCGTCCGCCGGCCCCGCGGGGTGGTCCTCGGGCAGGACGTCGGCGTGCCGGGGGCCGGCAGGGTGAACTCTGCTCATAGTCGCTCTCTAGGGGTCTCACCGATCATGTTCAGGCCGTTGCCGATGGCGATGCGCGCGGCCTCCGCCAAGCTGACGCGTCCCGCATGCACCGCCCCGGGTCTCTCATCACCCCTGGGCACGGCCGGGCACCGCTCATGCACGTCGTGATACGCCGCGGCGACCCTCTCAAGGGACAACACCAACGGCCTCGCGTCCCGTTCCCGCTCGGCCTGAGCCGCCCGTCCAGGCAACTCCCCCAAAGCCTCGACGAGCACCATCTCCTCCGCCTCACCCCCGGCGAAGACACCCCGTCCAACCCCCAACTCGGACGCCCAACGCCCGACCCACCCGGCCCGCACATAGGCATATCGGACGGCGAACCCGGGGTTCTCCCACGTCCTGGGCCACTCGTCCCACGAAAAAGCCGGAACGACCCTCACCCCATACCGGGGATCGCCCAGAACCCCGTCCACCACAGCCCCGGGGGACACCTCGACCCGCACGAACCCCCGCGGGGTAACGCTCCCACCCACACACTCCGCGATCACCCGCGGATCGACACCCAACCTCAACGCGACAGGACTCTCGAAAACCCCGGGTCCAGCGCAGAAAACCGGCACCTCCTCAGGCACCGGCACAGCAAGAACGCCCCGCTCCACGGCGTCCCGCACCGCGGCCCCAAGGGCGTCGCTCACATCGGCTGGCGTCACCCTCGCGAGACTATCCGACCACTATCTGGACACCGCCGCGAGCTTCCGCACCGTCTGGATCAGCTGGTTGGGGTCGAACGGCTTGGTCACGTAGGCGTCCACGCCGATCTCGTGCCCCCGCCGCACATCGTGCTCCTGCGCCCGCGCCGTGATCATCACGACCCTGATGTGCGCGGTCGCGGGCTCCTCCCGCAGCCGGATCGCCGTGACCCACCCGTCCAGCCGCGGCATCATCACGTCCAGCGTGATCACGTCCGGCGCGACCTCGCCCACCTTCTCCAGGCAGTCCTGACCGTCCACCGCGGTCGCCACCTCGAACCCCTCCAGCTGCAGGTTCACGGCGATGAGCTGGCGGATCACCTCGTCGTCATCGACGACCAGAACGCGTCCCAGTGGCTCGGTCACGGCCACGAAGTTAGTCGACTCGCCCCGCCAACGCACGGCGAACGCCCAGGTGCGCGTCGACCCGCCAACCCTGGTAACCTTCAACCCGCGCCACCCAAGGCGCAAGGGCCCCCTTAGCTCAGGGGATAGAGCAACGGCCTCCGGAGCCGTGTGCGCAGGTTCGAATCCTGCAGGGGGCACGCCTAGATCACCAGCAAAAACCCGTTACGACCTGGGAAAAACAGGTCGGACGGGTTTTTCCGTAAGTGCAGCCCTATGCACCCGACGGCCGCCAACGGCTGCCATCTGTGGGCTCACGGTGAAACAGACATTCCGGCGCCCCACGACCTGGACCGCCGATGACGCCGGCGACCCGCGGCAGGGACCCCGCGGCCACGTCCAGATCCCGCGCTCCCTCATCTCCTCTCCCGACCACAGCGGTCTGGCCGTCTGGACGTGGGCGATGTACGAGACCCTGATGCCCCACGGCCTGGACGGCGGCCGCGCCCCCGCCATCGCCCGCCGCCACTTCCTAGCCGAACGAGCAGGCACCTCCACAACCGCCCTGGACGACGCCCGCCGCCAACTCCTAGCTCCCACCACCGACGGCCCTTACCTCTCCGGCTCCACCCCCCGAGGCGCCAAACGCAGCGTCCTGCACGCCGCTCTCCGCCGCCCTCGCGAGACCGGCGAAGGCTACGCCCCCGTCCCCGCCTGGACCCTCGACATGGTCTGGGCCGGACGCCGCCGCCCAGCCGGCACCATCTCAGCCGAAGCCTGGCGCCTCTACACAGCCGCGGTAGACCGCGCCCACCGCAACGGCAAGCCCCGCCCCTTCGACGCCACCATGGCCCGCCTCGCCGCAGCCGTGAATGCCTCCCAGGCAACCGCCAGGCGCCCCCTGGCCGAGCTGGAGACAGCCGGGCTCATCGAGGCAACCGCGCGCCCGGGAGGCTGGCTCTCCATTCGCGTCGCCCTAGAAGAAGAGGACGCCACCCAGACCGCCGAGCACTACGCCACCCACGGCCGCCACCACACCGCCCCCCACAGCAACCCCGCTCATATAGCGGCACTCACCCGGAGCAGGACGCGGCACACACCCCTCGCAGCAACTGGCACTCCACAGGAGACACCCCTTACCTATGCACCCCCTTGAGAAGCCACCGTCGCTTCCCGCCGAAGGCGCCTACAACAACCAGAGCGTGCGAACGCGAGCAGCCGGCAAAGCCGGGAAGTCCAAGCACCACCAAGACCATCCAAGGCGCCGAACCCTAACCCGCGTCCCCCGAGCCGCCATCGACCTCTACCTAACGCTCCCGCCCGAGCTGACCCGCCACATCCCGGAACACGGCTCCCAGCGCATCCTGAGGGCCCTCACCGCCGAGCTACAGCACCGCACCCCAGCCGAACTGGCCGACCGCATCACCCGCAACTGGGACCACTGGCGCTACCGCATCACCGACACCGACCCCATCCGCGACGCCGTAGCAGTAACCACCCGCCTCGTCCGCCGAGGCCAGCACTGCCCCGACGTCCGCTGCGAAGACGGCCACCAACTGGACCTAGACGCCTTCTGCAAGGCATGCCTCCAACTCCCCAGCAATCTTGACTCGGCGAACAACGTCTCAGCTCACCGTGAACCGCCTTCGACGCAATTGGGTACAGCACCAGCGCCCTCTCGAGGCCCCACAATCAGAGAAGCCTTCTCGACGTCTTCCACCAACGCGGCCACAAAAGGCCAAACCTATGGACAACAACGCCACGCCGCGCTAGCTCGCCGCTTGCTCGGCGTACGCAGCGCCGCAGAGCGTGAAGCGCTGATCAGCGCACACCTCAGAGCGCATACCAGCATGGAGTCCTGTCAATGGCCGACGACTCCCGGCCCCCCTCTGCCGAGCTCGCCTGTTGACAACCTCTCACCGAGGTCAACCGTCCCACTCAATGATGCAGAGGTCACAGGCGGGCCCTATGAGCACCGGAGCGTGGTCACGATGAAGGGGTTGCACGAAGCAGCGGAGGTCGTAACCTAAAAGCAGGCAAGCTCAGGAGGAGTCGAGATGGGCATGTCCTTTGAACAGAGAATGTATGCGCGAATCAAGTTCACGGAGAGAATGTCAGAGCTGACCGAAAACTCTTTTGAAGATTTTTTTCACAATATAATGAGTGCACGCTATCCTGACTATGTGGATATTCGCACCCACGGAAATATCGGGGATCTTAGCGCGGATGGGATCGGCTTGCACAACGGCAGACTTTATGCCGTCTACGCTCCACCAACGTTCAACATCTCGGCAATCGAGAGCAAGTTCGCTTCGGACCTTGCGGGCGCTAAAAGCAAGCGGGATGGACAGTTCGACACATTTGCATTTGTTCACAATGACACACGGGGAGCCCATCCGGCCATCTCTACACTATTGGCAAATGCGGCTCGCGAACATGCCCCTCTGAAAATCGATCACATAGGGCGACGTCGACTGTGGAATGAATGCCTACATCTTTCCGTGGAGCAGATGGAGGACGTCCTCGGTTGCCCGATTCCGATAAACGAACTCGTTTTTGGTATTGGGATGGAGGATCTAGCTCCCCTACTTAAGAGTCTTGAAGAGCAAGCACAGATGGCCGACCCGTTTAAGCCGGTGCACGATGTCAGCGAAGTCAAACTAGATTACAACGAACTCGAAGGAGACAGTCGCGAAGGCCTGATCAAGGCAATGCAAAGCACCCATCTCATAAACGAATATTATGAGATGCGAATGGCAGTCTATGAAATCGATGAAATCGCGCGAGGCTTCTCAGCTTACTATCAACAAATCAAGGACGACTGGGACGATCCAGAGGACGTGCTCCTCGAACTCGAAAAGTACGTTTTAGGGAATAGGCGTCAGCCCTTCAAAACGCATCGCGCAGCTTGGGTTATCCTCGCGTATTTCTTTGAGCGTTGTGATATCTTCGAAGAACCCCCCGAGGGGTGGCAGCCTCCCAATGTCGTAGGAAGCACAAGGTGATCACGCCAACAAAGGGTATCGCGCCAGACAGGGCGCTACTGTCTGTCGGGGCGCAGATACTGGAACAACTAAGCGAGCCTACGTCCGTGAGCCAAACCTGGTACAAGGTGAAGGCCTGGAGGATCGAGCAAGGCCACAAGGCACCAATTTCTTTCGGTTGGTTCACCCTTGCCCTAGATATCCTTTTCGCCATGGGGTTGATAGAGCTTCGAGATGGGCTGCTGGTCCGAGAGGAGGCCCATGCTTCGTAAATTGGAGGCTGACGATCCTCGCTTCAAGACGCTCGAATTTCGTCCTGGCTTGAACCTTGTCGTGGCTGACACCACTCCCAGTTCCGCGACAACAGACAGCCGCAACGGAGTGGGAAAATCAAGCCTTGTTGAATTACTTCATTTTCTGTTGGGGAGCCGACCAAGCAAGCACCTAGCGACGAGAAGGGTACTTAAGGACATCACATTCGGGCTCGTAGTTGACTGGCCCAACACGACTGATGGGCTATCTGTTCGCCGCAAGGGCGCAAACCCTACAAGCGTCATCATTGATCCGGATATCTCAGCTAAGAGCGGCAATCGTCTCGACATTGGTCCTGGGCATATCACTCTGGCCGAGTGGAACAGCCTAATCGAATCCGGCCTTTTTAATCTGTCTGGACAGCATCCTGGAATCAGCGGACGCGCGCTGCTCTCCTATTACATGCGCCGTATCGCGAGCAATGGCTTCAACGAAGCCATCAGAGTTCATTCACGACAAGCTGAGGTAGAAGCCACTACGAATCTCGCCTACCTTCTTGGTCTTGATTGGCAATTGGCCTCAAAATACAAGGACATCGCCGCTCGGGAGGCGACACGAAAACAGCTCAGGCAGGCCGTAAATGACCCGGTCTGGGGGCGCATAGTAGGGAACACAGCGGAACTGCGAGGGCAAATTACCATTGCCGAGGCACGCGTAGCGAGATTGGAAGAGCAGATAAGCTCCTTCCGCGTTGTGCCCGAATACGAGGCACTAAAGTCCCGCGCCGATCAGCTAACCGCACAGATACGACAGCTCTCAAATCAAGACGTCATAGATCGCCGCAACCTAGAAGACCTCGAAGCTGCCGTTAGGGAAACCAGCGATACGGAAGTAAGATATCTGGAGCCCGTCTATCGAGAACTGGGGGTCATCCTAAACGAGCATGTTCGCCAACGCTTCGAGGATGTCCAGAATTTTCATGAATCAATTGTCCGGAACCGTCGTCGCTACCTGGGCGAAGAAATCGCTTCTATTCAGAATCGCTTGGCTGAGCGCCGGCAGGAACGGGAACGGCTAGGCGCAGAGCAATCTCGAATCCTTCAAGAACTCAATGAAGGCGGCGCACTCGAAGCCTTGACCACTTTGCAACGCGCATATGCACAAGAGCAGGCCTCGCTGGAAGCACTTCGGAACCGGCTTACGGCTGCACAAGCCTTGGAAGCGAGCGCTCGGCAGATCGCTTCTATGCGCCTTGAAGTGGAAGAGCAGATGGCAACTGATTTGGAGGAGCGGGCTGGACGCATACGTGAAGCTACCTTGCTCTTCGATCAGTTCGCCAAAAAACTTTACGGAGAAGAGAGGAGTGGATATCTGGCGATCGAAGCTGGAAGAAATAGCGTAAAAATCACCCCGCGCATCGACAGTGACGAGAGTCGAGGGATTGGCAACATGGTTATTTTTTGTTTTGACTTAACTGTTGCCACTATCGCACATCGACATGGACGCGGGCCAAATTTCCTGGTTCATGACAGTCATCTCTTCGATGGCGTGGACGACCGCCAGCTAAAAGCTGCTCTAGAGCTCGCAGCAGAAGTTGCCGAGGCCGAAGAGATCCAGTACGTCGCAACTCTCAATAGCGATGACCTCGCCAAGGCTACCAACCGCGGTTATGACGCAAAAGACAGAGTTCTGCCAGTTCGTCTGACCGATGCTTATGCCGATGGTGGACTGTTCGGCTTCCGCTTTTAAGCGAACTACGAAGCCGAAGTTCAAGCATCCGCCTGAGAACGCTCATGCGCCCCGGCCCCTGAACCTTCTGACGAACGGATCAGGTTGACGCCGTCATGGTCTCTCAAAGCTGGCGTCGGGTCGTCGCGATAGGCGTCTAGGATGCGATAGGCGAAGACCTCGTTCGTCAGGGTCGCGACCTCGTCTGGAGAAGCCCAGCGGAACGCGTCTGCTTCGGGGTTCGTCGTCAGGGTGCCGCCCAAGAGACGGCAGCGGAAGGCGAGGGCCACGATGCCGCGGGCCATGTTCTTGTAGATCCCCGTGAGCGCTTCCGGCTCGACATCGAGGCCGGTCTCCTCTTTGACCTCGCGGCGCACGCCGTCGGCGAAGGTCTCTTCGAGTTCGAGGACTCCGCCTGGCGGCTCCCAGCGGCCGTTCTCCGGACGCCGGATGAGGAGGGCCCGGCCCTGGTCGTCGATGACGATGCCGGCGACGGCGACTGAATGGCGTGGAAGAGCGGTCATTGCTTGTCGTCCCAGGTGACGTGCGTGTGTGAGAACGCGACGAGCGCAGCCGCCTTGTCGTCGTGGGTCTTTGGGCGTGGCCAGCGCTGGCGGTCCTTGTCGGTGGCCTCGGCGTCATGGATGACGGCCAGGAGCGCCTGCAATCCGTCGCTCAGGGCGAGGGTGAGGGCAGCCGGCCACGATGGGGGAACGCCGTAGTCCTCGACACCACAGCTGACGCCATCGGTCATGGCTGCCACAGCGTGGATGCTGTTGACCGGCCATTGGCGGAGGATGGCGTGGTGGCCGGCCTCGGGCGTCGCCTCTGCTATCCAGTAGCCGCCGTCGCGGTTCATGCGGGCCAGCTTCGCGGGCCGGGTCGCGCGGATGAGGTCGTCGAGCGTGTTCAGGCCCTCGATGGTCTGGCGAGCTTCGCGCCGCAGCTCGGCGACGACAGTCTCGTGTCGTACATCTCGTAGGACGTCCACGCTGCCATCTCGGCCGAACATGACGATCGGGCTGTCTCCGAGGACGAGGCCGTCGATGTGGTGGTCATCCCACCTGATGATCGCCACTGTGCTGGCCGGCGACTCGCCAGGTACGAGCGAGTGCTTTGCTGCGACGTGATCGATAGCGGTCGCGAGTACGTCGGGTAGGTCTGCAGAGGGATCGCTGTCCAAGAGGTCGAGGATTCGCTGCCCGAGAGCGTCCGGGTACCAGCCGTCCCTAGGTCCTTCTGGCCGCAGGGGGCTGACGCCGTCGAGGACGACCACAGCGTTAGGCCGGGCGAAGACACGGTCCTCCGAGCAGCCGTCATCGCCGGGGCGTTCTGCGGTGCACACGCGTACCGGCAACATCACGCCTCAGCGCCTGTCCAGGCGTGACGCACCATGCCGCTCCCCTAACCGTCAGTCGTTCACCGGCATGTCGTAGCAGAAGACGTATCGGTCACCGGCGAGGATGCCTTGCAGCACCTCAATCGGCTTGTCTCCTGAGAACGAGACCCTATGCAGTTCGGCGACTGGTGTCCCAGGCTCAAGCCCAGCGCGCGGACTTCGTCGGGAGTCGGCATCCTGATCGCGACCTCCTCGCGCACCCGCGTCAGCGGGTAGCCGAGTTCTTCGAGGACTCGGTAGCCACCTCCTGGCCCAGTGTTCTCCTCGGTGATGCGCGTGCCTTTCACCAGGTCCAGGAGGTAGTAGCTGTCCGCTAGCTGTGATGGATTGCCGTCGATCCAGAACCGCCGGCGCCTCACGAACAGGGGGCGCCAGGTTCGACCTCGTACCAGGTAGCGATCCAGTCTGGAGCGGGCACTTCTCGTCCAGCTCCAGCAGGCCCCAGCCGGTTTCAGGCAACCTGACGCAGTTGTCCTTGCGGAGGTTGATCGCTTCTGACGGCCGCATCATGCCGTAGTACATGCAGCCGAAGGCAGCGACCAAGCGGGGACCTTGCGTCTTGCCCACAGACCGGATCGTGTCCAGCAGCACGGCGACCTGACCGGGATTCGGAACGCGCCGCCGGTCGACCGCGTGAGCCACTTCCGCCGCCTTCCAATCAGCCTCGCGCACGTCGTCGAGCGAATTCGCCGAAAGTTGCTTCTCCCGCACGGCGAACTTCAGAGCGCCGTAGAACGCGCGCCGACGCCGCCGGTAGTACGCTGGTTCAAGCTGCTTCCCATCGAGGTTGGTCGCGCAGGCGGTGAGCGCCTTACCGATCATCTTCGACTCCTCCAACGCCGACATGAGGACCGAAGCCCGAGCCAGCCAGCGCAGAGCAACCACGATGGCGGCCGGATCTTCTTCGTCGGTCACAAAGTGCAGGACCGCGATCAGCAGCACCGCCGCCGGACGATCCCAATCGACCCACTCGCCGACGCGCATCGCGACGCATCCGTCGGCCTCGCCCCGTCCGCCCTCCAGGGGGCGCGCCGCCGCTATGGGCAGTAGTCGAGGCTCCGCCCGACGCGGGCGAGGACTTCGGCCCCCAGCTCACTCGCCAGAGCTGTATGCGCGAGGAACTCCTTGCCCCTGCGAGGTTGGTCATCAGTCAGCCGATCCGTCACCTGGCGCAGGAGTGCCGCCATGCGCGTCTCCCATTCACGGATGGCGATGTAGTCCTTATGCCTGCGCTACAAGGCCATGAGGCATCCCTATCGGCCTTCTGCCGCATCGCCAAGTGGGTTGAGGTGTGTTGTCGGTTGGGCTGGAAGAGTGCGGGCTCCCCTGGCCCCGAGCTGTCGAGGATGGCGGCGGACGGAACCCATCAAGGGCGCCCTTCGGGCGTCACTCCGTGATGGCTTCGCCACCCTTGACAGAACCCGTCCGCGCTAGGTGCAGGTCTCGTCGGAGCCGGGGGAGGAAGGTGACAGCGCCCGGCCGTGGAAGCCGTCGAAGGCGTAGGTCGCATCCGGCCTTCCCAGCCCGGCGGCGTGTACCGCACGAAGGCGTCCTCACGGCCCTGTAGGGCGTCCTGGACGGCCTCTTCGTAGCCGGGACGGGCGTAGGCGATGGCTCGGAGGCGCCACTGCTGGAGCAGAGTTCGAACCTGCTCGAAGCGCGCCAGGTCGTGCGCGGCGTCCAGCGCCTGGTCATACTCGGCCCGGAACTGTTCCCGGTGTGACCGTGGGAGAGCGTCGTAGATCGCGGCTGGATCCTCGCCGGGATCGCGCGGCGCGGACGGTTCCTCGGGCTGGGCGGTCATAGTCTCGATCTACCTGTGCCGTTGCGGAACACTCGCGCTCGCTCATCTGCTTCCCCGGCCACTGCGGTCTGGCCGTCTGGGCGTGAGCGATGTGCGAGGCCCCGACGTCCCTGGTGGCATCTGGCGGCCTGTCTTCAGCGCCTTGCCTGGCCATCTCTGGCAGTGGCGAGGCGATCGCCGGCGCGACCGGGTCTTGCGTACGGTGGGCTCACCGGCCACCTGGACGTCGTTCGTACCGGTGGGATCGTGCGGGGTTCTAGGTCGCCTCTCCTCGTACATGGCGCTGGACGAACTCGTACGCCAGATCGCCGATGCGGGGGCTCATCTGCCTGGATGCCTCGATCGACGACCTGAAGTGCGCCCCGCCCCAGAGCCGGGACATGCCACAATCGTGGTCGAAGGTGGACCAGTTGCTCCAGCTCAGAGTGAGGTCCTTGGCGGGGGTGATGCCCGGCTCGATCTGCGAGGAGCCGGCCGCGTAGGTCTGGGAGAAGGACATCGCGTCCGTCCCGCGGAAGCGCCGCGCGGCCTGCGCGTGGGCACCGCACAGCGCGGTCGAGCCCGATGGGTACTCGGGATGGTCTGGAGTGTTGACGTAGCTGCACCAGTCGCGGCCGGGGATGTCGTGCACCGTGCCCTTGCCGGGGCCGCCCCAGGCCGTCACCGGAGAGCCTCCGTACAGGAAGCGGATGGCGCTGAACGGGCGGACCGAGTCGTGGTGCAGCTTGTTGTACCAGGCGGCGATCGCCGCGTCGTACGCGGCGATGTTCGTCGTGAGGTAGTAGTGGAAGTACGCGTCGAAGTCCAGGCCGACCGCTGTCGCGGCGGTCGAGGCACCGAGCACCCGCTTGTCCGCGAAGAGCTCGACCTTCATCTTGAGTTCGTCGGTCAACGCCGCGGAGGCGGAGAGGATCTCGTCCGCCTGGGCCCGGTAGGCGGCACGGTTGTGCGTGTAGTCGCTCTTTCTGGGCGGCGGCAGGAGGAACCGGGCGGGGTCGCGGAAGGTGTACGCCTTGGTGCCGCCGAATTGCGGCGTCACGAACTGCTGGATCTGGTACGTGCCCAGCTCCACCTGTTTGGCCAGCACGTTGGGCTGCCAGCGCGAGGGATGGCTCAGCTCGTACGCCGTGTTCACCGGACGGTATCCGGTGGTGTCGGCGAACGGCTGCGGGTTGTACTTGCGGCCGCCTCCGTAGCCGAGCTGGTTCATCCCGTCGTTCAGCTTGTTGGCGAGGATTCCCTTGCCCGCGAGGTTGCCGATGCCGATGGGCGTGGTGGTGTTCTCCTGGTCGTCGTCCGGGTCCAGCCCCACCTGGGACAGGACGGCACGTGACTGGGCGGTGAAGAGGGGGAAGGCGCCGAGCACCTTGTTGCTCGCGTACAGCAGAGCGATGTTGCGCTGCCGGTGCGTCGCGGACTCGCTCACCGGGCGGCGGCCGAGCTTCGAGTAGACGCCCACCGCCGACCGGTGGTACGGCGCGATCGCGTCGAACCATGCGTTGGCCAGCAGGCAGGTCAGGCGGATGAGGATCGTGGCGTCCATGGGGTCGATGCCCGCCAGCCCGGCGCCGCCCCGGTTGAGGAGTTCCTTGGCGGCGTTGCCGGTGTCGAAGTTGAAGTCGGCCGCGGCCGCCGGAGCGGCGGGAGCGAGCAGGACCGCCCCGCTGCTCGTCACCGCCGAGGTCAGGGCGACGGCTTTCAGCATCTGCCTACGGCTGGGGCCACGGCTGTGCAGGTCTGTGTCCATGAGGGCTCCTTCCCGGGGAGCCAGCATCGGAAGATGTTCTAGTGCGGCTCTTGCACGCCACTGGACGATCGGCCGGGCGTCGTCCGGGGCTGTCCGGCATCGGGGTCCGGCTCCTCCGCCACGTCGACCAGGAGCCGGAATCCACGAAGGAAGATCTCCTGCTCTGCCGCCGGCATCGCGCTCAGGGCGCGGCGGATGGCGGACAGCCGCCGCTGGGCGAAGGGAAGGATCATGGCTCGGTAGTGCGGGGGCAGGGCGACGATGGTGCGCCGCCGGTCGGTGTCGTCCTCACGCCGGTCCACGAGCCCGGCCCGGTTGAGCTCGTTGACGAGCTGGCTGGTGGTGGTCGGGCTGAGCGCCAGGTGCGGGGCGAGCTCGCCGACGCTCAGCGGCTCGTTGAGCGCGATGGCGACCAGCGCGGTCATATGCCGGCGGGCGAGTCCGGATCGGCCGAGCTGGGCTTTGAGCTCGTCCACGGCCGGAGAGTCGTCCTTGGGGGCGCGCATCCGCCGGATGAGCCGGATGATCAGGTCGGCCGTCTCGCTGGTCCGAGCGTCGAGAGTGCCGCCGACCGATTCGGGGGCCGTGCCTTCGGCACTGGAACCGAGCTCCTGCATGCCCCGATCCTATCGGAAAGCTTGACTTAGATTAGGTTGAGATTCAAGCTAGTTGCTGTCCGATGCAAATTGGGTCAAGCGGCGGTCATACCCGCTTCGTTCTAGCGAGGACTCATCCGTGTCCACTACGCCCAGGACCTCAGCGGCCGACACCGGCTCGGGCGAGAAGTTCGACCGGCAGCTCTACCAGCTGGCGCTCGTGGTGGTCATCGGCGTGCTGATGCCCGCGCTCGACGCCACCGTGGTCAATGTCGCGCTCAACACGCTCAGCACCGAACTCGGCGCGTCACTGCCCGCCATCCAGTGGGTGGTGACCGCGTACCTGCTGTCCCTCGGGGTGGTGATCCCGCTCAGCGGGTGGGCCACCGATCGCTTCGGCGCGAAACCGGTCTGGCTGGTCGCCCTCGGCGGGTTCACGATCGGCTCGGTGCTGTGCGGATGCGCGTGGAACGTGGGCAGCCTGATCGCGTTCCGGGTCGTCCAGGGGCTCGGCGGCGGGATGATCATGCCGGTCGGGCAGGCCGCTCTGGCCACCACCGCGGGTCCGAAGCGGATGGGCCGGGCGATGGCCTTCATGGGCATCGCGATCCTGCTCGGACCGGCGCTCGGCCCGATCGTCGGAGGCCTGATCGTCGAGCATGTCTCCTGGCGGTGGATCTTCTTCATCAATCCGCCGATCGGGCTTCTCGCGTTCTACCTGGCCGTGCGGCTGATGCCCGGCACGCCGCCGATCCGGCGGGCCGGGCGCCTCGACCTGCCGGGCCTGGTGCTCCTGTCCGGCGGGCTCGTCATGCTGCTGTACGGCCTGTCCAAGGCCGGCTCGTCCGGCGGGTTCAGCGGCACCACCGTGCTCGGCTGCCTGGTCGGCGGCGCGGTGCTGCTCACCGCGTTCGTGCTCTACAGCGCGCGGCGCGGCGAGGCCTCCGTCATCGACGTGCGGCTCTATCGCAACCGCGTGTTCGCCAACGCGTCCGTCATCACCCTGCTGCTCGGCATGGGGATGTACGGCGCGATGCTGCTCGTCCCCCTCTACTACCAGGTGGTCCGGGGTGAGAGCCCGCTGACGACGGGGCTGCTGGTGGTGCCGATGGGCTTCGGCGCGGCCGTGTCGATCCCCATCATGGGCCGGCTCATCGACAAGGTCGGCTCCCGGCTGCCGATGCTCATCGGGCTGGCGTGCTTCCTGCTCGGCACCGCCGCGTTCACCCAGGTGGCCCCGGACACGTCGTACGTCTGGCTGTGCGTGGTGCTGTTCGTCATGGGCATAGGCCTGGGATCGTCCAACACCCCGACCATGGTGGCGACCTACTCCGCGCTGCCGGCCGAGACGGTGCCGAGGGCCAGCGGCGTCTACAACGTCACCCGGCAGGTCGGGGGGTCGTTCGGCAGCGCGCTGTTCGCGATCCTGCTGACGAGGTACATCGACGACTCCTTCCCCGGCACCTCCGGCGAGGGATTGCACGGGCTCTCGTCCATCAAGGCGGATCGGGCGCACGTGGTGTCGGTGGTGTGCGACGCCTTCCAGCACACCTTCTGGGTCGCATTCGCCTTCTCCGCGGTGATGATCATTCCCGCGCTGCTGCTCCCGAACGCCCGCCGCCCGGCCCGGCGCGGCCACTGAGCGAGCTCCCGGGAACCCGCCCCGCCCCTGGCCGCCCGCGTCGGCGGGTACAGAGGCGCTCGACTCCGCCACCAGAGATCCCCGACATGCTCCGATCGTGCCTGCAGCGATCACCACCAGGAGGCGAGCCACCATGCCCGAGAGCCGAGTCGACGCTCCGGCCCCCGATCGGAAGGTCCGCCAGGGCACTGGTACCTGCGTCGTGCTGGACGAGCTGGTGGAGCGCGTGGTGGACCTGACCTACGACAACGCCGACGGCTCCGAACTGTTCATCGGCCTGTCCAGCACCTACCAGGACGAGGTCTTCGACACCGCCGGGGCGCTCGTCGGCACGGCGACGGGCACGGTGGAGGTCGTCCACGTCCGCCCCTCCGACGGTCACGTCTTCGGGCGGGTGCGCGACCGGCACCGCTTCACCGATGGCACGGTCCGGCTGACCGGCTTGTTCGACATGAACGAGCAGATGGCCGTGGGCAAGGAGATCCCCCTGTTCGCCACCGGGCTCGACGGCCGCTACGAGGGCATGGAAGGCGTCTACTGGCTGACCGTCGCAGGCAGCGGGCCGCGGCTCTCCGACAACCACTACACGGCCCGGATGCTCCTCTACCGGCTCTGACGTCTGAACGGGTGAGGACAGATGGACGTCACAAGCCGTGAAGCAGCCGACCACGGGACCATGGAGCTCGCCCGGCGCAAGGAGGAGGCCCGCGAGGGACCCGGTCCGGCGGGGACGGAACGCCAGCACGCCAAGGGCAAACTGACCGTCCGCGAGCGCCTGGCCCTCCTGCTGGACGACGGCTCGTTCACCGAGATCGAGCCGCTGCGCAGGCACCGCGCAACCGGCTTCGGGCTGGAGACCAAGCGCCCCTACACCGATGGGGTCGTCATCGGCTGGGGAACTGTCTTCGGCCGCACGGTCTTCGTGTACGCCCACGACTTCCGGATCTTCGGCGGTGCGCTGGGCGAGGCGCACGCGGAGAAGATCCACAAGGTGATGGACCTCGCGCTGACCGCGGGGGCGCCCCTGGTCTCGCTCAATGACGGTGCGGGCGCACGGATCCAGGAAGGGGTCACCGCGCTGGCCGGCTTCGGCGGCATCTTCCAGCGCAACGTCCAGAGCTCGGGCATGATCCCGCAGATCTCGGTGATGCTCGGGCCGTCCGCCGGGGGATCCGCCTACTCCCCCGCGCTGACCGACTTCGTCTTCATGGTCCGCGAGACGTCGCAGATGTTCGTCACCGGGCCGGACGTGGTGCAAGCCGTCACCGGCGAACAGGTCTCGCACGCCCGGCTCGGTGGCGGCGAGGTGCACGCCGCGGCCTCGGGCGTGGCGCACTTCCTGTACGAGGACGAGCCGAGCTGCCTGGAGGACGTGCGCTATCTGCTGTCGTTGCTGCCGTCCAACAACCGGGAGCTCCCCCCGCACCGGCTGTCCGCCGATCGGGCCGACCGGCGCACCTCCGCCCTGCTCGACATCGTGCCCGCCGATCCGCAGCGCTCGTACGACATGCGCGACGTCATCGCCGAGATCGCCGACGACGACACGGACTCCTTCGAGGTGCACGCCGCCTGGGCGCCGAACGTCCTGTGCGTGCTGGCCCGGCTGGACGGTCACGTCGTCGGCGTGGTCGCCAACCAGCCGCAGCACATGGCCGGCGCGCTCGATATCCACGCATCCGAGAAGGCCGCCCGCTTCGTCCAGATGTGCGACGCTTTCAGCATTCCGCTGGTCACCCTGGTCGACGTGCCCGGCTTCCTGCCCGGCATCGACCAGGAGCACGACGGCATCATCCGGCACGGCGCCAAGCTGCTCTACGCCTACTGCAACGCGACCGTGCCCCGGATATCGCTGGTGCTGCGCAAGGCGTACGGCGGCGCGTACATCGTCATGGACTCCCGGTCGGTCGGCGCCGACCTCGCCTTCGCCTGGCCGGGCAACGAGATCGCGGTGATGGGCGCGGAGAGCGCGGCCAACGTGATCTTCCGCCGGGAGATCGCCGAGTCCGACGACCCGGAGGCGACCCGGGCCAGGCTGATCAAGGAGTACAGGCAGGAGCTCATGCATCCCTACTACGGAGCCGAGCGGGGCCTCGTCGACGACGTGATCGATCCGGCCGAGACCCGCTCGGTCCTCATCCGGTCCCTCGCGGTACTGCGGTCCAAGCGCACCGACCTGCCGTCGCGCAAGCACGGCAACCCGCCGCTGTGAACGGCCGGGCCGCGCGAGCGCGGCGCGCCACCGGCCGGGTGCTCCGCGAGCTGTGGAAGCAGACCGGCGTCATCGCGGTGCTGATGAGCGGCGAGGACACGGCGATCCGCTACGCCATGAGCCCGGCCGCCCGCCGCGTCCCGGAGGCCGTCCCGGACCCGCCTCCCGCGGCGGATCCGCCGCCAGGGCATCCGGAGCGGCTGGTCGCCGCCCACAGGCCCAGCGGGCAGGAGCGGGCTCTGTGGGCCGACATCCTCGGCCGGGACATCGACGGCGACTAACGTACGGATCCGTCATCCGCGGAAGGAAGCCCGGAGAGGAAGCAGTGGAGAAGCACGCGGCCGAATCCACGCTTCCCAGGGGTGGCAAGTCGTTCAGGGCGGCCGGGTGGACGTTGCGGTCCCTCGCCGTGGCGCACCTGCTCGCCGTGCTCGCCCAGCCCGTCCTAGCAGGCAGGTTCCTGTCCGGCGACTACGCGATGCTCCAGTTCCACCGGCTCGTCGGCACCGCCGTTCTGATCATCTCCGGTCTGCAGATCGTCGCCGCCGCCGTCTACCGGCGCCTCGGCGGACCGGCCTGGCCGATCCGGGCCGGGGCCCGGATCCTGGCCGTCGAAGGGCTCCAGTTCTACCTGGGCCTGCACCGCGTCCTCGGCCTGCACATCCCGGTCGGCGTCCTCCTCGTGGTCTGGCTGGTCCACCTCACCAGACGGCTCTGGCAGCCGCCGGGGCCGGCGCCGGAGCAGGCGCCGGAGCAGGCGCCGGAGCAGGCGCCGGAGCAGGCGCCGGGACCGATCGGATGAGCGGGCGGCCCTCGCGGCGCAGGTTCCTCGGCGTGCTGGGCGGCGCGGCGGGCGCGGGAGCGGTGGGCGCCGCCGTCCCGTGGCTGGCGTCCTCCGGCGAGCTCGGCCTCCAGATGCGCAGCGCCCGGCCGCTGCCCGAGCCGTTCCGCGTGCCGCTGCCCGTTCCGCCCGTCGCGGTGCCGCGCCGGACCGCGACGACCGACCACTACGAGCTCACGCAGCGTCCCGCCGCGCATGAGATCCTGCCCGGTGCAAGCACCGAGATCTGGGGATACGAGGGGATCTTCCCCGGTCCGACGATCGTCTCGCGCAGCGGCCGCACCACCGTCGTACGGCACCACAACCGGTTGCCCGTCCCGACCGTGGTCCATCTGCACGGCGGCCACACTCCGGCGTCGAGCGACGGCTACCCCACCGACCTGGTGCTGCCGGACGCCTGGGCCACGGCCATGCCGATGGACCCGACGCATCCGATGCACGCGCCGGACCCGGCGGCGGTCGTGACGCACGGCGTCCGCGACTACGTCTACCCGCTGCGGCAGCGTGCCGCGACCCTCTGGTACCACGACCACCGGATGGGCTTCACCGGATCGTCCGTATGGCGCGGCCTCGCCGGGTTCCATCTCGTGCACGACGACGAGGAGGACGCGCTGCCGCTGCCGAAGGGCGATCGCGACATCCCGCTGATGATCACGGATCGGGCCTTCACCGCCGACGGGGCGTTCCGCTACCCGGCGCTCGACCCCAGCGGTCTGCACGAACCCGGCGTCCGGGGCGGCTACCACCAGGGCGTGCTGGGGGACGTGGTGCTCGTCAACGGTGCTCCCTGGCCGGTGCTCGACGTCGACGCGGCCCGCTACCGGTTCCGGTTCCTCAACGCGTCCAACGCCCGCCGCTACCGGCTCGCCCTGGATCCGGCGCCGCCCGGCGGCTCGGGCCTGGTGCAGATCGGCTCGGACGGCGGGCTGCTGGCGGCCCCGCGCCGCCATGACTCGATCGGTCTCGCCCCGGCGGAGCGCTGCGAGGTCGTCGTCGACTTCTCCCGCTACCGGGTCGGCGAGCCGGTGACCCTGCGCAACCTGCTGGGCCGCGGCCCGGCCCATGACGTGATGCGCTTCCGGGTCGTGCGGCGGGCCCGCGATGACAGCCGGGTCCCGGGACGGCTCTCCTCGATCGAGCCGCTGGTCGCCTCCGGCGGTACCGTGCGGCGGACCTTCGTGTACCGGCGCACCGGGGACGCCTGGACCATCAACGGCCACCGGTTCGCCCCCGCCCGGGTCGACACGGACCCGAGGCTCGGCGATGTCGAGGTCTGGCGGTTCATCAGCGACTTCCAGCACCCGGTCCACCTTCACCTCGGCCACTTCCAGGTGCTCGGCCGGGACCGCGGCGGCCCGGGACCCTACGACGCCGGCTGGAAGGACACCATCGACCTGCGTCCGGCCCAGGCCGCCGCGGTGATCGTCCGTTTCGACGACTACCGGGGCCGCTTCCTGCACCACTGCCACAACCTGGAGCACGAGGACATGGCGATGATGGCCAACTTCCAGGTCGTCTGAGGCGTCCCGGAGAGCTAGAAGCGCTCGATCGGCGGTCTACCGGGCCCGGCCATCGTGGTACTCCATCAGATCGAGGGGGCATCGAGCCGCATGACGTCCGAATCCGCAGCCGTCCCCGTACCGTGGCTGCTCTCCGGGACCGACGGCACCGCCCTGCGCGCCGTGGCCGATCGGCTGCACCGGCACCTGGCGGCCCGCCCCGAGCTGACCCCGGCCGAAGCGGGCCGGGCACTGGTCGCCAGAGGATCGTCCGGCCCGCACCGCGCCGTCGTCGTCGTCACCGGCCGCACCACCGCGCTCCAGGCCCTGGCCACGCTCGGCACAGGCCAGGGCTCGGCCGGCCAGGACCGGGACGCGGTGGTGCGGGGCGTGGCGCGTGAGGCGGGGGAGGTCGTCTTCGTCTTTCCCGGTCAGGGTCCGCAGTGGTGCGGCATGGGCGGCGAGCTCCTCGACTCGTCGGCGGTGTTCCGCGAAGCGATCGACGACTGCGCTGAGGCGCTGGCTCCCCATGTCGGCTGGCCGCTCCATGATGTGCTGCGGGGAACGGGCGACGCGCCGTCCCTCGATCGGGTCGACGTGGTGCAGCCGGCGCTGTTCGCCATGATGATGGGGCTCGCCGCGCTGTGGCGGGCCCATGGAGTCGAGCCGGCCGCGGTCGTGGGGCACAGCTTGGGCGAGATCCCGGCGGCCTGCGTCGCGGGCGGGCTCTCGCTCGCGGACGGGGCGAGGATCGTCGCGCTGTGGAGCGGGTTGCAGGCCGAGCTCGCCGGCCAGGGCGAGATGGCGTCCGTACCGCTGCCGGCCGGCGAACTGACGCCTCGGCTCACCGATGACCGGGTCGGGGTGGCCGCCGTCAACGGGCCGAGCTGGACCGTCGTGTCCGGTGACGCCGAGCCGGTACGGGCGCTGGTCGACACCCTCCAGGGCGCCGGCGTGCGGGCCCGGCTGATCCCGGTCGGCGTCGCCGCGCACTCGCCGCACATCGACGCCGTCCACGATCGGCTCCTTGAGGCGCTGCGGCCGATCCGGCCCCGGTCGTCGGCGGTGCGCTTCTTCTCGACGGTGACCGGGACGTTCCTGGACACCGCGGAGCTGGACGCCGCGTACTGGTGCCGCAACCTCCGCGACACCGTGCGGTTCTCGACCGCCGTGCGGCGGCTGGCCGAGCCGGGCGATCGCACGTTCGTCGAGATCAGCCCGCATCCGGTGCTGACCATAGGGGTGCAGGAGAGCGCTCCGGACGCCGTGGTCGTGGGCACGACCCGTCGTTTCGAGGGCGGTCTGCCGCGGTTCTTCGAGGCGTTGGCCGAACTTCACGTCCGTGGGACGCCGGTGTCCTGGCCGGTGGCGTTCGAGGGGCTCGGCGTCCGCGGGGCCGAGCTGCCCGACGATCTCTTCCGGGCGCCCGCGGCCGGATCGTCCTCGCCGCCGGTCCCGGCGTTGCGGGATCGGCTCGCCGGGCTGCCGGATCGCGCGCGGCACGACGTACTGGTCGATCTGGTGCTCGGGGAGGCGTCCGCGTCGCTGGGCGGCGGCACCGTCACCGCGGACCGGTCCTTCTGGGACGCGGGCTTCGACTCGGTGATCGCGCTGGACCTGCGGAACCGGCTCAGCGCCGCGGTCGGGATGCGGCTGCCCGCGACGCTGGTCTTCGACCATCCGACTCCGGCGCGAGCCGCCCGCCACCTCGCCACCGTGTTGTCCGGCGATCAGGGCGCGGCGGTCCCCGCCGAGGTGCCGGCGGCGGCCGGCGAGCCGATCGCCGTCGTCGCGATGAGCTGCAGATTCCCCGGGGGCGTGCGGTCACCGGAAGGATTGTGGGAACTGGTGCTGGCCGGGCGGGACGCCGTGACGCCCTTCCCGCGCGACCGAGGCTGGGACGTCGACGGGCGCTACGACCCGGCGCCCGGCCGGCCGGGGCGCTTCTACCAGCGGGACGCCGGCCTCCTTGAAAGCGTGACGGACTTCGACGCGGCGTTCTTCGGCATCTCGCCGCGCGAGGCGACGGCCATGGATCCCCAGCAGCGCGTGCTCCTGGAACTCGGGTGGGAGGTGCTGGAGCGTGCGGGGATCGATCCGGGCACGTTGCGCGGCACCCGTACCGGGGTGTTCGTCGGCGCGATGGCCCTGGACTACGGCCCCCGGCTGGACGAGGCGCCTCCGGATCTCGAAGGCCATGTCCTGACCGGCGGGGCGCTGAGCGTCGCCTCGGGCCGGCTGGCCTTCACGCTGGGCCTCCAGGGGCCGGCGGTCACGGTGGACACGGCCTGCTCGTCGTCGCTCGTGGCCGTGCACCTGGCCTGTCAGGCGCTGCGTGGCGGCGAATGCTCCCTGGCGCTGGCCGGCGGTGCGACGGTCATGCCGACGCTCGGCATGTTCATCGAGTTCAGCCGGATGAGGGGGCTGGCACCCGACGGCCGCTGCAAGGCCTTCGCCGCTTCGGCCGACGGCTTCGGGCTCGCGGAGGGGGCCGGGCTCGTCCTGCTCGAACGGCTGTCGGACGCGGAGCGGAACGGGCATCGGGTGCTGGCCGTCATCCCCGGCTCGGCGATCAACCAGGACGGGGCGAGCAATGGCCTGACCGCGCCGAACGGACCCGCGCAGGAGCAGGTGATCCGGGCCGCGCTGGCCGACGCCCGGCTGGCGCCCGGCGACATCGACGCGGTGGAGGCGCACGGCACCGGCACCACGCTCGGTGACCCGATCGAGGCCCGGGCGCTCCTGGCCGCGTACGGGCGGGACCGGGCCGGACGACCGCTGTGGCTCGGGTCCGTCAAATCGAACATCGGGCACGCCCAGGCCGCCGCAGGCATCGCCGGGATCATCAAGATGGTCCTCGCCCTCGAACACGGGCTGCTTCCCCGGACCCTCCACGTCGACGAGCCCAGCCCCCACGTCGACTGGGCCCTCGGAGATCTGCGGCTGCTCACCGAAGCGGTCGAGTGGCCATCGGCCGACCGGCCCCGGCGCGCGGCCGTCTCCTCTTTCGGGATCAGCGGCACCAACGCGCATCTCATCCTCCAGCGACCCGAGGGCCGCGCAGCCGCGCCGGCGGGCGGCCAGGGCATGCCGCTGCCGGTCCTGCTCTCGGCCGCCACCCGGCCCGCGCTCCGGGCACAGGCCCGGCACCTGCACGACCACCTCGCCGCGAACCCGGATCTCGCACCCGAGAGGGTCTCGCACACCCTGGCCACACGCCGTGCTCACCTTCCCCATCGGGCCGCCATCGTCGCCACCGATCGGGCCGCGCTGCTGCCCGCGCTCAGTGCCCTCGCCGAGGACGCGGCGGCACCGAACCTCCGCCGAGGCAGCGCCGAACCCGGGAGGACCGCGTTCGTCTACAGCGGCCAGGGCGGTCAGTACCCCGGCATGGGCCGCGAGCTCTACGGCACCGACCCCACCTACACCGCGACACTCGACGAACTGGCCGAAGCCTTCCAGCCCTATCTCGAACCGCCCCTTCAGGCCATCCTCGCCAACGCCGGCGACCTTCACCACACCGCCAACACCCAGCCCGCGCTCTTCGCCATCGGCCTCGCCCTCACGCGAACCGCACAGCACCACGGCATTCACCCTCACTACCTCACCGGGCACTCCCTCGGAGAACTCACCGCGGCCCATATCGCTGGACTCTGGGACCTCCACGACACCTGCAAGCTCATCGCCACCCGCGCCCGGCTCATGGGCTCGGCGGCGCCGGACGGCGCGATGGTGGCCGTCCAGTCGACGGAGTCCGAGGTCGCTCCGGCGCTCGCCGGCTTCGGCGGCCGGGTGGAGCTGGCGGCCGTCAACAGCGCCGGCTCACTGGTCCTGTCGGGAGACCGCGGCGCCGTCGAGCAGGCCGCCGCCGTACTGGCCGCACGCGGCTTCCGTACCAGGTCCCTCCAGGTCAGCCATGCGTTCCACTCGGCGCACATGGAGGAGGCGAGCGCCGCGTTCCGGGCCGCGCTCGCCGAGGTGACGTTCCAGCCGCCGACCATCCCGTTCGTCTCCGCGCTCACCGGAGAGGTCGTGGATCCCGAGGTGCTCCGCTCGCCCGACTACTGGGCGAGGCAGATGCGGCACACGGTCCGCTTCGACCGTGCGATGGCGGCGCTGCGAGCCGCCGGGGTCACCAGGTTCCTGGAGATGGGCCCGCTCACCGCGGCCGACCCCGAAGGCGACATCGTGCCGATGCTGCGGCGCGGCCGGCCGGCGATCCACACGTTCGTGTCCGCTGCCGCCCGCCTCCACGTGCGGGGCGGCGATGTCGCCTGGGAGACCTTCGGTGGTGGGGGCGACCCGGTCGATCTGCCGACGTACCCCTTCCAGCGCGAGCGCTACTGGTGGCGGACCGGCCGGGACGATGTGCGCCCGGCCGAGGCGGATCGCCGGTACCGGATCGGGTGGCGGCGGATCGAGAACGAGGCGCCGGTCGGGTCCACCGGCCGCTGGCTGGTGCTCCATCCCGGTGGAGCCGAGGCCGGGGCGTGGATCGATGGCCTCACGCGCGCGGGCGCGGCGGTCGATGAGGTCGAGATCAGCACGACCGAGGTCGACCGCGTCCGGCTGGCCACGTCGCTGCGCGCCCACCCGGCCGCCGTGATCTTCTCCTTGCTGGGCTTCGACGAGACCCCGCACCCCGCTCATCCGACGGTCGGCGGGGGACTCGCCGCCACCCTCGCGCTGGCTCAGGCGCTGGACGACGCCGAGGTGCCGTCCCCGCTCTGGCTGGCCACCCGCGGGGCCGTCGGCACCGGAGCGGACGACCCGCCCGAGCACCCCGGCCAGGCGGCGACCTGGGGACTCGGCCGGGTGCTCGGACTGGAGCGGCCGGACCGGTGGGGCGGGCTGATCGATCTGCCGCCTGCCCCGGACACCGCCGCCCTGGAGCACGTCCTGCGGACCGTCACCGATCCCGGCGGCGAGGACGAGGTGGCGGTCCGCGCGTCCGGGCGGTACGCGCGGCGGCTCCTGCCCGCGGCGGCGGCCGGTCCGCCGCGGGCCGAGCGGTGGCGGCCGTCCGGGACGGTACTGATCACCGGCGGCACCGGTGCGCTCGG
>NZ_CAACUY010000116.1 GCF_900659615.1 Actinomadura fibrosa | reverse complement strand
GTCCCCGCCCCGGCTCCCGCCCTGGCCGTGGGCCCGCCCGCGGTCCCAACTGAGGTTGCGGCTCCTGCCCCGGCCCTGGCGGCGCCGACCCCGGCCTCGGCCCTGGCGGCGCCGACCCCGGCGCTGGCTCCGGCCTCGGCGGCACCGGCTGCGGGCTCGGCGGGCGGTGCGATTCGCAGGCGCGGTAGGAAGAGGTGCGTCAG
Organism: Actinomadura fibrosa; assembly: GCF_900659615.1. GTDB lineage: Bacteria > Actinomycetota > Actinomycetes > Streptosporangiales > Streptosporangiaceae > Spirillospora > Spirillospora fibrosa. Next base: position 28,614 of record NZ_CAACUY010000116.1, on the reverse strand, counting down.
CGGGCCGATCGCCACGGCGTACAGGACCGTTCCCACGCCGACCGTGCCGCCCAGGAGCCAGCCGGCGGCGAGGACGGCCAGCTCGATCCCGGTGCGGACGGCGCGGATGGAGTGGCCGCGCGCGGCGAGGCCCGTCATCAGGCCGTCGCGCGGGCCGGGGCCGAGCCCGGCGCCGATGTAGCAGCCGGTCGCGAAGCCGCCCGCGACGACGGCCGCGACCAGGTACGTCCAGCGGGCCGCGAGCGCGTCCGGCTCGGGGAGGAGCTTCAGGAACAGGTCGGCGAAGACGCCGACGAGCACCACGTTGCTGATCGTGCCGATCCCCGGCCGCTGCCGCAGCGGGATCCAGGCGAGCATGACGAGGGCTCCGGCGATGATGATCCAGGCGCCGATGGACAGCCCGAAGCGCCGGGACAGGCCCTGGTGGAAGACGTCCCATGGGTCGTTGCCCAGGGACGAGGCGACCTGGAGGGCGATGCCCAGCCCGTACAGGGCCAGCCCGGCGTACAGCTGCACCAGCCGGCGGGTCATCAGGGCCATTGGAACTCTTTTCGGTCGGTCCGGCCATCGTCTGACCCGATTCTCGCGAGAAGTGGACTGGTTCAGACAGGGCCAATGTGCGAAAGTGGTCTTTATGAGCACCCGATATGTCGGCGGTCCGCAACTGGCCCGGCTGCTCGGCGACGTCCCGCGGGAGCGGCCCGTGTACGCGGCCCTGGCCCAGGCGGTGCGCGGCCTGGTGCTGGACGGGCGGCTGGCGCTGCGGACCCGGTTGCCCGCCGAGCGCGACCTCGCCGCGGCCCTCGGCGTCAGCCGCACCACCGTGACGGCCGCCTACGACCGGCTCCGCGAGGAGGGTTACGTCGAGAGCCGCCAGGGCGCGGGGAGCTGGACGGCGCTGCCGCCGGTCCGGATGTCGTCGGCGGAGCCGCGGACGGTGGCGGCGGGCGGCCGGTACGGGATGGCCTACCCGCCGCCGGAGGGCGTCGCGTTCATCGACCTCGGCTGCGCCACGCCGGGCGCGCCGTCGATCTTCGGCGCGGCCGTTGACGCCGCCGTCGCCGAGCTGCCGCGCTACAGCTCGGGGCCCGGCTACGAGCCGGCGGGCCTGGCGAGCCTGCGCGAGGTGATCGCCGACGGGTACACGGCGCGGGGCGTGCCGACCCGGGCCGACCAGATCGTGGTGACCACCGGCGCGCAGCACGCCTTCACGCTGCTGACCCAGACGCTCGTCGAGGCGGGCGACGCCGTGATGGTGGAGCGGCCGACCTACCCGCACGCGCTCGGCGCGCTGCGGCGGCGCGGCGCCCGGCTCGTCCCGGTCGGCGTCAACGAGGGCTGGGACCTCGACCTCGTCGCGGGCGGCATGCGGCAGGCGGCCGTCCGGCTCGCCTACATGATCCCCGACTTCCACAACCCGACCGGGCACCTGATGCCGGCGGCCGAGCGGGCGGCGCTGGTGGACGCGGCGCGCCGCGCCGACGCGTTCCTCGTCGCGGACGAGACGTTCGCCGAGCTGGCCCACGACCCGGCGGCGCCGCGCGAGCCCGCCCTCGCCTCCTTCGACACCGGGGGGCGGGTGGTCACGATCGGCTCGGCGTCCAAGCTGCTGTGGGGCGGGCTGCGGATCGGCTGGATCCGGACGACGGCGCCGCTGGCCCGCCGGCTGGTGCTGGCCCGCGAGCCGTTCGACATGGCGAGCCCGGTCCTCGACCAGCTCATCGTCCGCGAGCTGCTGCTGCGGGTGGAGGAGATCCGCGCCGAGCGCGCGCGGGACCTGGTGGCCGGGCGGGACGCGCTCGCCGGCGCGCTGCGCGAGCGGCTGCCGGGCTGGGAGTTCCGGCCGCCCGCCGGCGGGATGTCGCTGTGGGTGCGGCTGGGCGCGCCGGTGGCGACGCAGCTCGCCGAGGCGTCCGAGCGGCTCGGCGTCCGGGTGGTCGCGGGCCCGGTGTTCGGGATGGACGGCGTGCTGGAGGACTACGTGCGCCTGCCGTACGTGCTGCCGCCCGCGACGCTGCGGACGGCCGTCGAACGTCTCGTGCTGGCCTACCGGGAGGTCGAGTCGGCCCCGGTCGGCCGCCCCCTGCCCGCCTACGTCTGACGCGCGGCCGGCGTCCGGCCGGGCCTCAGGGCGCGCGCTGGATGTAGTCGACCAGGTGCTCGCGCTCGCTCTCCAGCTCGCCGATCGCGCTCTTGACCACGTCGCCGATGCTGACGATGCCCACGAGCCGGGCGTCCTCGACCACGGGCAGGTGCCGGATGCGGTGCTCGGTCATGACGCGGCGCAGGTCGTCGACGTTCTCGCCGGGCTCGCAGGTGCGGACCTCCGCCGTCATGATCTCCGAGACGGGCCGGTCGAGCAGCGCCGCGCCGCGGTCGTGCAGCCGCCGGACGACGTCGCGCTCGGACGCGATGCCCGCGATCGACGCGCCGTCGGGCGACACGACGGCCGCCCCGATGTTGTGCTCCGCCAGGACGGCGAGGAGCTGCCGGACGGTGGCCTCGGGCCGGACCGTGGCCACCGTGTCTCCCTTCCTGCGCAGGATGTCGCGAATCCGCATGCCTCACACTCCGGTCCGTGGGCCCGTGGAACGGGCGGTCCTCGGAACGGCCGCCCGCCGGGCTGGTCCTGCCAAGGTCGCACGTATCGCCGTCCCGGAAAACCCCGGCTCAGGCGCCTTCTCGGGTAAAAAGGCGGAATAAATTTCGTAGATCGGGAACCAGTGGGGCATGACGACGGCGACGAGGACCATCGAGACGGACATTCCCGCGAGACTCGACCGGCTGCCGTGGTCGCGCTGGCACTGGACCGTCCTGATCGGCCTCGGCGCCGTCTGGATCCTCGACGGCCTGGAGGTCACGGTCGTCGGCGTCATCGGCCCGCGGCTCACCGACGAGTCGGCCGGGCTGGGGCTGACCGACGGCCAGGTCGGGCTCGGCGCGTCCATCTACGTGATCGGCGCGTGCCTGGGCGCGCTGCTGTTCGGCCACCTCACGGACCGGTTCGGGCGCAAGAAGCTGTTCCTGCTCACGCTCGCGCTGTACCTGGGCGCGACCGTCGCGACCGCGGTGTCGTTCAACCCGCTCTGGTTCTACGCGTGCCGGTTTCTGACCGGCGCGGGCATCGGCGGCGAGTACGCGGCGATCAACTCGGCCATCGACGAGCTCATCCCCGCCCGGGTGCGGGGCCGGGTGGACGTGGTGGTGAACGGGTCGTTCTGGGTCGGCACCACGATCGCCGCCGCGCTGTCGATCCCGGTGCTGAACGGGGATCTCATCCCCGAGGACGTCGGCTGGCGGGCCCTGTTCGCGCTGGGCGCGCTGCTCGGCCTCGGCGTCCTGTTCGTCCGCCGGTCGGTGCCGGAGAGCCCGCGGTGGCTCTTCATCCACGGCCGCGAGCGGGAAGCCGAGGAGATCGTGCGCGGCATTGAGAAGAGCGTCGTCGCCGACACGGGGAAGGATCTGCCGGCGCCCGAGCGGCGCATCCGCGTCCGGCAGCGCAAGCTCGTGACCTTCCGCGAGATCGCCCACACGGCCGTGCGGCGCTACCCGCGCCGGACCGTGCTCGGCCTCGCGCTCTTCGTCGGGCAGGCGTTCCTGTACAACGCCGTCTACTTCACCTACGCGCTCGTCCTCAGCACGTTCTTCGACGTGGCGGACGCCAAGGTCGGCTACTACCTGATCCCGATCGGGATCGGGAACTTCCTCGGCGCGTTCGTGCTGGGCAAGCTGTTCGACACGGTCGGCCGGCGCGTGATGATCACTTCGTCCTACGTGCTGTCGGGGCTGCTGCTGATCGGCACCGGCCTGCTGTTCCGCGCCGACGTGCTGGACGCCTGGACGCTCACCGCGTGCTGGTCGGTGGTGTTCTTCTTCGCCTCCGCGGGAGCGTCGTCGGCGTACCTCACCGTCAGCGAGATCTTCCCGATGGAGACCCGGGCGATGGCCATCGCCGCCTTCTACGCGGTCGGCACCGGCCTCGGCGGGGTCATCGGCCCGACCCTGTTCGGCCGGCTGGTGGAGACCGAGAAGGTCTCGGCGGTCGCCGCCGGGTACTTCCTCGGCGCGGCCCTGATGATCGCGGCGGGCCTGGTGGAGCTGTTCCTCGGCGTCGAGGCCGCGCAGCGGTCACTGGAGGACGTGGCGCGCCCGCTGTCCGCCGACGACGAGGACGCGGCGGACCCCGGCGCCGGACCGGCCGCCGGTTCGGCCGCCGCCTGACACCCCGCCCTTCTGCCCGGCCCTTCCGCCCGGCCGCCCGGTCCTCCACCGGGCGGCCGGGCGCGGGACCGCGGGGCCCTGACACGCCCCCCGGTACCCCGGTGTAGATCATCGATCACGTAGTGTGTTCTCTTGATCACTCAATGACGTCCGCGAGTGTCCGAGGGAGCCCGCCGTGCCCGTACCGCGCATCGTGATCGTCGGTGCCGGCTTCGCCGGCTACACCACCGCCCGCACGCTGGAGCGGCTGCTCCGCCCGGCGCGGGCGGAGATCGTGATGATCTCGCCGTTCGGCTACACGCTGTACCAGCCGCTGCTGCCGCAGGTGGCCGGGGGCGTGCTCGACCCGCGGGCCATCGCCGGGCCGTTGCACCGGCTGCTGCGCCGCACGCAGCTGATCCCGGGCAAGGCGACCGGCATCGACCTGGAGACCCGCACGGTCGAGGTCGCCAAGATCGACCGCAGGACGGTCGCGCTCCAGTACGACCGGCTTGTCCTCGCGGCCGGGAGCGTGACCCGCACCTTCGACATCCCGGGGCTGAGAGAGCACGCCCACGGCATGAAGAACCTCGCCGAGGCCGTCTACCTGCGCGACCACGTCATCGCGCAGCTGGAGCTCGCCAGCGCCAGCATGGACGCGGCCGAGCGCGCCGCCCGGCTGGGGTTCCTCGTCGTGGGCGGCGGCTACTCGGGCGTGGAGACCTGCGCGCACCTCCAGCTCCTCACCTCCAAGGCGCTGCGCCGCTTCCCCCGCCTCGACCCGGCCCTGCTCACGTGGACGCTCATCGACATCGCGCCGAAGCTGCTGCCCGAGCTCGGCACGCGGCTGGGCGAGGTCGCCATGCGGCGGCTGTCGGAGCGCGGGGTCGACATCCGCCTCGGCACGACGATCGAGCGGCTCGAAGCCGACTGCGTCCACCTCACCGACAAGACGACGCTGCCGTGCCGCACCGCGATCTGGACGGCGGGCGTCACCCCGTGCCCCGTGGTGTCGACGCTCGACCGGCCGACGGACCGCGGCCGGCTCATCGTCGGCGCCGACCTGCGGCTGCCCGGGCATCCCGAGGTGTTCGCGCTGGGCGACGCCGCCGCCGTCCCGGACCTGGAGCGCGGCGAGGGCGCGGTGTGCCCGCCGACCGCGCAGCACGCCACCCGCCAGGGCCGGGTCGCGGCCCACAACGTCGCGGCGTCGCTGCAAGGGCGCCAGCCCCGCGAATACCGGCACCGCGACCTCGGCCTGGTGGTGGACCTCGCGGGCGTGCAGGCCGTCGCGCGGCCGCTCGGCATGGAGCTGACCGGTGTGCCTGCCCAGGTCGTGACCCGCGGCTACCACCTGCTGACGGTGCCGTCGCTGCGGGCCCGAGCCCGCGTCGTGGGGGACTGGCTGCTGCACGCCGCCGCGGGGGACGACCTGGTCCGGCTCGGCCTCGTCGACACGCGCACCGGCAGCCTCGCCGACGTCGAGCACAGCCTGTGACGCGATCGCCCGCACGGCCCCCGGCCTGGCCCCCGGCACGCTCCCCGGCGCGGTCCTCGGCACCCTCCTCGGCACGGTCCCTGGCACGCTCCCTGGCGCGGTCCCTGGCGCGGGCACGGCCCTTGGCACGTCCCTTGGCGCGGTCGTTGGCACGATCCCGGGCACGGTCCCTGGCGTGGTCGCGGGCGCGGGTGCGCCGCGCCGCCGCCGTCCTGGCGGTGCCCGCCCTCGCCGGGGGGCTCGTCGCGGGATGCGGCGGCACCGGCACCTCGGGCGGCCGTGTCGTGAACCTCTACAACGCGCCGCAGGAGCACCTCGCCGGCATCGTCGCCCGCTGCAACCGGCGCGCCGGGGGCGCCTACCGGATCGTGCTCAACACGCTGCCGCGCGGTGCCGACGACCAGCGCGAGCAGCTCGTGCGCCGGCTCGCCGCCGCCGACCCCGGCCTGGACGTCCTCGGCATGGACGTGACCTGGACCGCCGAGCTCGCCGAGGCCGGCTGGATCCGCGAGTGGACGGGCGGCTACGCGCGGGAGGCGCGCCGGGGCAGCCTCGCGGCGCCGCTCGCCACCGCCGTCCGGCAGGGCCGGCTCTACGCGGCGCCCTACAACACCAACGTCCAGCTGCTGTGGTACCGCTCGGACCTGATCCCACGCCCGCCCGCCACCTGGGCGGGGCTGATGAAGGCGTCCCGGCGGCTCGCCGACGCGCGCCGGCCGCACTACGGCGAGGTCACCGGCGCGCAGTACGAGGGCCTCGTCGTGTGGTTCAACAGCCTGGTCGCGTCCGCGGGCGGGCGGATCCTCAGCCCGGACGGCGAGCGGGTCGACCTCGGGGCGCCCGCGCTGACGGCGCTGGCGACGATGCGGCGTTTCGCGCGGTCCCGGGCCGCCGACCCGTCCATGACCAACACCCGCGAGGACGACGCGCGGCTGGCCGTGGAGTCCGGCCGCGGCGCCTACGAGATCAACTGGCCGTACGTGTACGCGTCGATGGCCGCGAACCGGCCCGCGATGCTCGGCCGCTTCCGCTGGGCGCCCTATCCCGGCATCGGCGGTCCCGGGCGGGCGCCGCTCGGCGGCGCCAACTTCGGCGTGAGCCGCTACTCGCGCAGGCCCGACGCCTCCTTCCGCGCCGCGCTGTGCCTGCGCGACGCCCGGAGCCAGCGCATCGCGGCCGTGAAGGACGGGCTGCCGCCGACCCTGGAGTCGGTGTACGACGCGCCGGGCATGGCCCAGGCCTACCCGATGCGGCATGCCATCCTCGACGCGCTGCGGACGGCGGTGCCGCGCCCGCTGACGCCGACGTACCAGAACGTGTCCACGATCAGCGCGGTCACGCTGTCCCCGCCCGGCGGGATCGACCCGCCCCGCACTCTCGGGCGGCTCCGCGAGCTGATTGGGGACGCGCTGGAGAGCAAGGGGGTGCTGCCATGACCGCGGAGGGCGGCCTCACCCGGGCCGGGGAGGCGGAGGCCGCGTACGGCGCGAACCGGCTCGGCGGGAACCGCCTCGACGAGAGCCGGCCTGACGGCAGCCGGGCCGACGGCAGCCGGCCCGGCGAGGGCCGGCGGAGCGAGAGCCGGCTCAGCGAGAACCGGCGGAGCGAGCGCCGCCTCGGCTGGGCGCTGTGCGCGCCCGCGGCGCTCATCATGCTGGCGGTCGCGGGCTGGCCGGTCGTGTACTCGGTGCTGCTGTCGCTCCAGCGCTACGACCTGCGCTTCCCCGGCCGCAAGGCGTGGATCGGGTTCGCGAACTACGCGACCGTGCTGCGGAGCGGGTTCTGGTGGGACGCGGTCGAGGTGACCGCCGTCGTCACCGTCGTCAGCGTCGCGGTCGAGCTGGTCCTCGGGATGGCGGTCGCGCTGGTGATGCACCGGACGCTCGTCGGCCGCGGCCTCGTCCGCACCGTGGTGCTCATCCCGTACGGGATCGTCACGGTCGCCGCCGCCTACGGCTGGAAGTACGCCTGGACGCCCGGGGTCGGCTGGCTCGCGCGGCTGCTGCCGGACGGGCAGGCGCCGCTCACCGAGCACTGGCCCGCCATCGGCATCATCCTCGTCGCCGAGGTGTGGAAGACGACCCCGTTCATGGCGCTGCTGCTGATGGCGGGCCTCGCGCTCGTCCCCGACGACGTGCTGAAGGCCGCGTCCATGGACGGCGCCACGGCCTGGCAGCGCTTCACCCTCGTCACGCTGCCGCTGATGCGGCCCGCCATCCTCGCGGCGCTGCTGTTCCGGACGCTCGACGCGTTCCGGATCTTCGACGACATCTACGTCCTGACGGCCGGCGCGCAGAACACCAGCTCGGTGTCGGTGATCGCGTACCACAACCTGATCGGCGGGCTGAACCTCGGCATCGGCTCCACCATGTCGGTGCTGATCTTCGCCGCGGTCGCGGTGATCGCGTTCGTGTTCGTCCGGGTGCTGGGCACCTCGACGCCGGGTCAGGACGGTTGATGGGCGCGCCGCGCGACCTCACCGCGGGCCGGGCCGCCCGCTGGAGCGCCGTGAACGCGCTCGTGCTGCTGTACGCGCTCGTCCCGGTCGCGTGGATCGCCGCGCTGTCGTTCAAGGAGCCGGGCAGCGTCGCCGACGGGTCGTTCCTGCCCGCGTCGTGGACGCTGTCGAACTACCGCGGCATCTTCGACAACGACGACTTCACGCGCGGGCTCGTCAACTCGATCGGCATCGGCCTCATCTCCACGGCGGTGGCGATCGCGGTCGGCACGATGGCCGCCTACGCGGTGGCGCGGCTGTCCTTCCCCGGCCGGTCGCTGGTGCTCGGGCTGTCCCTGCTGATCGCGATGTTCCCGCAGATCTCGCTGGTCACGCCGCTGTTCGAGATCGAGCGGGCGCTCGGGCTGTTCGACACCTGGCCCGGCCTGATCCTGCCGTACATCACGTTCGCGCTGCCGCTGACCATCTACACGCTGTCGACGTTCTTCCGGGAGATCCCGTGGGACCTGGAGAAGGCCGCCAAGATGGACGGCGCCACGCCGTTCCAGGCGTTCCGGCTCGTGATCGCGCCGCTCGCCGCGCCGGGCGTGGTCACCACCGCGATCCTCGCGTTCATCGTCTGCTGGAACGACTTCCTGTTCTCCATCTCGCTGACGTCCTCCAGCCGCGCCCGGACGGCCCCGGCGACGATCTCGTTCTTCACCGGCAGCTCGCAGTTCGAGGACCCGACCGGGTCCATCGCGGCGGCCGCCATCGTCGTCACGGTCCCGATCGTGGTGTTCGTCCTGTTCTTCCAGCGCCGGATCGTGGCCGGCCTGACCTCCGGAGCCGTGAAGGGTTGATGCGCACCGATGGCTGAGATCGTCCTCGACGGGGTGACGAAGCGCTATCCGGACGGCACCGCGGCCGTCCAGGACCTGGACCTGGAGATCGCCGACCGGGAGTTCATCATCCTGGTCGGCCCGTCCGGGTGCGGGAAGTCCACCACGCTCAACATGATCGCCGGGCTGGAGGACATCAGCGACGGCGAGCTGCGCATCGACGGCGAGCGGATGAACGACCGGGCGCCCCGCGAGCGCGACATCGCGATGGTGTTCCAGTCCTACGCCCTGTACCCGCACATGACCGTCCGGGAGAACATCGGCTTCCCGCTCAGGCTCGCCGGGGTGGACCGGGCCGAGGCGCGGGCCCGGGTCGAGGAGGCGGCGCGCATCCTCGGCATCGAGCCGTTCCTGGAGCAGCGGCCCTCCCACCTGTCGGGCGGGCAGCGGCAGCGCGTCGCGATGGGGCGCGCGATCGTCCGCAGCCCGAAGGCGTTCCTCATGGACGAGCCGCTGTCGAACCTCGACGCCAAGCTCCGCGTCCAGATGCGCACGATGATCTCGCGGCTGCAGCACCAGCTCGGCACCACGACCGTGTACGTCACCCACGACCAGACGGAGGCGATGACGCTCGGCGACCGCATCGTCCTGATGCGCCGCGGCGTGGTGCAGCAGGTCGGGCCGCCCGAGCAGCTCTATGAGCACCCGCGGAACCTGTTCGTCGCGGGGTTCATCGGGTCGCCGTCGATGAACTTCCTGCCCGGCGACGTCACGGGCGACGGCATCCGCACCGTGCTCGGGACGATCCCGCTCGCCGACCGCGCCCGGCGCGCGCTTGAGGAGCAGAGCGCTCCCGCCGAGGTGATCGTCGGGATCCGTCCCGAGGCGTTCGCGGACGCGGCGCTGGCCCGGCGCGGCGACCGCGCCGACCGCGACGACCGGGACGACCGCGCCGGCACCTTCACCGGGAAGGTCGCGATCCTGGAGTCGCTGGGCGCGGAGAAGCTCGCCTACATCGACCTGGAGGCCGAGCACGCCGTCCACTCCGAGCACCTCGCCGACGCGAACCAGGGCGCCGAGGCCAACGGGCGGCATGTGCAACTCGTCGCCCGGCTCGACCCCAAGTCGGACGCCCGGGAGGGCCGCCCGGTCAGGCTGGAGTACGACCCGGAGGCCATCGACGTGTTCGAGCCGACGACGGGCCTGAACCTGACGAGGGCCGTGTAGCGCCGCCGCGCCCGGTCTCCGCGCGGCGGCCCGGCCTCCGCGCGGCGAGCCGGGGCTCAGCGCAGGTCGATGCGGGCGAGGAGGCGCATCAGGCCGGGGGAGAGGCGGGACGCGAGGTACCCGAACCGCGCCTCGGCCGTCACCGGGACCAGGGCCCGGTCGCGGCGGACGGCCGCCACGATCTGCTCCGCGACGCGCTCGGGCCCGAAGCCGCGGCGGGCGTAGGCGCGCGCGGCCCGCTCCCGGCCGCTCGCCTCCCGCTCCGCGCCGACCCCGACGAACCGCGACGTCCGCGTGATGTTGGTATCGACGATCCCCGGGCAGACCGCGCTGACCCCGATGCCCTTGCCCTTCAGCTCGGCCCGCAGGCACTCCGACAGCATCAGCACGGCGGCCTTGCTGGTGGCGTACGCGGGCAGCGTCCGGGACGGGGTGTAGGCGGCGGCCGAGGCCGTGTTGACGATGTGGCCGCCCTCGCCGCGCTCGACCATCTGCGCCGCGAACAGCCGCGACCCGTGGACGACGCCCCACAGGTTGACGTCCAGCACAGCGCGCCAGTCGTCAACGGAGTGGTCGAGGAAGGAGCCCGCCATGCCGATCCCGGCGTTGTTGACGACGACGTCCGGCACGCCGTGCTCGTGCATGACGGACTTGGCGAAGTCCTCCATCGCCGAAAGGTCCGACACGTCCACCTGGAAGGGGTGGGCCGCGGGACCGACCAGGCCCGCCAGCTCCGCCGTGCGCCGCGCCGTGGCGGCGTCGATGTCGGCGGCGACGACCTCGGCGCCGCGCTCGGCGAACGCCAGCGCCGTCGCGCGCCCGATGCCGCTGCCCGCGCCGGTCACGACGACGAGCGAGCCCTCGAACGGGCGCCGGTCGCGGTCCGCGCGGGCGCGCCGCAGCGCGCGGGACTCGGCGGCGGTGAGCGGCCCGCCCTGGACGCCGGTGATGTGCTCGGTGATCCAGCGGGCCACCACGTCGGGGTGGCTGCGCGGCACCCAGTGCCCCGCGGCGATCGGCCGCAGCGACAGGTGCGGGACGCGGTCGGCCAGCCCGCCGACCAGGTGCGGGGAGACGAACAGGTCCCGGGTCGGGACGACGACCTGCGTCGGCACGTCCGTCCGCCGGTCCCGCGGCTTGCGCAGCCGCTGCGCCATGTTGGCCCGGTACAGGCCCACCCCGGACGCGCCGTCGCGCGGCATCGTCCGCGCCGGGTGCCCGTCCCGCATGCGGACGCCCTCGCCCAGCTCCAGCGCCCGCGAGAACGGCCGGGTCATCCCGGCCCGCCACAGGAGCTCCGGCAGTACCGGCGTCTGGAAGAAGTAGATGTACCAGGACCGCAGGGCCTGCCCCGCCGCGAGCCGGAGGTTGCGCGGCGTCGGCCGGGCGAGCCTCGCCCGGGTCCAGTGCGCGACGTGGTCCAGGCAGGGCCCGGAGATCGAGGTGAACGAGGCGAAGCGGTCCGGCATCGTGCAGACCGCCTCCCACGACTGGATCGAGCCCCAGTCGTGGCCCACCAGGTGCACCTTGCGCTCGGGCGCGGTCGCGTCGAGCACGGCCCGCATGTCGGCCATCAGGTAGTCGAACGTGTAGCGCCTGCGCCCGAACGGCCGCGAGGACGCCCCGGCGCCGCGGACGTCGTACCGGACGACGTGGTAGCGGACGGCGAGCCGGTCGGCCACCTCGTCCCACACCGCGTGGGTGTCGGGGTAGCCGTGCACGAGCAGCACGGTCGGCCGGGAACGGTCGCCCTGCTCGTAGACGGCGAGGTCCACGCCGTCCCCGCGGACGCGCCGCCTCGTCTTCGCCGTCGTCATGCCGATGCCTCCCGTCGCGCCCACCGGTGCACGTGCGGCAGGTCGTCGTCCAGCCAGTACGCGTCGTCCTCGGTGACCACGAGGATCTCCTCGAACTTCACGCCGACGCCGCGGAACCCGAGGTGGGGCTCCACCGCCCACAGGCCGGGCGTCGGCGGATGCCGCGACGCCGCGGCCCCGTTCCAGAGCGGGGAGCGCCCCGCGACGCGCTCCTTGACCAGCTCGCGGCCGAGGGTCTGGAGGAACCGTACACCGAACGGGAAACCCACGCCCTTCGGGAGTATCCCCCCGATGACGCCGACCTGGTGGCCGATGACCCGCCCCGGATACTTCCTGTGCCGGTTCTCGTATCCCTGGCGCTCGATCAGCGCGTCCACCTCCGCGTAGATCTCGGCGAACGGGCGGCGCTCGCGCACCAGGCCGAGGATCAGCGTCCGGTACGCGGCGAGGTCGGCGTCGAGCCGCTCCCAGATCCGGTTCTCGCCGAGCACGCCGCCGTAGCCGATGTCGGCGCAGTACCCGCGCCGCACCGGCGCCATGTCGAGGATGTACGGCATGCCCTCCTCCAGCCTCGTCCCGCTGGGGAGGAACTGGGTGGGGATCTTGAAGCCGCGGAAGGCCGACCGGTCGCCGAACCACGCGAACGGCGTGTGGAGCCAGTCGTCCACGCCGTTCGCGCGGAGCCACCGGCGCATGCGGCGGCACGCCTCGCGCTCGGTCACGCCCGGTTCGAGCGTGGCGGCGACCTCCTCGGCGCACCGGTAGCACAGGCGCTGCATGTCGCGGAATCGCTCTAGCTCCGCCGGTCGGACGGCGTGCGTGAGCGCCTCTTTATTGGACACAATGTTAATTAACCGCCCGTCCCGGACCCCGGTCAAGGGGGCGGGCGACGTGACGCTCGCCACGTCGTCCCGAACACGGCGAAGGCCCGCACCGTCGCGGTGCGGGCCTCCGAAGCCGTGGGGCTCGCTCGGGCTAGTACGGGTCGTAGCCGGCGGCCTGGGCGGCCGGGGACTTCATCAGGTACTCCAGGGCCCGGGGCGTCGAGCAGACCTTGGACGGGTGGTGACCCGGCCTGAGGTAGACGGGGGCCTCGCCGAGCAGCAGCTTGAAGATGCCCGGCACGTGCCCGAGGCGCACCGACCGCCGGTACGAGCGGTAGACCCGCAGCGGCGTCACCCGCTTCGTGACCGTCGGGTCGGCCTTCATCAGGTACAGCGACCCGCCGATGAGCGCCCAGTACAGGAAGAACAGCGACACCACCCAGGCGGCGACGCGGGTCGCGTAGCCGCCGCCCATCGCCTTGTAGACGTCGAACACCACGGAGCGGTGCTCGACCTCCTCGGCGCCGTGCCAGCGCAGCAGGTCCAGCATCGTCGGGTCGACGCCGGCGGCCTCCAGCCGCTCGTTGTCCATGATCCACTGGCCGAGGACGGCGGTGTAGTGCTCGATCGAGGCGACCGCCGCCAGCTCGAAGCGCAGGCGCCGCCGCCACGCCCGCGGGTTCTTCTCCTTCAGCGCCGCCATCTGCGCCGGCCGCTCGGCGTTGCCCTTGGCCATCTGGTCGGTGATCTTGGAGACGTCGATGCCGCTGGCCTCCAGGATCTGGTCGAGCACGCCCTGGTGCGACCGGGCGTGCACCATCTCCTGGCCGATGAACCCCTTGACCTCCTCCAGCAGCCGCTCGTCCTTCAGGTACGGCCGGGCGTCCTTCACGCACTGGATGAACCACTTCTCGCCCTCGGGCAGGACGATGTGGAAGGAGTTGATGATGTGGGTGGCGAGCGGATCGCCCGGCACCCAGTGCAGCGGAGTGGCCGACCAGTCGAAGGTGACCCGCCGGGGTTTGATCGGGGGATGACGCTCGTCGATGCCTGAGGCCGGCTCGCCGTCTGTCAGTGGCCTCGTCATTCCCTCGCCTCGCTTCCTCGTGCCCGAAACCGGGCACGACGTGCGTTCACCCGCGCGTATCCCATTGGGGGAGCAGTCAACTCCCGGGACGGCTGCTTTTTCTTGAGGGCAGGCCAACAAGTTACCGCCGGGTTTTCGGCGCCCCGTGACAAGTGGCGCCGCTCAGGGGGCGATACGCTCCGCACCCGCGTAGACGTTCATGGTCTCGCCGCGCAGGAACCCGACGAGCGTCATCCCCGCGTCCGCGGCGAGGTCCACGGCCAGCGACGACGGCGCCGACACGGCCGCCAGCACCGGGGCGCCCGCGGCCATCGCCTTCTGCGTCAGCTCGAAGGACGCGCGGCCGCTGACCACCAGGATCCGCCCGGAAAGCGGCAGCAGGCCCTCCCGCAGCGCCCAGCCGACGACCTTGTCGACGGCGTTGTGCCGGCCGACGTCCTCGCGGACGGCCAGCAGCCCGCCCTCGGCGTCGAACAGCCCGGCCGCGTGCAGCCCGCCCGTCCGGTCGAACGCCCGCTGCGCCGCGCGCAGCCGGTCCGGCAGCGCGGCGAGGACCTCGGGGGAGACCCGGACCGGGTCGTCCGCCAGCTCGTAGGGCCGGTCGTCGCGCAGTGCCTCGATGCTCGACTTGCCACAGACCCCGCAGGCGCTCGTCGTCGGGAACGCGCGGGTCATCGCGTCGTCCGGCGGCGGCACCCCGGGAGCCAGCGCCACGTCCAGGGTGTTCTGCTCCTCGGTGTCGGCGCAGTACCGCATGGCCGCCAGGTCCCCGGCGGAGCCGATGACGCCCTCGGCCGCGAGGAAGCCCGCGACGAGGTCGAAGTCGTGGCCGGGCGTCCGCATCGTGATCGTCAGCGGCCTGCCCGCGACCCGGATCTCCAGCGGCTCCTCCACGGCCAGCGTGTCGGGCCTCCGCCCGCCCGTCCCGGTGGTGCTCAGCCTCAGCACGGGCCTGCGCACGGTGATCCGCCCCATAGGCGTGACGGTACCCGCTGGAACGGCGGGCAGGCGAGGTGAGTCCGGACGAATCCGGGTCCTCAGTCGCGCTTGTCCGTCCGGTCGACGTTCCAGTTCGCGACCACGGCCGCGAACGGCGGGATGACCATCGCCACGACCGACATGGCGACCGCGGCGTGCGGCGAGAAGCGCCGCACGACCGCCCAGGCCAGGACGAACAGCGTGAGGCACGTCGCCATCATGATCCCGTACACCAGCTTGCGGCGCCTCATCCCTCCACCGTACGACCGGCGCGGCCGGGCGTCTCCGGGCGGGTGGACGCCCGCGCCCGATCCGCCCCCGCGGCGGCGCCCGCGCGGCGCCCGCCGTCCGGCGCCGTCAGCCGGTCTCGACGCCGCGCTCCCGCAGCCGGTCGCGGATGTAGGCGGCGGTGAAGCCCCCCGCCCCGGCGAGCTCGGCGGCGGACCGCCCGGCGCGTACGGCGTCGGCGTAGGCGCCGAAGAGGTCCTCGAACGCGGCGTCGGCCTCGTCCTTGGCCTTGGCGTAGCGGGTCAGGGCGAGTTCGACCTTGGCGTCGGCTTCTTCAGGCGTCACGCGCCCCACGCTATCGGCCCGGCGACGGCGACGGCGCGGGACGGGCGGCGCGGGACGGGCGGCGCGCGGCGGCCCTCAGCCTTCCAGCCGGGCCTGGAGCCCGGCGAGCACCTGCCCGGCGACCTCGTCGGGGATCGCCGCGGCGATCGACTCGGGGGGCAGGCCGGCGAGGACGAGCCGGGCGGCCTCGGCCGGGTCCCCGCCGCTCTGCTGGGCGAGCTCCGCGACCGCGGCCTTGACCTGCTGCACGCTGCTGTAGGTGTCGCGGATGATGTTGACGTGCCGCCACGTCGGGTTGTCCGCCGACGATCCCGACGGCGCGGGGGCCGTGTCGGTGTTCCACACGATGTCGCGGATCTTCTTCAGGTCGTCGTTGCTGAGCGCCATGGGCGACTCGCCCACCTTCCATTGTCCGTAGTCGTCGGCGACGGCGCGGTCGTAGTCGCACCCGACGCCGTTGATCTCGTGGTCGTTGGAGTACTGCTGGAGCTGCGCGCGGGAGTCCCACCGGCCGCCGGACCAGGCGTACGTCTGCCAGCCGTAGGTGATCTTCTTCGCGTCGAACGCCCTGGAGACCGGGCCGTACCCCGCGTACAGGCCGACCCGGTCCCGGCCGAGCACCGACGCGGCGCCGTCCAGGTAGGCGTTGATCGTCGACTGCTGGCCCGAGGTGGCGTCCCAGTCGACGGCGAAGTAGATCGGGCGGTCGTCCGGCATCCCGCACCGCGCCGCCTGCGCGGCCGCGTCCCGCGCGTCCGCCTCGCCGCCCGACCGGCCCGACAGAGCGCGGTTCGCGGTCGTCTCCCACACCACCACGAGCCAGATTCCGGCGCCGGAGAGCTGGTCGGCCTCGGCGCGCGTCAGGTTCTTCCCGGTGGTGTCGTGCGAGAGGTACCGGCAGGCGAACTTCGCCCCGGCCTTCTTGAGCGCCGCGGGGCCGGGGCGGCCCCAGGCGTAGTCCACTCCGAAGATGCTCAATGCTCCGTGCCCTCCACTGGCCCTCCTTCGTTCCGGGACGCGTGCCGCGGTGCCGCGGACCGCGCGGGCCGTCACCCGCGGCGGCCTGCCGCCTGCCGCGTCCCGATAGGGCGATTCGACGGGATTGCCCCGAGATGGGCATGGACGCTAGCGCGGATCCCGTGCGTCCGGAGGCGAAGGGCCAGGTTTCACGGGAAGGAAACGGGCCCGCGACGCGCCCGTCACGTCCCGGTCACGTCCGGCGGAGACCGGTGATATCGCCGATGTCGGGGCCTTGGAGCGGGCTTACCTTACGGGCGCCAAGCCCCCGCCGGGGCTCCGTCGCCCCGCGGGGGACCGATCCAGCCTCGAAAAGAGGTGATCACGTGCGCCGCATGATCCTGCTCCCGCTCCTGGCGGCGATGGCGCTGATCCTCCCGTTCGCGCCGGCGCTGGCGCAGGCCGCCCCGGCCGCGGCGCCGGCCACGCAGACCGTGACCGTGCGGTACGGACCGTGGACGATCCCCGGCGGGTCGATGGACCGGCCGGGCGAGCTGTCCAACCGGCTCTCCGCGGCCGCCAAACCGTGCTCGTCCTGCGACGTCGTGGGGGAGAAACCGGACCTCGTGTACGCCGACGGCACGTCGGCGACCATGGAGACCGGCCCGATGCTGCACCACTTCGTCATCGGCAACCTGTCCGGGCGGGACGCCGTGTGCCCGCTGACGCCCCTCGGCGACCGGCTCTGGGCCTCCGGCGACGAGCGCACCGACAAGGAGCTGCCGTCCGGATACGGGGTCGCGGTCAAGAACAGCGACCGCTGGGTGATGCTCACGGACCTGATGAACTACTCGTCCGAGCCGAAGACGGTCTACATCTCGATCACCTACACCTACACGGGTGCCGGGATGACGACGCCGGTCCGCTCCCTGTGGCTCGACGCGGGCGGCTGCCTGACGTCCTACTACCCGGTCCCCGCCGGCCCGAGCGTGCGCTCCTGGAGCTGGCGGTCCACGCTCGGCGGCAGGCTGGTGTTCGCCAACGGCCACCAGCACGTCGGCGGCGTCCACGTGCAGGCCACCGACGACACCACCGGGACGCTGCTGTGCGACTCCCCGGCCACCTACGACACGATGGGCGGGATGCGCGCCATCGTGGCGATGGGCACCTGCTCGGGCGACCCGCTCGCGACGATCCGCGCCGGCGACCGCCTCACCGTCACCAGCTACTACGACGCGGAGACGGCACGCGACGACGTGATGGGCATCATGCACGCCTACCTGGCGGAGGGCTGAGGACATGCGCCGCCTCACCGCGGCCCGCGCGTCCGCCGCCCTCGCCATGACCGCGGCGCTCGTGCCGATGCGGGCCGGCTGGGCCGCACCGGCGCCGGGCGTCCCGGTCGCGGCGGGCTGGACGGTCGCGGGCCAGAACCTGTCCAACACCCGGTACGCGGCCACCGAGTCGCTGATCTCACCGGCCAACGCCGCGCGGCTCAGGCCGCGGTGGACCGCGACGCTCGCCGGCAACGTCTCGGCCACGCCCACGGTGTCGCTCGGCACGGTGTACGTGCCCGACTACGGCGGGAAGCTGTCGGCGGTCGACGCGCTGACCGGCGCGGTCCGCTGGCAGCGGCCTGTCTCCGACTACACGGGGGTGGCCGGGGACGTCTCCCGCACCAGCCCCGCCGTGGCGGGCGCCAACCTCATCCTCGGCGACGGCGTCTCCAGCAGGCCGAGCACCGGCGGCGCCCGCGTCCTGGCCGCCGACCGGGTCACCGGCGCGCGGCGGTGGAGCACCGTCATCGACGCCGACCCGGCCGCGATGGTGACCACCTCACCGGTCGTGGACGGCAACACCGTCTACGTCGGCACCGCCAGCCGCGTGGAGTTCGGCGACGGGAACCCGGTGCGGTTCCGGGGGAGCGTCGTCGCCCTCAACGCCACCACCGGGACGGTCCTGTGGCGCCGCTACATGGCGCCCGAGGGCTACACCGGCAACTCCGTGTGGGGCAGCTCGTTCGTCGTCGACCACACCACCGGCCGGCTGTTCGTCACCACCGGCAACAACTACACCGTCCCGGACGGGGTCTGCACGCAGCCCGACCAGGAGGACTGCACGCAGAGCCCCGCCGACAACTACACCGACGCCGTCGTGGCCCTCGACCTGCGCACCGGGGCGGTGGCGTGGTCGTTCAAGACCCTCAGCGCCGACGTCGGCTCGGAGGAGTGCCCGGAGTGCGGCCCGGACTTCGACTTCGGCTCGGCGCCCAACCTGTACGAGACCACCGACCAGGGCGGCACGGCGCGCCGGATCCTCGGCGTCGGCCAGAAGAGCGGCATCTACTGGGCCCTGGACCCGGCGACGGGGCAGGAGATCTGGCACACCCAGGTCGGCCCGGGCAGCGACCTCGGCGGCATCGAGTGGGGCTCGGCCACCGACGGGCGCCGCGTCTACGTGGGCATCGGCAACGCCGAGCACGAGGAGTACGACATCGTCGGCGCCGACGGCACCCGCACCACCGTCGACGGCGGCTCGTGGGCGGCCCTGGACGCCGCCACCGGCAGGATCCTGTGGCAGGTCGCCGACCCCTACGGCACCCTCGACATCGGGTTCCTCAGCGCGGCCAACGGCGTCGTGTACTCCGGCGGCGTCAACGGCGCCGCCGACACGATGTTCGCGCTGGACGCCGCGTCCGGGCGGATCCTGTGGCGGTTCCGCAGCGGCGGCGCGGTCGTCGGCGGCGCCGCGGTCGTGGCCGGCACCGTCTACTGGGGTTCGGGCTACTGGTTCGGGCTGTGCGCCGACGGCACCTACGCCTGCGCCCAGAACGACAAGCTGTACGCCTTCTCCCCGTCCTGACGGGCGCGGGCTCCCGGCCTCTCCGCCGGGGTGGCGGGCGGCTGGACGGCTGTGGGGACGTCCAGCCGCCTTCCCGGGCCGGACTGGCGGAGGCGTACGGGAATCGAACCCGCCGTCCCGAGGTGCTCGGGACCATCGGTTTTGAAGACCGTGAAGGCCACCAGGCGCTCTCACGCCTCCGCTGCGATCTTAGGGGGTCGCGCGGAGGTCGTGAGCGGGCGTCACGGGGTGTAGAGGGCGTCGATGGCGTCGGTGTACTTGCCGTGGACGACGCGGCGCTTCAGCTTGAGGGTGGGGGTGAGCTCCTCGCTCTCGGCCGTCCACTCGGCCGGCAGCAGCCGCCAGCGCTTGACCTGCTGGACGCGGGCGAGGCGGGCGTTGGCGTCCTCGACGGCGCGGCCGATCTCCTCCAGGACGAGGGGGTGCTCGGCCAGGGCCGCGAGGTCGGCGGGCTCGATGCCGCGCGCGGCGGCCCAGACCGGGGCGACCTCGCCGTCCAGGGTGATGAGGGCGACGACGTAGGGGCGGCGGTCGCCGAACGCGAGGGCCTGCCCGACGAGGGGGTGCTCCTTGAGGTGGTTCTCGATGAGGGACGGGGCGATGTTCTCCCCGCCCGCCGTGATGATCAGCTCCTTCTTGCGGTCCACGACGGTGAGGAAGCCGTCGGGGTCGAGGCGGCCGATGTCGCCGGTGTGGACCCAGCCGTCCGCGTCGATGAGGTCGGCCGTGGCCTCGGGCCGGTTGAGGTAGCCGGGCGTGCAGGTCGCGCCGCGGACGAGGATCTCGCCGTCGTCCGCGAGCGTCAGCTCGACCCCGGCGAACGGCCGGCCCACCGTGCCGAGCTTGAAGGCGTCGGCGAGGTTGGCGGTGATGGCGCCGGTGGTCTCGGTCATCCCGTAGGCGTCGAAGATCTTCAGGCCGAGGCCGGCGAAGAAGCGGGCGACCTCGACGGGCAGCGGCGCGGCGGCGCTGGAGGCCTGGCGGACGCGGTCCAGGCCGAGGAGGGCGCGCATGGGGGTGAGGACGGCCTTGTCGGCCGCCTCGAAGGCCGCGGCGATCTCCGGCGTCATCGTGTTGCCGTACTCCTGGGCGCGGACGTACGCGCGGCCCGCCTCCAGGGCGGCGGCGACCGCGGCCTTCTTCGCGGGGTCCTGCTCGGCGGACAGGACCGCCTGGATGCCCGCCATGATCTTCTCCCAGACGCGCGGCACCCCGAAGAAGGAGTGCGGGCGCACGTCGGCGAGGACGGACGTGAGCTGCGCGGGGTCGGGGCAGAAGTGGACGTGCGCGGCGAGGCCCACGGGCAGGTAGTAGCTGAGGACGCGGTCGGCGATGTGGGCGAACGGCAGGTAGGAGACGCCGGCCGGGTGCTCGGGCAGGACGGAGCTGCGCTCCACCATCGCCGCCTCGTGCAGCACCATCGAGTGGGTGATGAGGACGCCCTTGGGGTCGCCGGTCGTGCCCGAGGTGTAGAGCAGGGTGACGGTGTCGGAGGGCCGGACGGCCCGCCAGCGCCGGTCGGTCTCGGCGGGGTCGGCGGCGAGCGCGGCACGGCCCGCCTCGGCGAAGGCGTCCCAGGTGAGGAACCGGTCGCCCGGCGGGCACGCGGCGGCGTCCACCACGATGACCTTGCGCAGCGCGGGCAGCCGGTCGAGGACGGGCAGCCACCGGTCGAGCTGGTCCTTGCCGTCCAGGACGGCGTACTTGGCCGAGCAGTGCCCCGCGACGTAGGCGACCTGGTCGGGGGCGAGGGTGGCGTAGACGGTGGTGGGGGTGCCGCCGGCGTGGACCGCGCCGAGGTCGGCGAGGACGTGCTCGCTGCGGTTGGGCATCATCAGCGCGACGACGTCGCCCGGCTCCAGGCCGAGGGCGGCGAACCCGGCGGCGGCCTCCAGCGCCCGCGCCCGGACGTCCGCCCAGGTCAGCGTCCTCCACCCGCCGTCGATCCGGTCGGAGTACGCGGGCCGGCCACCGTGCCGTTCGGCGGTGTCGGCGAGGGTCGTGCAGACCGTGCGGCCCTCGACGGCCCGGTCGAGCTCGGCCCGCTGTTCCTGGATGCCCATTCGCGCCCCTCATGAGACTCGCGGCGACCACCGCGGCTGGAAACGGAAGTAAGTGATGACTTGCAGGAGGGAATCGCATCATGCCGAACGCCGTTCGGGCAAGGGGTCCCGGGCGATTCGCCGCAGGTGGGGCGGGGCGCGACCCCTGGGTGACCGGCCCCGTACCGTCCGTTTGTTGATCATTTGAGGTAGTTGTGGGTTAAATTTCCCGGTGACCCGCCTCGCCCGCGCAGCCCGCCTCACGCAGTTCGCCCACGGCGGGGGCGGCGCCTGCAAGATCCCGCCAGGGGAGCTGGAACGCGTCGTCACCGGCCTCACCGGCGGCGGCGACGACGCGCTGGTCCTGGGCGGGGACGACGGCGACGACGCGGCCGTGCTGCGCATCGCCGGGGACCGGGCGGTCGTGTCCACCGCCGACTTCTTCACCCCGGTGGTCGACGACCCCTACGACTGGGGGCGCATCGCCGCCGCCGACGCGCTCTCCGACGTCTACGCGGTCGGCGGCGTGCCCGCCATGGCGCTCAACCTGCTCGGCTGGCCGCGCGACGCGCTGCCGGAGGACCTCGCGCGGGAGGTGCTGCGCGGCGGCCGGGACGCGGCGGCGCTCGCGGGCTGCACGATCGCCGGCGGGCACAGCATCGACGACCCCGAGCCGAAGTACGGGCTGGCGGTCACCGGCTTCGCCGACCTGGACCGGCTCCTGCGGCTGGACGCGGGCGCCCCCGGCGTCCCGCTGTCGCTCACCAAGCCGCTCGGCCTCGGCGTGCTCAACGCCCGGCACAAGGCGACGGGGGAGGTGTTCGCGGAGGCGGTCGGGACGATGGCCGCGCTCAACGCGGACGCCTCGCTGGCGGCGCTGGAGCGCGGCGCCCGCTGCGCCACCGACGTGTCGGGGTTCGGGCTGCTCGGCCACCTCTACAAGCTGGCGCGGGCGAGCGGCGTGACCGCGGTCGTCGACGCCGGGGCCGTCCCGTACCTGGACGGCGCGCGCGCCGCCGTGCGGGACGGGTTCGTCCCCGGCGGCACGCGGCGGAACCTGGCGTGGGTGTCGCCGCACACCGAGTTCCGCCGGATCGCCGAGGAGGAGCGGCTCCTGCTGGCGGACGCGCAGACGTCCGGCGGGCTGCTCGTCGCGGGCGAGGTGCCGGGCGCCCCGGTGATCGGGGAGCTGACCGGCCGCGGCCGGAGCCTGCTGCGGGTCCGCTGACGGCATCCGGTGTCGGTGATCATGAGTTGGGTACAGCCGGAACGGAGGGAGCCGCGCGGACGGGGGGAGCGGGGCATGACCATCGGGGGGATCGCCGCGGCCGTCGTCCTCGGCGCGGTCGCCGGCGTGCTGGGCCGGCTGCTCGCGCCCGGCCGGCCGGGGATGCCGGTCTGGCTGACGGCCGGGGCCGGCGTCGTCGCGGCCGTGGCGGGGACGGCGCTGTTCGACATGTCCGGGCTGGGACGGGCCGGCTGGAGCCTCTGGGAGCCGGTGTTCCAGGCCGGGTTCGCGGTGGCGGGCGTGGGCCTTGCGGCGGCGTGCTGGCCGCAGCGCGGCTGACGCCCGCGCGGGCGGGCGCGTCCCAGGGCTTGCCTCAGGGCCTGGCTCAGGCCCTGGCTCAGGGCGCGGGCGGGCGCAGGACCGGGCGGAGGTCGTCGAGCACTGCCGGGTCCTCGATCGTGGACGGGACGGGCGTGTCCCGCCCGTCGGCGATGCCGCGCATCACCCCGCGTAGGATCTTGCCCGAGCGCGTCTTCGGCAGCGCCGGGACGACCGCGATCTCCTTCAGCGCGGCGACGGGCCCGACCTGCTCGCGCACCATCCGCACCAGCTCCGCCGACAGCTCCTCCGGCTCGGCGAGCACGCCGCTCTTCAGCACGACCAGGCCGCGCGGGACCTGCCCCTTGAGGGGGTCCTCGACGCCGATGACCGCGCATTCGGCGACCGCCGGATGCGCGGCGATGACCTCCTCCATCGTGCCGGTGGACAGCCGGTGCCCGGCCACGTTGATCACGTCGTCGGTGCGGCCCATGACCCACACGTAGCCGTCGGCGTCGACGTGCCCGCCGTCGCCGGTGAGGTAGTGGCCGGGGTACCGGGTCAGGTAGGACTCGACGAACCGCTCGTCGTCCTGCCAGAGCGTCGGCAGCGTCCCCGGCGGCAGCGGCAGCCGGATCGCGATGTCGCCGTCCGTGCCGGGGGCCGCCGGCGTCCCGTCCGGGCCGAGGATCCGCACGTCGTAGCCGGGGACGGGCACCGAGGGCGAGCCCGCCTTGATCGGCATCGGCTCCAGCCCGCGCGGGTTCGCCACGATCGGCCAGCCGGTCTCGGTCTGCCACCAGTGGTCGACGACGGGCCGGTCGAGCACCCGCGTCGCCCAGCGGTAGGTGTCGGGGTCCAGCCGCTCCCCGGCGAGGAAGAGCGTGTCGAGCGCCGAGAGGTCGTGGCCCGCGAGGAGCGCCCCCTCCGGGTCCTCCTTCTTGATGGCGCGGATCGCGGTCGGCGCGGCGAACAGCGCCTTGACCCCGTGCTCCGCCGCGACCCGCCAGAACGCGCCCGCGTCCGGCGTCCCAACGGGCTTGCCCTCGTACAGGACGGTGGTGCAGCCCGTGAGCAGCGGCGCGTACACGATGTAGGAGTGGCCGACGACCCAGCCGACGTCGGACGCGGCCCAGAACACGTCGCCCGGCCCGACCCCGTAGACGTTCTCCATCGACCAGCGCAGCGCCACCGCGTGGCCGCCGTTGTCGCGGACGACGCCCTTGGGGCGCCCGGTGGTCCCCGAGGTGTAGAGGATGTACAGCGGGTCGGTCGCGGCGACGGGGACGCACTCGGCGGGCTCCGCGCCGGCGACCGCCTCGTCCCACTCCACGTCCCGCGGCCGGACGAGGTCGGCGTGCAGCTGCTCGCGCTGGCGGATCACGCAGCGCTCCACCTTGTGGCGGGCCAGCTCCAGGGCCTGGTCGAGCAGCGGCTTGTAGGGGACGACGCGGCCCGCCTCGATGCCGCAGGACGCCGACACGACGGCCTTGGGGCGGGCGTCGTCGATGCGGACGGCCAGCTCGCGGGCCGCGAACCCGCCGAACACCACGGAGTGGACGGCGCCGAGCCGCGCGCAGGCGAGCATCGCCACGACCGCCTCGGGCACCATCGGCAGGTAGATCACGACGCGGTCGCCGCGCTCCACGCCCTGCGCCCGCAGCGCCCCGGCGAACCGCGCGACGAGCCCGGTCAGCTCGGCGTAGGTGTAGGTGCGGACCGTCCCGGTGACGGGGCTGTCGTAGATGAGGGCGGGCTGGTCGGCCCGCCCCTCCTCCAGATGCCGGTCCAGGGCGTTGTCGCAGGTGTTGAGCTCGCCGCCGGTGAACCAGCGGTAGAACGGCGGCGCCCCGTCGTCGAGGACCCGGTCCGGGGGCACGAGCCAGCGGACGTCGCGGGCGGCGAGTCCCCAGAAACGGGTCGGATCGGCGATGCTGCGTTCGTACGCGGCCGCGTAGGCGCCCATTTCGTCCTCCCGAGGCGGGTCCCCTGGCCCCAGTCGGTGATTTCGGGGCGCATCCCTATAGGGCATGGTGGGGGCGCCGTTCGTCAAGGCCCCGCGCCGCCGCGATCGGCGGCGGGGCCCGGACTCCCGTCAGGGGGACGTCTCGTGCGGGTGCCGCAGGCCGTGGGCGACGGCGACGACGGCGGCGAGGAAGGCGCCCGAGGCGACGATCCAGAAGCACAGCTCGTAGGCGCCGAGCGTCGGCACGTCGGTGCCGGCGATCACCCGCCCGGCGAGGATCGCGGCGGTCACCGCGCCCGCGACGCTGCCGCCGGTGGTGCGGACCAGCGAGTTGATGCCGCTGGCGATGCCGCTCTGGCTCATCGGGACGTGCTGCACGGCGAGGGTGCCGAGCGCGGCGTAGGCGATCCCGAACCCGATGCCCTGGATGGCGCTGAAGGCGAGCATGTCGGCCGCGTGGGAGTTGGACACCGCCAGCCAGACGTAGCTCAGCCCCGCGAAGACGGACCCGGTCGCGAGCGTGAAGGCGGGGCCGATCCGGGCCGCGAACCGCCCGGCGAGCGCCGAGCAGACCAGCATCGTCGCGGTGCTCGGCAGCATGTAGAGGCCGACGTCGAGCACCGAGCCGTCCAGCCCGTACCCGATCTTGTCGGACGGCGTCTGCACGAACGCGGAGATCAGCGTGAACGCGGCGAACATGGAGAAGCCGAGCAGCGCGGACGCCAGGTTCGCCGACAGCGACTTCGGGCCCGCCAGCAGCGTCAGCCGGACGAGGGGCTCGCGGACCTTCAGCTCGATCGCGACCCACGCGGCGCACAGCACCGCCGCCGCGCCGAACAGGCCGAGAACGCCGCCGGACGCCCAGCCCCACTGGTTGCCCTGGCTGATGGCGAGCAGCAGGCACACGAGCCAGGCGGCGAGGACGGTCGCGCCGGCGACGTCGGGCCGCCCGCCGGCGCGGGCGCCGCGGTCGTGCGCGGTGGCCGCGACGAGCGCCAGCCCGACCGCGGCCAGCCCCGCGGAGATCCAGAACACCGGGTGGTGGCTGGAGGTGCGGTCGGCGATGAGCCCGGTCACGATCATGCCGATGCTGCCGCCGACGCCCATGGTGGCGCTGACGATGCCGATCGCGGTGGTGATCCGCTCGGCCGGGAACGTGTCCCTGATCATGCCGATGGCGAGCGGGATCAGCGCGGACGAGACGCCCTGGAGGGTGCGGCCCGCGACGAGGACCGGCAGCGACGCCGACACCGCGCACACGACCGACCCGATCACCAGCAGGGACAGCGCGAGCAGGATCATCCGCTTCTTGCCGTACATGTCGCCGAAGCGCGACAGCAGCGGCGTGGCGACCGCGCCCGCCAGCAGCGAGGCGGTGAACACCCACGTCACGGCCGTCACCGAGACGTCGAAGTGGCGCATGAGCCGCGGCAGCAGCGGGATCACGAGCGTCTGCTGGACGGAGACGACCATGCCCGCGACGGCCAGCGCGAGCAGGGTGAGACCGGTGTGCGGCTGCCGGACGGGACGCCCGGTCGTCTCGGCGGCCGTGGTCTGGGCGCCGGCCATGGGACCTCCTGGGGGGAGCGGTTCCGCGGGGGAACGCGGCGGGTGCGCCGGACGCGGCGCGCCCGGGCATTGTACTTACTTAAGTTAAGTAACCGCATTGTAGGCTGCGGCACATGTCGTCACCCGTGCCCCGTGACATCGTCGAGATCGAGGGCGCGCTCACCCGCGTCGCGCACATGCTCACCCGCGCGCGGCAGCACGACCGCACGGTCCTGGCGGCGGGCGTCACGATCGACCGCGCCGCCGTGCCGGTGCTGCGCGCGCTCGTCGACGCCGACGGGCCGCTGCGCCCGAGCGAGCTTGCCGCCCGCCTGGCGGTGGAGGCGCCGCACGTCACCCGGCAGGTGCAGCGGCTGGAGCGGGCCGGCTACGTCGAGCGGGTGCCCGACCCGGACGACCGGCGCGCCCAGCGGGTCCGGCTCACCGACGCCGGCCGCGACGTCGTGGACTGCATCCGCGCGGCGGGGCGGCGGTGGATCGCCGACGCGCTCGCCGCCTGGCCCGCCGAGGACCGGGAGCGGCTCGCCGTGCTCGCGCACCGGATGCTGGACGACTTCGAGGCCCACCGCGACCGCCTCGACGCCGCCGCGACCCGCCCGAGCGCCTGACGGGCGCGCGAGCACCTGACGGTCCGCCCGAGCGCCTGACGGCCCGCCCGAGCGCCTGACGGCCCGTCCGAGGGCCCTGGTGAGTGGCGGTCGGCTGACGGGGCGCGCGAAATCGGCGGCCGGCCGCCGGTGGCGCGCAGGCGGTTCCGCCGGCGGGGCGACGATTTGCTGCCGCGTCCGGTTTACGCGGCGTCAGTGAGATTCGCGATGCCGGTGTGTGGGCCCGATCGGGTTTCGCGACGGGGCCCGGCGTCCTTAGGGTTGCGTTCCGTGGACCTTCGTCTGCATCACCCCCGCTTCGCCGTATCCCGGACATCACCCCTTCCCGCGGACAGCCGGCCCGCCGCCGCGGCGCGCCGCCCGTCCGTCCGGGAAGGGCGCTGATGCACGTCGTCACCACCGCCGGGCACGCCGGGCACGGCAAGTCCGCCCTCGTCCGCGCCCTGACCGGCGGGGACCCGGGGGAGCCCGGCCACGCCTGGACGGAGCTGCCGTCCGGCCGCCGCCTGGCGTTCGTCGACGTCCCCGGGCACGAGCGGTCCGTCCCGGCCGTGCTCGCCGGGGCCGGTCCCGTCCCCGTCGTGCTGCTGGCCGTCGCCGCCGACGAGGGCTGGCGGCCCCGCTCGGAGGAGCACCTGGCCGCGCTCGACGCGCTCGGCGCCCGGCACGGGGTCCTCGCGGTCACCCGGTCCGACGTCGCCGATCCCCGGCTCGCGCTGCGCCAGGCCCGCGAGCGGCTCGCCGGCACCGGCCTGCGCGGCGTCGAGGCCGTCGCCGTCAGCGCCGCCACCGGCGCCGGGATGGACGAGCTGGCCGCCGCGCTGGACCGGCTCGCGGCCCGGCTGCCGATCCCGGACCCGGCCGCGCCCGTGCGGCTCTGGATCGACCGCGCCGAGACCGCGGGCGGGCTCGCGGTCGTCACCGGCACCCTCGGCGCCGGGACGATCCGCGCCGGCGACGAGCTGCTGGCCATGCCCGCAGGTGAGCCTGCCCGGGTCGAGGCCGTCGAGAGCGCGGGCGAGCCCCGCCAGGCCGTCGAGGGCGTCTCCCGGGTCACCCTCACCGTGCGGGCCTCCGGGACCGTGACGGCCCTCGTCAGCCCCGGCCGCTGGGCCCACACGACCTGCGTGGACGTCCGCACGCGCTTCGGCGAGGCGTCCGGGCGGCTGGCGCGGCAGATGACCCTGCACATCGGCGCGGCAGCCGTCGCCGTGCGGCTGCGGCCGCTCGGCCCCGACACCGCCCGGCTCACCCTCAACACGCGCCTGCCCCTGCACGTCGGCGACACCGCGCTGCTGCGCGACCCTGCGCGCGGCAGCGTCGCCGGGATCAGCGTCTTGGACGTCCGCCCGCCGCCCCTCGTGCGGCAGGGCGCCGCCGCGGCCCGCGCACGCGAGCTCGCCTCCTGGCCGGATCGCCCGGACGGCGCGGTGATCCTGCGCCGCCACGGCGTCCTCCGGCGGTCCGAGCTGGACCTCATGGGCTGCGCGCCGCCGGCCGACGCGGTCGAGCCGGATGACGGCTGGCTCGCCGACCCCGCGCACTGGGAGGCACTCCGCGCGCGGCTCGCCGCGGAGGCGG
>NZ_CAACUY010000115.1 GCF_900659615.1 Actinomadura fibrosa | reverse complement strand
GGACGGTGGACCGCCGAGCTGCCGGGACGCGTCCGGGCCGGGCGGGCGCCGCTGCGCGGCGCGGAGATCGAGCGGCGCAACGAGCTCGTCGAGGTCGTGCTGCGGCTGCGGGCGCGCGGCGTGGCCGAGCCCGCGCTGGAGACGTGGGCGCGGGCGGCGGCCGGGCGGTGGCTCGCGTCCCGGCAGCTCGACGCGCACCTCGCGGGCGAGCCGCGGCTGCGGGCGGCGCTGAAGGACCTGCTCGCCGAGGCAAGGGGGAGGTGACGGATGCAACCGATCATCGTGCTGCTGCTGATCGCCGTGTGGCTCGGGGCCATGTGGCTCGGGTTCATGGTCGTGTTCCCCGTGCTGTTCCCCGTGACGCTGGTGGTCGCCGGGGCCGCCGCGCTCGGCCTGTACTACCTGCACGCGTGCCGGACGCTCGCCCCGTCCACGCTGGAGGGCCCGTCGCCGGTCGCGTCGCCGGAGGTGTCGTACCGGCACTACCTCCTCGTCCAGGTGTGGCGGGACTGGTGGACGATCACCCGCACGGTCGTGCCGCAGGTGTGGCGGACGGCGTCGGGGACGATCCTGCGCCTCACCCGCACGCTGCTCGGCGGCCTGTGGGGGTTCTTCGCGTTCCCCGTGTGGCTGGCGCTGTGCGCGGGCATCGTCGCCGCGGCCGTCCCGGCGGCCGTGTTCGTGCTGGCGCTGACCGTCCTGTACGGGGTCGTCGCGGCGGTCGGGCTCGCGGGATGGCTGGCGTGCGTGCTCGTGCTGGCCGGGGTGGAGCGCGTGTTCATGGCGTACGCGCGGATCCTCCAGACCTGCCCGCATCCGTTCTGCTACGAGCGGATCGGGCTGCCGGAGTACGAGTGCCCGGGATGCGCGGCGCGGCATCCGCGGCTGACGCCGGGGGCGGGCGGGGCGTTCCGGCACGTGTGCCGGTGCGGGGCGCGGCTGCCGACCACCGTCCCGCTCGGCCGGTTCCGGCTCGCGGCGTACTGCCCGCACTGCGGCGGGCCGCTGCCCGAGCGCATCGGGCGCGTCCGGGTGGAGCCGCTGCCGTTCGTCGGCGGGCCCGCGGCGGGCAAGACGACGTTCATGGTCCTCGGCATCCGCGCGCTGCACGCGCGGGCCCGCGCCGCGCACGGCCGGCTGGCGTTCGTCGAGCAGCGGCACGCGCAGGCGTACGAGGGCGCGATCCGCGAGTTCCGGCGCGGCGGGCGGCTCGCCAAGACGGGGCCGGAGCTGCCGCTCGCCACCATGGTGGACGTGGAGCTGCCGGGACGCGCGCGGCGGATCCTGTACCTGTTCGACCCGGCGGGCGAGCACTACACGGGCGCGACGGAGGTGGAGTCGCTCCGCTACCTCGACCACGGCGAGGCCCTGCTGTTCATCGTGGACCCGTTCGCGCTCCCCCAGGTCCGGCGGGCCCTCACCGCGGACGAGCGGCGGCTCGTCGACCAGGCCGCGGCGTCGTCCGGCGAGGACCCGGCCGACACGCTCCAGCGGGTGCTGAACGAGCTGCGCTCCCGCCCGGACCAGGGGCGGCAGAAGCGGGTCGCGGTGGTCGTCACGAAGACCGACCTGCTGGCCCGCACGGAGATCGGCCGCTGCCTGGCGGACGGCGCCGACGGTCCCGACCTGCGCGGCTGGCTCGGGCGGGTCGGGCTCGGCAACACCGTCCGGACCATCGACCAGGTCGCCGGGCAGGTCCGCTACCTGGCGTCCGGGCTCGGCACCGAGCCCGCGGAGGTCGCCGACCTGCTCGGCTGGGTGTCCGGGCTCGCCGCGCCCGCCCCGAACGGCGACCGGCCGCCCGTCGCGGCGGACGAGGGGCAGGAGGTGCCCGGCACGGCGCCGCTCCGCGCCCCCTGGCCGGTGCGGGGGCGGGACGGCGAGCACGTCCCGGCCGGGTACCAGGTGGGACGCTGGGCCGTCCTCGCCGGGCTGTCGCTGCTGACCGTCGCCACCGTCACGGGCGCCGTCGTCGCGGCGGCGGAGCGCCTCCCGTTCTGACCGGTTTGTGACGCACTCCACTCCCTGACGCGGCAGATAACGCACCGTCATCCGGTTGAAGCCTTCCGGAGCCCCGACCCGCAGGCTCCCACCCGACCGGAAGGCGAAGCGATGACGACGATGGCGCCCGAGAACCTGCTCCCGCTGGACGAGACCGCGCAGGACCTGCTCTTCCGCGAGGCCCGCACCGCCAACTCCTTCACGGCCGAGCCCGTGACCGACGAGCAGCTGCGCGCGATCTACGACCTCGTCAAGTGGGCGCCGACCGCGATGAACGCCCAGCCGCTGCGCGTCGTCGCCGTCCGCAGCCCGGAGGCCCGCGAGCGGCTGGTGCCGCTGATGGCCGAGGGGAACCGCGCCAAGGTCGCCGCCGCGCCGCTGACGCTGATCGTCGCCGCGGACGAGGACTTCCACGAGCACCTCCCGACGACCTTCCCGCACCGGGAGGGCGTCCGCGAGGCCATGGCCGCCAACCCCGGGCGGCCCGCGATGGCCCGCTTCAACGCCTCCATCCAGCTCGGCTACCTGATCGTCGGCATCCGCGCCGCCGGGCTCGCCGCCGGTCCGATGGCCGGGTTCGACGCCGCCGCCGTCGAGCGGGAGTTCCTCGGGGACGGCGCGCTCCGCGCCATCGCGGTGGTGAACGTGGGCAAGCCCGGCCCGGACGCCTTCTTCGCCCGCAACCCGCGCCTCGGGTACGAACAGGTCGTCACCACCGTCTGACCGGACGGCGTCCCGACCACGCCCCGCACCACGCCCGACCACGGAGAGAGCACCATGTCGCAGGCGGCCAGCCCATCGGATCCCGCTTCCTCCGGTCCCGGCTCCGACGCCCGCCGCGCGCCCGTAACCGACGACCCGCCCCCCGAAACGGCCGACACGCCCGCCGTGGCGGCCGGGCCACCCGCCGACACGGCCGGGATCTCCGCTGACGTGCCTGCCGGGCGGCGGCGGCTGGTCTTCGTCACCGTGCTCGGGGCGCTGACCGCCATCGCGCCGCTGTCGATCGACATGTACCTTCCGGCGCTGCCCGAGCTCGCCTCGGACCTGTCGACCGGCGCGATGCAGGCGCAGCTCACGCTGACCGCGTGCGTGGTCGGGCTCGCCCTCGGCCAGGCCGTGGCGGGCCCGCTCAGCGACGCCCTCGGACGGCGCCGCCCGCTGCTCGTCGGCCTCGCCGTGTACGCCCTCGCGTCGCTGCTGTGCGTGGCCGCGCCGACCGTGGAGGCGCTCCTCGCGCTCCGGTTCGTGCAGGGCGCCGCGGGGGCCGCCGGGATCGTGATCGGCCGCGCGATCGTCCGCGACCTGTACGACGGCGTCGCCGCGGCCAAGTTCTTCTCGCTGCTGATGCTGGTGAACGGGCTCGCGCCGATCCTCGCGCCCGTCCTCGGCGGGCAGCTGCTGCGGCTCATGCCGTGGCCGGGCGTGTTCGCCGTCCTCGCCGGGGTCGGGGTGGCGCTGCTGCTCGGCTCGGTGTTCGGGCTGCGGGAGACGCTGCCGCCGGAGCGCCGCGAGACCGGCGGCGCCCGCGCGACGCTGGGCACGTTCCGCGGGCTGCTCGCCGACCGCGCGTTCGTCGGCTACGCCCTGTCCGGCGCGCTGGCGTTCGCCGCGATGTTCACCTACATCTCCGGCTCGCCGTTCGTCCTCCAGGACATCTACGGCCTGTCGCCGCAGGAGTTCAGCGTCGCCTTCGGCGTCAACGCGCTCGGGATCGTGGCCGCCGGGCACCTCGGCGGACGGCTCGCGGGGCGGGTGTCGCTGGAGCGGCTGCTCGCCGCCGGGCTCGCGGTCGTCGCGGTGGGCGGCGTCGGCCTGCCGGTGGCCGTGCTCGCGGGGGCGGGACTTCCCGGGGTGCTGCCTGCGCTGTTCCTCGTCGCCGCCGGGCAGGGGCTGATCCTGCCGAACGCGACGGCCCTCGCCCTCGCCGGCCGCCCGCAGCGGGTGGGCGGGAGCGCGTCCGCGCTGCTCGGGCTGGCGCAGTTCGCGATCGGCGGGGCCGCCGCGCCGCTGGCCGGGGTCGCCGGGTCCGGCACCGCCGTGCCGATGGCGCTGACGATCGCGGTGCTGGCGGCGGCGGCCGTCGCGGTCACCGCGCTCGCCGCCCGTCCCGGGCGTTCCGGGCGTTCCGGCCGCACGGCAAGGGTTGCGTCACGGAACTGACCGCCCGTACGGTCGGAAGGTGATCGTCAGAATCGGCCTGGCCCCCGCCGCGTCCGCACCCGACCCCGACGCGCTGACCGCGCTCGCCACCGGCCTGGAACGCGAGGGGTTCGACTCGCTGTGGGTCTCCGAGCGGGCCACCGGCCCCGCCGGGGACCCCGTGGTCACGCTGACCTACGCGGCGGCGCTGACCTCCCGGATCAAGCTCGGCACCGCCGTCATGACGCTGCCCGGCCGGTCTCCCGCCCTCGTCGCGCAGGAGCTCGCCTCGCTGGACCTGCTGGCGCGCGGCCGGCTGCTGCCCGCGTTCGGCCTCGGCCTGCGGCACGCCGGCGAGCAGCAGGCGTTCGGGGTGCGCCGGGAGGAGCGCGCCGCGATCTTCGAGGAGGCGCTGCCGCTGCTGCGCCGGTTCTGGGCCGAGGACGAGGTCACCCACGCGGGGCCGCGGTTCCGCTACGAGGCGCTGCGCGTCCTGCCGAAGCCCGCCGCGCGCGGCTTCGACGTGTGGATGGGCGGCACGTCCGAGCCGGAGCTGCGCCGCACCGGGCGCCTGTCGGACGGCTGGCTCGCCGCGTTCACCACCCCCGCCGAGGGCGAGCGCGGCCGCCTGCTCGTCCAGGAGGCCGCGGCGGGCGCGGGGCGGGAGATCGAGGAGGAGCACTTCGGCGCCGTCGTCCCGTACCGGCGCGGGCCGCTGTCGGCGGACGCGGAGGCCCGGTTCGCGCGCGCCCGCCGCCCGCACGGCCCGGCCGACCTCGGCGACGTCATCCCCGACCTGGACGGGCTGGAGGCGCACCTCAAGCGGCTCGTGGAGGCGGGCCTGTCGAAGTTCGTCCTGGCCCCGCTGGACGCGCCGGGCGACTGGGACGCCGAGCTGGCCGACCTCCGCGACGCCGTCCTCCACCTCCAGACGCGCCGCTAGCGGCCGGCTCCCCGGCCCGCGGCGGGGTTGTCGAGGCCCGCGAGGACGAACGCGGCGACCTCGTCGGCGAGCCGGTCGGCGGTCTTGCGGCCGTCCGCCCGGTACCAGGACGGCATCTGGTTGACCATGCCGAGCGCGACGATCGTGACGGTCTCGGCGGGGGTCGCGGCGGCGAAGGCCCCGTCCCGCTGCCCCTGCTCGACCAGGCCGCGGAACGTCACGTGGTAGCGGCGCCGGTCGGCCCGGACGGCGTGCATGCGGGCGTCGTCCAGCCGGTGCATCTCGCGGGCGAAGACCTTCGCCTCGTCGATGTGCGCGGCGGTGCTGCGGATCAGCCCGGTCAGCACGGCGCGGACGGCCTCGCGCGGCGGCAGGCCCGCCGCCAGCACCCGGTCGAGGTCGGCGAGCTGCCGGGCGATCAGCGAGTGGTAGATCTCGTAGAGCAGGTCGTCCTTGGAGTCGAAGTAGTGGTAGAGCGCGCCCTTGGTGACCGCCGCGGCCTCCACGATGCCCTGCACGGACGTGCCGTCGAAGCCCTTCTCGGCGAACAGCCTGAGGGCGGCGTCCAGGATCCGGCGCTCGACGGGGCTCTCCCGGACCGGCGCGGCCGGCCTGCTGTCGGTCATCGGCGTTCCTCCCAGTGACTGCCTGCGGCACGCCCCCCGGCGCGTCCTCGACACGCCCGCCGGCGTGCCATTGACGTGCCCGCGCCTCCGGTCATAGCTTGCCAGAAACCGACCGGTCGGTATGCGGTCGAGCGAACCCGGCAGCACGGACTGCGCAGCACGGACAGCAGGGAGAACCACCCGATGCCTTCGGTACAGACCGTCCGCGGCCCCGTCGACGTCGCCGCCCTCGGGCGCACGTTCATGCACGAGCACGTCTTCGTGCTCAGCACCGAGCACGTCCAGAACTACGGCGAAGGGGCCTGGTGGGACGAGGAGGAGCGGGTCGACGACGCCGTGGCCAAGCTCCGGGAGCTGCTGGACCGCGGCATCACCACGATCGCCGACCCGACCGTATGGGGCCTCGGCCGCTACATCCCGCGGATCGCGCGGATCGCCGAGCGGGTGCCCGAGCTCAACATCATCGCCGCGACCGGGATCTACTCCTACAACGACATCCCGTTCCAGTACTACTACCGGGGCCCGGACACGCTGCTGGGCGGCGGCTCCGACCCGATGATCGCCGACTTCACCCGCGACCTGACCGAGGGCATCGCCGGGACGGGGGTCCGCGCCGGGTTCCTCAAGTGCGCGATCGATCAGCCGGGCCTCACCCCGGGCGTCGAGCGGATCCTGCGCGCCGTCGCCGGGGCGCACCGCGAGACGGGCGCGCCGGTCACCGTCCACACCGAGAGCTCGATCCACGCGGGGCGGACGGTGGTGGACCTGCTCGGCAAGGAGGGCGTGGACCTCACCAAGGTCGTCATCGGGCACGCCGGCGACAGCAACGACCTCGACTACCTGATGGAGCTCGCCGACACCGGCGCGATCCTCGGCATGGACCGCTTCGGCCTGGACGTGATCAACCCGACCGCGGACCGGGTGGACACGGTCGTCGCGCTGTGCGAGCGCGGCTACGCCGACCGGATGGTGCTGAGCCACGACGCGAGCTGCTTCATCGACTGGTTCGGCCCGGACCCCGAGACGCTGCGCTCCATGGCGCCGAACTGGAACTACCGGCACATCAGCGACGACGTCCTGCCCGTGCTGCGCGAGCGCGGCGTCACCGAGGCCCAGCTCGACCAGATGCTCGTCGAGAACCCGCGCCGCTACTTCTCGAACTGAGCCGTCCCGGCGGAGGACGGCCACCACGGGCCGGGGCGCGGCGGCCCGGGACGGCGCTGGGAAGCGCCCTGGCTAACCGCTAGCCAAGCGGAGAATCAGGACTATTCACTGGAGATCGGGAATCATGGGGTGAAATAGCGGGAGGGAGGGACGCCGGTGAACGCACATCCCGGGCACCGCGGCCGCCGCGCCGCGCGCGTGCCCGTCGCGGCCGCGCTGACGGCCCTGCTCGCGCTGCTCTCGCCCGCCTGCCGCGTCACCCAGAACGAGGGCCCCGAGGACGTCCCGGCGCCCGTCATCGCGTCGCCGAGCACGAAGGCCAAGCCCAGCGGGCGGCGCCCCGGCGTCGTCAACATCGACACCGAGCAGGGGCTGAACAGCACGCGCGCCGCCGGGACGGGCATCGTCCTCGACCCGTCGGGCCTCGTCCTGACCAACAACCACGTCATCCAGGGCGCCACGGCGATCAAGGGCACCGACACCGACAACCGGCGCTCCTACCCCGCGGAGATCGTCGGCTACGACCGGACCCGCGACATCGCGGTGATCCGGCTGTCCGGCGCGTCCGGGCTGAAGGCCGCCGCGTTCGGCGGCGCGTCCGGCGTGCGGATCGGCGACCCCGTCACCGCCGTCGGCAACGCGGGCGGCAAGGGCGGCACCCCCACGGTCGTCACGGGCCGCGTCACGGCCCTCGACCAGACCGTCACCGCCCGGGACGAGAGCGACGGCAGCTCCGAGCGGCTCACCGGCCTCATCGAGACCAGCGCCCCGATCAAGCCGGGCGACTCCGGCGGGCCGCTGCTCGACACGGCCGGCCGGGTCATCGGGATCAACACCGCCGCGTCGGCGGGCTACGAGCTGAAGCAGAAGGGCGCGCACCGCGGCTACGCGATCCCCTCCGACCGGGCGCTGGAGATCGCCGGCCAGATCCGGCGCGGCGAGGCGTCGCGGACCGTCCACATCGGCCGGACGGCGCTGCTCGGCGTGAAGGTCCGCGGCGGCGGCACGAGCGGTGGTACGGGCGGCGGCACGGGCGGCGGGGCGCTGGTCGCCGAGGTCGTCGCCGGGACCCCGGCCGAGGCCGCGGGCATCCCGGTCGGCGCGACCATCGTGTCCCTGGACGGGCGGCCGGTCGACTCCCCCGCGACGCTGACCGAGCTGATGCTCGCGCACCACCCGGGCGACACGGTCGCGATCGAGTGGACGACGCCGGAGGGCGGCCGTACCGCCGCCGACGTCCACCTCACCGAGGGCCCGCCCCAGTGACACAGGCCCGTCCCGGTGACACCGGCCGACCCCGGTGACGCGGAGGGGAGGGGCCGCCGGAGCGACCCCTCCCCCCTTCGTCCACGGGACTCCGCCCCCGCGAACGGCCCGTCAGCGGTTGAGGCTGCCGTTGCCGTTGGCGTGGCCGTTGCCGGAGTCGGTCGTCGAGCCGCTGGCGCAGTCGCCCTGCTCCTTGTCGACGCCGAGGATGTTGTGCACGGCCACGGCGATGACCGCCGCGACGTCGACGCTGCGGCAGGTCTGGATGCCGACGACCTGGGTCGTCTGCGGGTCCTCTCCCGCCAGCGCCGGCGAGGCGCTCAGCACGGCGCCGCCGACGGCCAGCCCGAGTACACCGGCCGCTGCCAGTCGCTTCATCTCGTGTCCCCCTGGGTTCTCACACGTAATACCGGATCCGACCTGCGAACGTTCCGCAGGAACATGATCATGGATACCGGCACGCGCGCGCCCATGCCCGGACGGCCCGCGCCCCCTGCCCGAACTTGACCCGAGCATCGACCGCCGCTGAACCGCGGCGGGAGGAATGCCCGGTCAGGGCGTCCAGGAGACGGGCAGGGCGACGAGGCCGCGGCCGACGAGGCTGCGGCGGTAGGCGACCTCGCCGGGCGCGGCGCGCAGGTCCGGCAGCCGCGCCGCCAGCCGCTCGAACGCGATCTCCAGCTTGAGGCGGCTGAGGGCGGCGCCGACGCAGTGGTGCACGCCGTAGCCGAACACCATGTGCTCGCGCGCGTTCGGCCGGCGGACGTCGAAGCGCTCCGGGTCGGGGAAGACGGTCTCGTCGTGGGCGGCGGAGTCGGCGTGCAGGAGGACCTGCGCGCCCGCCGGGATCGTGACGCCGTGCAGCGTGACGTCGCGGGTGGCCGTGCGGAAGCTGCCGAGGCTGGCGCCGTCGATCCGGAGCGTCTCCTCGATCATGCCGGGGACCAGGGACGGGTCGGCGACGACCTCCTCCCACACCGCCCGCTCGCGCATCAGCCGGTGGACGGCGTTGGACAGCGCGTTCGGGACGGTGTCGTTGCCGCCGAGCAGCAGCGCGCTGATCGTCTCGACGACCTCGCGGTGCGACAGCCCGTCCGGGCCCGTGTCGATCAGCTCCGCCATGAGGGAGACGAAGTCGTCGCGGGGCTCGGCGCGGCGCGCGGTGACCAGGCGGTCGACATAGTCGAGGTACTTGAGGAAGTCGCCCGCCAGCTCGCGCTGGCGCTCGGGCGGCTGCGGCGACAGGAACAGCTGGAACCAGGACAGCACCCAGTGCTTCACGCGCTCCTCGTCCTCGGGCGGGACGCCGATGAACGCGGCGGCGAGGCGGGCCGAGGGCAGGTGGGCGATGTCGGCGACGAAGTCGGCGTGCCCGCGCGGGACCACGTCGTCGAGGACGGTGTCCATGTGCCGCCGGAACGCGTCGCCGAGGCGGGCGACCGCGCGCGGCGTGAACGCCCGGGAGATCGCGCGCCGCATGCGCGTGTGCTTCGGCGGGTCGACGTTCGCGGCGAAGTCGTCGAGGAACGAGCGGTGCTCGCCGAGCAGCTCCTTGACCTCGGGCGTCAGCGTCCGCGAGATCGTCAGGGACCCGACGCTGGAGAACAGGGCGTTGTCGCGGTAGGCGGCGCGGACGTCGGCGTAGCGGGTGAGCACCCACATCGACAGGTGCTCGCTCCAGAACACCGGCCGCTCGTGCCGGAGCCTGCGCAGGAACGGGTAGGGGTCGGCGACGTGCCAGGCGGCGGCGACGTCGAAGTCCGCCGCGTCCGCCGCGCCGCCGGTCGCGGAGGTCTCGATCGCTTCGGTCACGGGCTGCCTCCGAGGATGCGGCGCGGGTTGTCGACGAGCATCTGCCGGATCTGGTCCTCGGTGACGCCGCGCGCGCGGAGGGCGGGCAGGACGTCCCGGGAGATGTGCAGCAGGTGGTAGTTCGGGTGGCGCTCCCGGACGACCTCGGGATCGAAGCGGTCGTTGAAGCAGTACGAGTCGTGCGACAGGACCATCCGGCCGGCGTGCCCGCGCTCGCACAGCGCCGCGACGGTCGCGACGCGGTCCTCGAACGAGGTGAACTCGATCCCGAAGCGGTCCATCCCGAGGTAGGAGCCGGCGGCGAGGAGCTCCTCCAGGTAGCCGAGGTCGGTTGAGTCGCCCGCGTGGCCGATGACGACGCGGGAGAGGTCCACGCCCTCCTCGGCGAGGAGCTTCTGCTGGTCGAGGCCGTTGCGGGTGGACGACTCGCTGTGCGTGGTGATCGGCACGCCCGTCTCGCGGTGCGCCTGGGCGACGGCACGGATCACCCGCTCGACGCCGGGCGTGATCCCCTGGCGGCCCGTCGCGCACTTCAGCATGCCCGCCTTCACGCCCGTCCGGCCGATGCCCTCGGTGATGTCGCGGACGAAGAACTCCGCGAGCCGGTCGGGCCCGCCGAACAGGGAGCCGGGGCCGCGGTTGCCGAAGTAGGGCGGCAGCGCGTCGTAGGTGTACAGGCCGGTCGCGGCGACGATGTTGACCTCGGTCCGCTCGGCGACGCGCTGGACGGCCGGGACGTAGCGGCCGAGCCCGACGACGGTGAGGTCCACGATCGTGTCGATCCCGGCGGCCTTCAGCGCGTCCAGCTTCGCGGCGGCCTCGGCGGCGCGCTCCTCCAGGTCCCAGCCTTCGGGGATGTCGGGCCAGTTCCACAAGATCTCCGGGCTGAGCCCGAACACGTGCTCGTGCATCAGCGTCGCGCCGGGGTCGGCGATCGCGCCGCGCACCGTCTCGATCGTCGTCTCCGTCATCGCGGCACCCGGGGGAAGCGGGGGTGGTCGAAGGGCGCGTTGACCGTGAGCCCGAGCCCGTCGGTCTGCCCGTAGGGCGCGCCGGTGTAGAGCGCCTCGGCGTCGAAGTAGGTGGCGGTGAACGACAGCCGCGGGCGGTCCCGGCGGTTCGCGGACGCGCCGTGGACGACCAGGCTGTGGTGGACGGTGGCGTCGCCCGCGGCGAGGTCGAGCGGCGGGGAGAGGGGGAGGTCCTCCAGCCACGGATGCTGGCTGAGCGCGTCGTCGCCGTCCCGGACGAAGCTGCGGCCGAGCGGCCCGTGCAGGTGCGAGCCCTCGTAGAAGCGCAGCGACCCCATGTCGGCGGGGACGTCGTCGAGGGCGAGCCAGACGGTGAGCATGGCGGCGCGGTCCATCGGCATCCAGGGGAAGTCCTGGTGGAAGACGGTCGCGCCGTGCCCCTCCTGCCCCCCGTCCGTCTCGGGCTCCTTGATCAGCAGGTTGGTGACCTGGAGCCGGACGGCGTCGACGCCGGTGAGCAGCCGCCGGACGCCGCCGGCGAGCGCCGGGGACAGCGCGAGCGCGGCGAACGCCTCGTCGTGGCGCGCGATGTCGCGGTCCTGGCCGAACGCCTGGTCCACGAAGCTGTTGCGGAACGCGCCGCGCCGCTCGGCGAACCGCTCCAGGGCCCGCTCGCGCAGGTCGGCGACGAAGCCCGCGCCGACGAGGCCCGGCAGCCGCGCCCAGCCCCGCGACCGGAAGTGCGCGATCTCGTCGCCGGTCACGTCGCGCACGGGGGCCTGCATTGCCGATACGCCCATGGGCCAGCCCTTCACCGGGGAGGCGATCCGTCTCCCCGGAACGGTAGCGCCGGGAGGGTTGACGAGCAAGCGCTTGGTATATGCTCGGCGCCATGCGACCGCTCGCCCCGCGACCGCCCCGCCCGCGACCGTTCCGCTTCGCCGCCGTGCTGAGGACGGCCGGGTCCGGCCGCGAGTGGGCCGCCAAGGCGCGCCGCCTGGAGGACTCCGGCTACGCCGCGCTGCTCGTCCCGGACCATCTCGTCGGGCCGCGGCTCGCGCCGGTCGCGGCCATGACCGCGGCGGCCTGCGCGACCGAGCGGCTCACCGTCGGCACGCTGGTGTTCGCCAACGACTACCGGCATCCGGCCGTCCTCGCGAAGGAGGCCGCGACCGTGGACGTGCTGTCGGACGGGCGGCTGGAGTTCGGGCTCGGCACCGGCTGGATGGCGGGCGACTACGACGCGGCGGGCCTGCCGCTGGACCCGCCCGGCGTCCGCGTCGACCGGCTGGCCGAGGCGATCGCGGTGCTGAAGGGCCTGTGGCGCGGCGGCCCGTTCTCGTTCGCCGGGGAGCACTACCGGATCGACGCGCTGGAGCAGGACCCCGTGCCCGTCCAGCGGCCCGGCCCGCGGCTGATGCTCGGCGGGGGCGGCCCGCGGATGCTGCGCCTCGCCGCCCGGGAGGCCGACGTCGTCAACCTCACGATGCGCGTCCGCGCCGACGGCACCGGCCCGGACGCCTCCGACGGCGGCCCCGGCGCGTTCCAGCGCAAGATCGAGATCGTCCGGGACGCGGCGGGCGCGCGGTTCGGCGACGTCGAGCTCGGCACGTCCGTGCTGCGGATCGGGCCCGAGCGCGGCACCGAGGCGTGGAGCGCCGCCGACCCGTCCGCGCAGGCGGACACGCCGCAGGTGCTCACCGGGAGCACCGACGAGATCTGCGACCGGC
This sequence comes from Actinomadura fibrosa, assembly GCF_900659615.1. GTDB lineage: Bacteria > Actinomycetota > Actinomycetes > Streptosporangiales > Streptosporangiaceae > Spirillospora > Spirillospora fibrosa. The sequence goes on along the minus strand of NZ_CAACUY010000115.1, from coordinate 16,451 downwards.
TGCTGCGGTGGCGGGAGGACCTGGGCCTGACCTACTACGTCCTGCACCATGAGCGGGACCTCGACGCGTTCACACCGGTCGTCGAAAAGCTCGCCGGGACGTGAGACCCACCGCTCGGACCGCTTCGCCGGTCTAGGCTCGTCTCATGACGAACCTCCCCGACCGTCCCGGTACGCCCGGCCTGCCGGAGATGCGCGCCTCCGACGGGGACCGCGAGCGGGTCGCCCAGGTGCTGCGCGACGCGGCGGGCGAGGGGCGCCTCACCCTGGACGAGCTCGACCAGCGCCTCGACGCGGTGTACGCGGCCAAGACCTACGCCGACCTGGAGCCGATCACCCGCGACCTCCCGGTGCCCGCCACGGCGGCGGACCCGACCGCGCCCCGCGCCGTCCGCTACGGCCCCGCCCCGGACGCGCCGTCCTGGACGTGGGGCGTCGCCATCATGAGCGCGTTCAAGCGGACGGGCGTGTGGAACGTCCCCCGCCGGTTCACCGCGTTCGCCTTCTGGGGCGGCGGGAAGATTGACCTGCGCGACGCCCGGTTCGCCGAGGGCGAGGTCCGGATCCGCGCGCTGGCCGTGATGGGCGGCGTCGAGATCATCGTGCCCGACGACATCGCCGTCCACGTCACGGGCATCGGGATCATGGGCGGCTTCGACCACGGCGCGAGCGGACCCGGCGTCCCGGGAGCACCCCGCGTGGTCGTGTCCGGGCTGGCGTTCTGGGGCGGGGTGGACGTGAAGCGCAAGGGCCGCCGGAAGGCCAAGAAGGCGCGCAAAGAGCTGGACGGGCGCGCCGGCGAAGCCTGACCGCCCGAGTACCAGGGCCACCTGGCCTCAGGGCTGCCCCGGCCTCAGGGCCGCCCGACCTCAGGGCTGCCCGAGTACCAGGGCCGCCCGAACCTCAGGGCCACCGAACGTCAGGGTTGCCCGGGTCTCAGCGGGGTGCGAGCTTGCTGCCCGGGTACGGGCTGAGCAGCGTCTCGCGCCACGGGCCGTCGAGGTGCTCGCGGGCCTGCTTGCGCCAGCTCACCAGCCGGTGGTCGGGCTCGACCTCGTCGTCCATGCCGAGCGCGGCGTCGCGGGCGCGCTGGAGGCCGAGGTGCGCGTCGATGTCCGTCCCCCAGAGCGTGACGACCTCGCTGTCGCAGAACTGCACCTCGTACGCGCCGACGAGCCGGTGGCCGTGGTCGGCCAGCAGCGGCGCGCGGACCTCGCGGACGGCGGCGAGGTAGTCCAGCGCGGCACCGGGCCGGACCTGCGCGCTCTCGAACAGGTACAGCGGCGCCGCGTACCCCTCGGCGAGCAGGTCGGCGATCGCGGGGCTCCCCGGCGCGGCGCCGAGCGGGCGGGAGAACGCGCCGAACCGCAGGTCGTCGATGTCGGACAGGAACAGGTTCTCCTGGACGTCGTCGTAGATCTCCAGCATCTGCCGCCAGCCGCCGTCCCAGCCGCCGTGGCAGTCCCAGAGCGTGACGACCTTGAACTGCGGGTGCCCGGTGATGCCCACCGCGTAGAACGCGCCGACCAGGTCGATCTCGCGGGACCGGATCGACAGGCCCGCGGTGAGCTCGTGCTCCCCCGCGGCGAGGGCGTCGTCCTCCCGCTTGTAGCGGGTGAGCCAGCGGAGGTAGTCGAGCGGCCTGCGGGAGTTCATCGGATGGAACTCGACCTCTTCGAGCAGGTACACGCCGCGGCGCATGGGCCCTCCCGGGGATGCCAAGCGAATGCTTGCTTGGGACCCTAGACACTCGCGCCCACCCGCGCAATGCCCGCCCCGAACGGGTCACCCGGCGGACGGTCGGCGGAGGGCGGCTAGAGGGTGGGGCGTCGGTGCGTCCAGGGGCGGGCCTCCTCGAAGGCCCGGCAGGCGCGCATCACCAGCGCGTCGGCGTGCCGCGCGCCGACGACCTGGAGGCCGATCGGGAGGCCGTCCGCGGTGAAGCCGCACGGCAGGCTCGCGGCGGGCTGCTGGGTCATGTTGAACGGGTAGGTGAACGGCGTCCAGCCCGTCCAGCGGCGGGCGCCGGACCCGGCCGGGACCTCCGCGCCCGCCTCGAACGCCGCGATCGGCAGCGTCGGGGTGAGGAGCAGGTCGTGGCGCTCGTGGAATAGGCCCATGATCCGGCCGAGCTCCATCCGGCGGGCGGTGGCGGTCAGGTAGGCGACGGCGGACAGCCGGGCGCCCTGCTCGCAGACCTCCTGGAGCCCCGGGTCGAGCCGCGCGCGCTCGTCCGGCGGCAGGTGCTCCACGACCTTGGCGGCCCCGGCGAACCAGAGGGCCTCGAAGTCGTCCACCGGGTCGGCGAAGCCCGGATCGGCCCGCTCCACCTCGGCGCCGAGCTCTGCGAACGCCTCCGCGGCGGCGGCCACGGACGCGGCGACCTCCGGGTCCACCGAGGCGAACCCGAGGTCCGGGCTGAACGCGACGCGCAGCCCGGTCAGATCGGCGGGCCCGCCAGACACAGTGAACGGGACGGCGGGCGGCGGCAGCGACGACCAGTCACGGGCGTCCGGGGCGCAGACGGCGTCGAGCAGCAGTGCCGCGTCCGCCACGCTGGTCGTCATCGGCCCGACGTGGGCGAGGGTGCCGAACGGGCTGGCGGGGTGGTGCGGGATGCGGCCGTAGGTCGGTTTGAGCGTGAACGTGCCGGTGAACGCGGCGGGGATGCGGACCGAGCCGCCGCCGTCGGTGCCGAGCGCGAGCGGCGCCATGCCCGCCGCGACGGCCGCCGCCGCGCCGCCGCTCGACCCGCCGGGCGTGCGGGACGGGTCCCAGGGGTTGCGGGTGACGCCGGTGAGCGGCGAGTCGGTCACGCCCTTCCACGCGTACTCCGGCGTCGTGGTCTTCCCGACGAACACGGCGCCCTGCTCGCGGAGCCGCGCCACCGACGGCGCGTCCTCGTCCCACGGGCCGGCCGGGTCGATGACGCGGGAGCCGCGGAGGGTGGGCCACCCCCGCGTGAGCAGGACGTCCTTGATGGAGACGGGCACGCCGTCCAGCGGCCCGAGGGTCGCGCCGCGCCGCCACCGCTCCGCCGACGCGCGCGCGGCGGCGAGCGCGCCCTCGGCGTCGACCAGGCAGAACGCGTTGATCTTCGGGTCGTCGCGGTCGATCCGGGCGAGGACGGCCTCCGCCGCCTCGACCGGGGACAGCGAGCCGTCCCGGTAGGCCGCCAGCAGCGCGGTCGCGGTGAGATCCGCGGCGTCGGTCATCCCCGCCCCCTCGGGTGCGCGTGCGTCGCGGGCGCGCCGGGCGGCGCCCCGGTCGAGCCGCCCGTCCCCGCCGGGACGCCCGGGACGTCCGGGACGAGGTGGCCGATCCGCTTGTCGACGACGTTGCGGAGCGGCCGCCCGGCGGTGAAGCGGGCGAGGTTGTCGGTGAACAGGCGGACCAGTTCGTCCCGCCATCCGACCGCGTCGCCGGACATGTGCGGCGAGACGATGACCTGCGGCAGGTCCCAGAACGGCGAGGACGGCGGGAGCGGCTCGTCGGCGAACACGTCGAGCGCCGCGCCCGCGATCCGGCCGTCCCGCAGCGCCGCGACCAGGGCGTCCTCGTCGACCAGCCGCCCGCGCCCCACGTTGACGAGCCGGGCCGTCGGCTTCATCCGGTCCAGCGCGGCGGCGCCGATCATATGGTGCGTGGCCGGGGTGAGCGGGGCCGCGAGGACGACGTAGTCCGCCTCGGCGAGCGCGTCGTGCAGCCGCTCGGCCGGATGGACGGTGCCGAGGTCGGGGTCGGCGGCGCGGGCGGTGCGCCCGGCCCCGGAGACGCGCAGCCCGGCGGCGGCGAGGCGGCGCCCGATCGCCCGGCCGATGGGCCCGGTGCCGACGACCAGCGCGCGGGCGCCGGTGATCCGCTCGGTCTCGCGGTGCCGCCACCGCCGCTCGCCCTGGAGCCGGACGGTGCCGGGCAGGTCCTTCGCGAACGCGAGCACCAGCCCGAGGACGTACTCGGCGATCGGCTCGTCGAAGATCCCGCGCGAGTTGGTGACGACCGCGTCCCCGTCCACCAGGGCGGGGAAGAGCAGCCGGTCGACGCCCGCGCTCGCGATGTGCACCCAGCGCGGCCCGCCGCCGTCCGGCCAGGCCCCGGCGAGCGCCCCGGACAGGAAGTCCCACATGAACACCGCGTCGGCCGAGGCGAGCGCCTCCGCCAGCCCGGGCTCGCGGACGTACCGGACGCGGGCCAGCCGCTCGGCCGCCGCCATCCCGGGCGGCGGGTCCGCTCCCGTCAGCACCACCACGTCGGGCGGGCGGCCGGTCGGGGGCGAGGCGTGCTCCATCGGCGCCACTTTCGGAGGTCGGGAGTTAACAAGAAGGCAACGGGTGAGGGCATTGACACGCTATGGAGGCTTCGTAGGATTGTCAACAATCAGCGCGGCGGAAAAGCCCAGTTCGCCGCACTGATCACGTGCTGCAAGACCGTCGCAACCGCTGTCCGAGGGCCAGGACGGATCCCAGAGCGCTCCAACGGAAAAGTCCTTTTCGGGTGGCGACGTCCTCGCCCACCCCTGTCCGCGGGGAGGCCCGGCATGGCCAAGCTCATGACCATCTCACTGGAACGGCGCGGCGTGTCGTGCGTCGCGGAACTGCTGGAGAAGGACGCGCCGCGGACCTGCGAGGCGGTATGGCGCGCCCTGCCCCTCGGCGGCGACGCCTACCACGCCAAGTACGCCCGCAACGAGGTCTACACGATGGTCGAGCGGTTCGCCGAGGAGGAGGTCGGGCTGGAGAACCCGACCGTCACCCCGATCCCCGGCGACGTCGTGTACTTCTCCTTCTCCGGCGGCATGCTCGACCGCGCCTTCAAGGAGGAGAAGGGCATCGACGCGCTGCCCGGCGTCATCGACCTGGCGATCTTCTACGGCCGCAACAACCTGCTGCTGAACGGCGACGTCGGCTGGGTGCCCGGGAACGTCTACGCCACCATCGTGGACGGCCTCGACCGCATGGCCGAGGCGTGCAACGACGTCTGGCGGTCGGGCGCGGTCGGCGAGCGCCTGGTCTACCGCCGCGCCGAGTCCTGAGCGGCCGCCCCGATGGCCTTCGACCCCACGCTGATCGCGCGGCCCGAACTGCTCGCCCAGCAGGGCGTCGGCGTGGTCGCGCCGTTCGACTTCGCCCTCGACCGCGAGCTGTGGCGCTGGATGCCCGACGACGTCTCGCTGTTCATGACCCGGCTGCCCTACGTGCCGGTGCCCGTGACCGTGGAGATGGCGTCCGCCCTGTCGGACCACTCGATCGTCCGGCAGGCCACCCGGGACGTCCTGGCGCCCGAGCCGCTCGCCGTCGCCTACGCGTGCGCGTCCGGCAGCTTCATTCGCGGAGCCGCGGGCGAGCTGGCGCTGCACGGGACCATGCTGGCCGCGGGCGCGCCGGCCGCGGCGACCACGTCCGGCGCGCTGGTGGAGTCGCTGCGGCTGCTGGACGTCCACCGCGTCGCCGTCGTCACCCCCTATATCGACGCGGTGACCGACCGGCTCGTGTCGTTCCTCGGCGAGCACGGCATCACCGTCGTCGCGTCCGTCGGGATGGGGCTGCTCAGCCACATCTGGAAGGTCGGCTACGGCGAGATCGTCAGCGCCGTCTCCGCCGTCGACCGGCCCGACGCCGACGCGGTGTTCATCAGCTGCACCAACGTGCCGACCTACGACATCATCGCGCCGCTGGAGCAGATGATCGGCAAGCCCGTCCTCACCGCCAACCAGGTCACGATGTGCGCCGCGCTGCGCGCCATGGGCCGCTCGGCGGCCGGCCCCGGCCAGCTCCTGGTGCAGCTCGACCGGCCCACGGCCGCCTGAGCCATGATCCCCGAGAGTAGGATTGTCGACAACATGCGGTACAGCGGACTGAGCGCGGGCTTCCTCTACCCCGGCCGCAGCGCCGAGGACGACTACCCCGCCATCGAGCGCGCGATCGGCGGCGTGCGGCTGCCGGTCGTGCACACGCTCATGCGCGAGGACGCCCACCGGGTGGACGCGCTCCTCGACATCGGCGGCGCCGGCGTGCTCGCCGAGGGGGCCCGCGCGCTGCGCGGCCTCGGCGTCCGCGCCGCCGTGTGGGCCTGCACCAGCGGGAGCTTCGTCTTCGGCTGGGACGGCGCCGCCGCGCAGGTCGCGGGCGTCCAGGAGGCGGCCGGCGTGCCCGCCTCCAGCACGTCGTTCGCGTTCGTCCACGCGGCGCGGCACCTCGGCGTCCGGCGCGTGGCGGTCGCCGCGACCTACCCCGCCGACGTCGCCGAGCTGTTCGCGGCGTTCCTCGGGCACGCCGGCATCGAGGTGGTCGCGCTGTCGTGCCGCGGCATCGTCACCGCCGCCGAGGTCGGCACCCTCGGCCGCGCGGAGGTCCTCGCCTTCATCGCGGCCAACGACCATCCCGACGCCGAGGCGGTGCTCGTCCCCGACACCGCCCTGCACACCGTGTCCTGGCTCGGCGAGCTGGAGGCGCGGACCGGCAAGCCGGTGCTCACCGCCAACCAGGTGAGCGTCTGGGAGGGCCTGCGCCTCGCGGCCGGCCCCGCCGGGCTCCGCCCGATGGACGGCCTCGGCCGCCTGTTCGCCGGCGGGCCCGCCGCGCCGGCCGTCCCGGCCCAAGCCTGGGGACGACATCCCTGACAGACGACGAAAGGGGCCCTGGCATGGGCCGATTGGGTGAGCTGCAACCGGTCCCCCGCCGGTCGACGGTCGAGATCGTCTCGGCCGAGCTGCGTTCCGCGATCATGTACGGCTCGCTGGCGCCGGGCGCGCAGCTCGGCGAGACCGAGCTGGCCGCGCGGCTCGGCATCAGCCGCGGCCCGCTGCGCGAGGCGATGCAGCGGCTCGTCCAGGAGGGGCTGCTGGTCAGCGAGCCGCACCGGGGGCTCTTCGTGATCACTCTGGACCAGGACGACGTCGAGGACGTCTACCTCACCCGCCTCGCCATCGAGCGCGCCGCGTGCCGGCTCGTCATGGCGCGCAACCGCGGCGAGGCCGTCCTCCGGCTCACCGAGGCGCTGGACGCCCTGGTCGCCGCCGCCCGCGAGCGCGACCGGGTCGCGATGAGCGACGCCGACCAGGCGTTCCACCAGGTCCTGGTCAGCTCGTCCGGAAGCCCGCGGCTGGAGCGGATGGCGCAGACCCTCCTCGTGGAGACCCGCATGTGCCTGAACGCGCTCCAGGACACCTACCCCGAGCCGTCCGAGCTCGTCGAGGAGCACCGCCGCCTGGTGGACGCGATCTCCGACGGCGAGGAGGAGCGGCTGCTGCGCCTCATCGAGGAGCACATGACCGAGTCGATCGAACGCCTCCGCCCGTCCTGACCCGTCCTGGGAGGAAACCATGGCGCAGCTGTCACCCCTGCTCAAGCAGGCCACCCCCGTCCTCGCCGAGCGCGGCGAGGGCGTCCACCTGTACGACGCCGAGGGGCGCCGGTACCTCGACTTCACCGCGGGCATCGGCGTGACGAGCACCGGGCACTGCCATCCGCGCGTGGTCGCGGCCGCGCAGGAGCAGGTCGCGACGCTCATCCACGGCCAGTACACGACGGTGATGCACCGGCCGCTGCTGCGGCTCACCGAGGCGCTCGGCGAGGTGCTGCCCCCCGGCCTGGACGCGCTGTTCTTCCTCAACAGCGGCAGCGAGGCCGTCGAGGCGTCGATCCGGCTGGCCCGGCACGCCACCGGGCGGCAGAACATCGTCGCGTTCCAGGGCGGCTTCCACGGCCGCACGATGGGCGCCGCCGCGCTCACCACCGCCGGCACCAAGTTCCGCGCGGGCAGCGGCCCGCTGATGCCGGGCGTCGCCGTCGCGCCGTTCCCGCAGGCCTACCGCTACGGGTGGGACGAGGGCGAGGCGACCCGGTTCGCGCTCCGCGAGCTCGACTACCTGCTCGCCACCGCCAGCGCCCCCGCCGACACCGCCGCGTTCGTCGTCGAGCCGGTCCTCGGCGAGGGCGGCTACATCCCCGCCCCGCCCGGCTTCCTCGAAGGGCTCCGCGAGCGCGCCGACCGGCACGGGATCCTGCTCGTCGTCGACGAGGTCCAGACCGGTTTCGGCCGGACGGGCCGGTTCTGGGGCCACGAGCACACCGACGCACGTCCCGACGTCCTCATCACCGCGAAGGGCCTGGCCAGCGGCTTCCCCCTCTCCGCCATCGCGGCGCCCACCGCGCTGATGGAGCGCGGGCGGCCCGGCTCGCAGGGCGGCACCTACGGCGGCAACGCGGTCGCCTGCGCCGCCGCCCTCGCCACCCTGGAGGTCATCCGCGACGAGGACCTCGTCGCGAACGCGGCACGCCTCGGCGCGCGGCTCAACGACGGCCTCCGCAAGACCGCCGCCGAGCACCCGGCGATCGGCGACGTGCGGGGCCTCGGCCTCATGCAGGCGAGCGAGTTCACGACGCCGGACGGCGAGCCCGACCCCGCCGCCGCGGCCCGCGCGCACCGCGCCGCCGCCGACCGCGGCCTGCTCCTGCTGACCTGCGGCGCGTTCGGCAACGTCGTCCGCATGATCCCGCCCCTCATCGTCACCGCCGACCAGATCGACGAGGCCCTCGACCTCTGGTCCGCCGCCGTCGCCTGTTAGATTCCGGGTCAATACCGGCGATCGAGGAGACGCGTTGAGCCCCTGGAACACCCCCGAGCGCGCGGAGCTGCGCCGGCTGGTCCGCGACTTCACCGTCCGGGAGATCGTCCCGTCGCTCCCGGACTGGGAGGACGCGGGCGAGCTCCCCCGCGACCTGCACCGCGCCGCGGCCAAGACGGGCCTGCTCGGGGCCGGGTTCCCGGAGGAGGCCGGCGGGTCCGGGGGCGACCTGTTCGACGCGCTGATCGTGGCCGAGGAGATCATCCAGGCGGGCGGCTCCGGCGGCGTCGTCGCGTCCCTGTTCACCCACGGCATCGCGCTGCCGCACATCATCGCGTCCGGCGACGCGGGCCTCGTCGACCGGTTCGCGCGGCCCGTCCTCGCCGGCGAGATGATCGGCGCGCTCGGCGTCACCGAGCCCGGCGCCGGCTCGGACGTCGCCGGGATCACCACCACCGCCGTCCGCGACGGCGACGCCTACGTCGTCAACGGCGCCAAGCTGTTCATCACCTCCGGCGTCCGCGCCGACTTCGTCACCACCGCCGTCCGGACGGGCGGCCCCGGCTTCGGCGGCGTCTCCCTCCTCGTCATCGAGAAGGGCGCCCCCGGCTTCACCGTCTCGAAGCCGCTGCGCAAGATGGGCTGGCTCTGCTCCGACACGGCCGAACTCGCCTTCAGCGACGTCCGGGTGCCCGCCGCCAACCTCATCGGCGCGGAGAACAGCGGGTTCGTCCAGATCGTCCAGAACTTCGTGACCGAGCGCCTGTCGCTCGCCGTGCAGGCCTACGCGACCGCGCAGCGCTGCCTCGACCTGACGCTGGAGCAGGTCCGGGCACGCGAGACGTTCGGCCGCCCGCTGGCGTCCCGGCAGCTCGTCCGGCACAAGATCGCCGAGATGGCGCGGCAGGTGGACGTGGCCCGCGCCTACACCCGCTCCGTCGCCGAGCGCCACGCGGCCGGCGAGGACGTCCTCACCGAGACCGCCTACGCCAAGAACACCGCCGTCTACGCGTGCGAGCACGTCGTCCACGAGGCCGTCCAGCTCCACGGCGGCATGGGCTACATGCGCGAGTCCGAGGTCGAGCGCCACTACCGCGACGCCCGCATCCTCGGCATCGGCGGCGGCACCAACGAGATCATGAACGAAATAGCCGCCAAACGCCTCGGCCTCTAGCCCGCGCGATCGTCGTTCGGGGGGTGGTCTAGCCAGGCTAGGGTGCCCGTCTTTTGGGCTTGTTCGGCTAGGCGTTTGGCGGACGCGGTTTGGAGTTGGGCTAGGGAGCTGTCGATCCACGGCTGCGTGTTCTGGTTGCCGTGTTCGCGGTACTCGATGGCCTGGAGGAGGCATTCCAGCTTGTCCGCGTCGCGGGCGCACAGCGCCTCCGCGCCGGCCTTGCCTTCGTACTCCGCGACGGCGCCCGTGATCATGGACCTGACCGCTTCCGGGAGGCCGCGCGTCTGGTGCTCGGTGACGTGCTCGTTCGGCGCCTTCGTCACGTACGGCCTGGCCGCGTAGGGGAGGTCGGTGAGGCGCGTCTCCTGGCTGTCGTGGAAGAGGCTCAGCAGCGCGGCGCGCTCGGGGTCGGCGCCCTCCATCGCGGCCAGGACGCTCGCGATCACCGCGGTGCGGAACGAGTGGTCGGCGATGCTCTCGGGGTCCTGCACGCCCGCCACGAGCCAGCCGGTGCGCTTGTAGCGCTTCAGGAGCCCGATCTCGTACAGGAAGCCCGCCAGCCGCTCCGTCTCGTCCGCCATGCCCGCCCTTCCTTGCCGGTCGTCCGCCACATGTAGACCGTATTCGACTCCCGTCAGAGGGTTCGGGCGCGGCGCGGCGCCCGGCGGAAAGGACCGCCGGGCGCCGCCTTCGCGGTGTCAGCCGAGGGGGTTGTTGCAGTCGATGGGCCAGTACGGGCCCCAGACGTCGAGCGAGTTCAGGACGAACTTGATCATCACCGGGTCGAAGGCGATGCCGACGTGGGCGTTGGTGTCGTTCGGGCACTTGTCCTGGAGCAGGACGTTCTGCGCGTTCGAGCCGTTCAGGAACTCGGACGTGTAGGGCGTGACGACCTCGTCGTACTTGGTGGCCAGCACGATGTAGGTCGGGCCGGCGACGGTGTCGCCGCCGGCGTTGAGGTTCTTCAGGAAGTCGGAGTCGGTGATCTGCTGGCCGGCGGCCGGGGCGGCCTTCACGACGGCCTGGGTGATGCCGAGCAGGCTGCCGAGCTGCACGAGGCCGGACAGGCTCGTGCCGTGGTTGGACGGCACGACGCCGACCAGCTTGTTGACCTTGGCGGCGCCGCCGAGGAACTTCATGTAGTAGCGGGGCATCATGCCGCCCTGCGAGTGCCCGACGATGTCGACCTTGGACGTCTTCGTCGCGGCGAGCACCCTGTCGACGAACGCCGACAGCTCCCCGGCGGACGTCGGGATGTCATTGATCCCCTGGATCGGGCCGTCCTTGGGGCCGCCGTAATTGAGCGCGTAGACGCAGTAGCCCGCCTTCTTGAGCGCCGGGGACAGTTTCTGCCAGTTGAACGCCATGTTCTCGAAAGTGCCGTGGACGAGGACGACCGGCCTGGGATGCAGGAACGAGGGCTTGCAGTTCCAGTCGTTCGCGCCCTCCGGGCTCGTCTCGGCGTGGGCGGGCGCCGCGATGCTGGTCAGGCCCAGGGCGGCGGGGATCGTCGCGGCGACGACGGCCCAGGAGCGGAGGCGTCCGAAACGCATGTGCTTCTCCTCGTACGGGCACGGCGAAAGGAGACCGGACCCCGCCGTGGGACGCCGCGGGCTCGTGCCGGGGCGGCGGGAAAAGGGGGTCCGGCCGTCGGTTCGTCGTGGGGTCGGGGTGGGTCTTCGGCGCCGTCGTTCACCTGAGGTGCCCACAAGTTACGGCCGCTTTTCGGCGCAGTCTTGTGAGGCGGCACGCTAAATGGGCCGGGGCATTGTCAGCCGATTCACAAACCCTTCCCCGGCGACGGCGCCTGACCTGCGGGGGCGCCGTGCCGCGGGTCAGGCGGTGCCGGCGCGGGCGACGAGGCCGTCCACCAGGGCCCGCAGGCCGTCGAGGTAGGTGTCCTCGGCGGTCAGCGGGGCCCAGCGGTCCGCCAGCGCGGACAGCCGGGGCAGCTCCGCCGGGTCGATGCCGCCGAAGACCCGCTCGCGGTAGGTCGGGCGGTCGTCGCGCTCGCGGCGGCGGGTGGAGGCGGCCCGGACCATGATCTCCCCCGCCGTGTAGTACCAGATCGTCCGGTATCCGCGGACGGCGTCGTCGGGGGTGAGGCCGCACGCGACCAGGCCGTCCACGATCTGCTCGGTGAACCACAGCGCCGCCTCCGAGAGGAGGTCGTCGGCGGTGAGCACCTCCACGATCCACGGGACGCCGGCGAGCATCGCGTGGATCGTGCCCGCGACGGCCACGACGCGCTCGCGGGGGTCCGGCGGGAGGTCGGGCCTGCGCAGCATCCGGGCGGCGTAGTCGTCGAGGAGGAGGACGAGCAGCTCGTCCTTGTCGCGGACGTGGTGGTAGAGCGCCATCGGGGTGCTGCCGATCTCCGTGGCCAGCCGCCGCATCGTCAGCCGGCCGACGCCCTCGGCGTCCACGATCCGGCGGGCGGTCTCGACGATCTCCTCGCGGGAGATGCGGGGCGGACGGCCCCTGCGCTGGGCGGACGGCTGCGGCATGCCCCCCATCATCGCCGATCGCCGCGGCCCGGTGTGGACGGCGGGCGGGAGTCCGGGTTATTTTTCTTACATGTATAGAAACTCACGAGGGCGGCCCGGGGTGGTCCTCGCCGCGGTCGCCGTCGCCCAGTTCGTCGTCGCCCTGGACATGGCGGTGGTGAACGTCGCCCTGCCCGCGATCCGCACGTCCCTGGGCTTCGCGCCGGTCGGCCTGGCCTGGGTCGTGCACGTCTACGCGCTCACGTTCGGCGGGTTCCTGCTCCTCGGCGGCAGGGCCTGCGACCTCTACGGACGGCGCCGGCTGTTCGTCCTCGGCCTCGCCGGCTTCGGGATCTGCTCGCTGGCGGGCGGCCTCGCGCAGGCGCCCTGGCAGCTCGTCGCCGCCCGCGCCGGGCAGGGGCTCGCCGCCGCCGCGGTCGCGCCCGCCGCCCTCGCGATGCTCGCCACCACGTTCCCCGAGGGACGCGAGCGGGTGCGCGCGCTCGGCGTCTGGAGCGCGGTGAACGCGGTGGGCGGCGCGCTCGGCGTCCTCGCGGGCGGCGTCCTGACCGAGTACGCGGGGTGGCGCTGGGTGATGCTGGTCAACCTGCCCATCGTCGCCGCGGCCCTCGCGCTCGTCCCGGCGGGCGTGCCGGCCGGGGCGGTCCCCGCGCGGCGCGAGCGGCTCGACGTGCCCGGCGCGGTCCTCGCGACCGGCGGGATCGGGCTGCTGGTGTTCGGCGTCGTCGGCACCGGCACCCGCGGCTGGACGTCGCCCGCGACGCTGCTCACGCTCGCCGCGGCCGCGGTGCTGCTCGCCGGGTTCGCGTTCGCCGAGACGCGCTCCGCCGCGCCGCTCGTCCGGCCCGGGCTGCTGCGGAGCCGGTGGGTGGCGGGCGCCAACCTCATCGTGTTCCTCGCGGCGGCCGGGCAGTTCTCCGCGTTCTACTTCGCGTCCCTTTATATGCAGCAGGTCCTCGGCATGGGCGCCGCCGCCACCGGCGTCGCGTTTCTGCCGTTCTCCTGCGGCGCCGTCGCCGGCACCGTCATCGCGACCCGCGCGGGGGCGAGCCGGTCGCCGCGCGCGTCGCTCGTCCCCGGCGCGCTCCTCGCCGCCGCCGGCCTCGCCTGGTTCGCGCTGTGCGACCCGGACGGCGGGTTCGTCACGGACGTCCTCGGCCCGACCCTGGTCGCCAGCGTCGGCGTCGGCCTGGTGCTCGCGCCGGTGGCCGCCGCCGCGACGACCGGCGTCGCGCCCGGCGAGGCGGGCATGGCGTCCGGCGTCCTCAACAGCGCGCGGCAGCTCGGCGGCTGCGTCGGCCTCGCCGCGCTCGCCACCGCCGCCGCGAACCGGACCGGGGACGCCACCGGCCCGGCCGCGCTCAACGACGGCTACGCGCTCGGCCTCGCCGCGGGCGCCGTCCTCTTCCTGGCCGCCGCGGCGGCGGCCGTCCTCGTCCTGCCGCGATCCCGGCAGGACGCCCCGCCCGTTCCCGGGACCACCGGGAAGCGACTGGAAGGAACACCCTCATGACGGAACCGATCGATGTCCTGTCGTCCGCCCTCACCTTCCTCCCGGACGGCTCCGTCCAGGCCGGGCCGCCGCGCATGACGACCGGCTCCGGCGGCTGGCAGGCCGCGGCGTTCCACGTCGAGACGGACGAGGACGTCCACTCCGACCACTGGGAGGTGCACCCGGCGTCGGAGGAGGCCGTGCTCTGCCTGGGCGGCGGCGGCCTGCGGATCTACTTCCGCCCCGAGGAGCCCGGCGGCGAGGAGGAGATGGTCGCGCTGCCCGCCGGCTCCGCGGTGATCGTCCCGCGCGGCCGCTGGCACCGGCTGGAGCTGGACGGGCCGAGCGACGTCATGTCGATCGGCCTGCGCGACGGCTCCCGCCAGGAGCGCGTCGCGCCGTGATCCCGGCCCGCGGTGGCCGCGCCCGGGCGGCGCGGCCACCGCGTCCCGCGTCAGCCCTGGACGACGGCGCCCTCGGCGAGCAGGTCGTCCACGTCGTCGAAGCCCAGATCGGTGAGGACGTCGCGGGTCTGGCCGCCGGGCAGGACGGGCACGCCGTCGGTCGCGGCGGCGGTCCGGGAGAAGCGCGGCGCCGGGGCGGGCTGGCGGTGCCCGCCGAGCTCGGGGAAGACGTCCCGGGACGTGTTGTAGGGGTGCTCGGCGGCCTCGGCCATCGACAGGACGGGCGCCACGCAGGCGTCGCCGGGCAGGAACACCTCGGCCCACTCGTCCCGCGTCCTGGCCTTGAAGGCGGCGGCGAACCGCTCGCGGAGGTCGGGCCAGCCGTCGCGGTCGTGCTGGCCGGGCAGGTCCTCGCCGTCCAGGCCGATGCGGCGCAGGAACTCGGCGTAGAACTGCGGCTCGATCGCCCCGACGGCCACGTGCCTCCCGTCCGCCGTCTCGTAGACGTCGTACCAGGGCGCGCCGGTGTCGAGCATGTTGACGCCGCGCTGGTCCTGCCACATGCCGCCCGCGAGGAAGCCGTGGATGAACGTGGACAGGTGCGCGGTGCCGTCCACGATCGCCGCGTCCACCACCTGGCCCTGCCCGCTCGTCTTCGCCTCCAGCAGCGCGGACAGCACGCCGACGACGAGGTACATGCTGCCGCCCGCGAAGTCGCCGAGCAGGTTGAGCGGCACCTGCGGCGGGCCGCCCGCCCGGCCGATCGCGTGCAGCGCGCCGGTGACGGCGATGTAGCCGATGTCGTGCCCGGCGCTCTGCGCGAGCGGGCCCTCCTGCCCCCAGCCGGTCATCCGGCCGTAGACGAGCCTCGGGTTGCGGGCCAGGCAGTCGTCCGGGCCGACGCCGAGGCGCTCGGTCACGCCCGGCCGGAACCCCTCCAGGAGGACGTCGGACTTCTCCGCGAGGCGGAGCACCACCTCACGGCCTTTCTCACTCTTGAGGTCGACGGCGATCGACCGCTTGCCGCGGTTGGTGAAGTCGGTGCCGCCCGTCGCGCCGCGGCCCGCCACGGCGGACGCCCGGTCCACCCGGATCACGTCGGCGCCGAGGTCGGCCAGCAGCATCGCCGCGAACGGACCCGGCCCGATCCCGGCCAGCTCGATCACCCGTACTCCGGAGAGCGGCCCCTTGCCCATCTGCGACCCCTTTCGCGCCCACCTGAACCACGTTCGGTGCCCCTAGTGTGCACGATCCCGGTAAGCGCCCGCTGACCGGGATCCGCCCGCCGATCGCCCGGCGCCCCGCGGCGAACGAGACCCGGGGCGGGCGCCGCGACCGGGGCGCGGCCTCACGGGGCGGGCGTGCAGCATAGCGGCGTGGGCAGGTCGGCGGGGCCGGGTCAGCGGGCGGTCAGGCTCACGGCGGCGCCCGGGCGGCTCGCCGGGTCGGCGGGGGTGGCGACGAACAGCCGGTCGTCGGTGCCGGACGTGCGGAACGGCCCCTCGGCGCGCGGGGTGAGGCCCCGCGCGGCGGCGGCCAGGTAGTACCAGCGGCCGGTCGGCGCCTGCCACCAGGTGCCGCTGACGGGACGCCGGTCGTCGCAGGCGCCCGTCGGGTACTGCACCGCGGCCGCCCGAACGCTCCCGTCCTCCGCGGACTTCGCGTCGCGGGCACCGATGAGCGTCGCCCGGGTCGTGGCGCCGGCGGGCGAGGTCAGCCGCGTGCACACCCAGCCGGCGGCGGCACCGCCGTGCGGGAGGTCGCCCGACCAGAACTCCCACGCCATCGCCTCGGTGACGGGCCCCGGCACCGGTCCGGTCAGGCAGCTCAGGCGCTCCCACAGGGCCAGCCCCTTCGGCCCCAGCGCGGTCGGCGCCGCGGGCTCGGTGACGGGCGGGCGGTACGCGGGCGAGTGGTAGGTGAGGACGGCGGCGCGCGGGCCGCCGAGGTCGCCGACGGTGCGGCGGCCGTCCGGGCCCTTCAGGCGCAGGACGGGGCCCCGGCCGCAGGGGGTGCGGGCGAGTGCGGGCGCGGTCACCCCGTCGCGGACGTCGACGGCCTTCCCGGTGAGGGTCTCGGCGCGCCGGTCCCAGGGGGCGAGCAGGTAGCGGCCGCCGCCGAGGGCGATGGGGGCGGACGGGTCGCCACCCGCCGTCACCACGTCCAGCGACCGGCCGGGCGTGTAGCGGGCGAGCCGGTCGCCGTTGCGGAGAATCGCGACCGGGACGCCGGCGGCGCGTCCCGCGTAGACGAGCTGCGCGGCGCCGCCGCGGGCGCGCCGCCCGCCGGTGACGGCCGCCCATGCGTCG
>NZ_CAACUY010000114.1 GCF_900659615.1 Actinomadura fibrosa | reverse complement strand
CGGCCTCGCCGACGGCCTGGCCCTGGTCGGGCGGCTGCTGTGGTTCGGGCGGGGCGCGGAGGCGGTGCGGGTGCTGGACCGGCTGCGCGCGAACGCGCGGCCCGAGAGCGGCGGCCTGCGCGACATCGAGGTCTGGCTCGCGCACGCGCACCCGCCGCTCGCCCGCGACCGGCGCACCCCCGTCCTCGCCGCCGACCGGCGCTTCGCCGTCCCGGCGCCCGGCGAGGACCCGCAGCTGCACGCCCTCGCGATCCTCGCGGACGGGCTCACCCGCCGCCGGACCCACGGCGTCGTGGAACGCGCCGAACAGGTGCTGCGCGACCTGCCCCTGCACCGCCGCAACCCGTGGACGACCGAGGCGGCGCTGCTCGCCGTCCAGGTACTGCTCCGCGCGGACCGGCTCGACCTGGCGGCGCAGTGGTGCGCCCGCCCGCTCGCCGGCGGGGACGCCGGAGGCACGGGGACCCGCGCGGCGCTGTTCGCCGCGGCGCGCGCCGAGGTCGCGCTGCGGACCGGCGACCTGCCGAGCGCGATGCGCGAGGCGCGGGAGGCGCTGGCGGGCCTGAGCGCCGAGTCGTGGGGGGTGGCGATCGGCTACCCGCTGGGCACGTACGTGCTGGCCGCCGGCCGGGCGGGCGAGCACGACGAGGCCGCCAAGCACCTGGCGCTGTCGGTGCCGAAGCCGATGTTCCAAAGCCGCCACGGCCTCTACTACCTGTACGCGCGGGGGCACCACCACCTCGCGGCCGGGCACGCGCACGCCGCCCTCGCCGACTTCCTGAGCTGCGGCGAGCTGATCCGCGGGTGGGGCCTGGACGCCGCCGGGCCGGTGCCGTGGCGCACCGACGCGGCCGAGGCGTGGCTGCGGCTCGGCAACCGCGACCAGGCCCGCCGGCTCATCCGCGAGCAGCTGGCGCGGACCGACGGCCGCGGCCCGGCGCTGCGGCTGCTGGCCGCGGCGAGCCCGATCGGCCGCCGGCTCCCGCTGCTGACCGAGGCGGTCGACCTGGCCGAGGCGTCCGGCGACCGGTACGAGCAGGCCCGGGTCCTCGCCGACCTCAGCCGCGTGCACGCGGCGAGCAACCGGCGGCGCGCCCGGCTGCTGCTGCGCCAGGCGCTGCACGTCGCGAACCTGTGCGGGATGCGGCCGCTCGCCCAGGAGCTGCTGTCGGTGCAGGACGACCTGGGCGGCGCGGAGGCGATGGCGGACGGCCTGGACGGCATCGCGTCCCTCACCGACTCCGAGCGGCGGGTCGCGTCCCTGGCGGTGCTCGGCAACACCAACCGGGAGATCGCCGCGAAGCTCTACATCACGCCCAGCACGGTCGAGCAGCACCTCACCCGCATCTACCGGAAGCTCGGCATCCGCCGCCGCAAGGAGCTGCCCGCCGACCTGTGGGCCGGCCTCAGGAAAACCGGCTGACCCCACCACCACGACCGCTAGCACCGATCCCACTGGTCGCGCCGCCTATGCCGGTCGCGCTGCCCGTGCCGGTCGCGCCGCCCGGGTTGGTCGCGCCAGCTGTGCTGGTCGCGCCGGTCGCGCTGGCCGTGCCGTCCGTGCTGGTCGCGTGCGGGGCTGTGTCGGCTCGCGGCCCGGGTTCCGGCCCGGCTTCGAGGGCGTCGAGGAGCTCGTCCACCAGGGCCGCGGCGCCGTCCCGGTCCTCCGCGGCGCCGAACAGGTAGAAGTCGGGGCGGACCAGCGCCGCGACCGCGCCGGTACGGGCGAGGTACGGCAGGTACACCGCGTCGAGGTCCGCCGCGGCGTCCAGCCGGACGGTCCGCGTGCCGAGCCGCCGCAGGGCCTCCGCACGGGCGGGGTCGAGCAGGTCGCCGGGGTCCTCGGTGGTGAGCAGGACGAAGCCGGGGGCGCCGGTGAGCTCGTCGAGCAGGCCCTCGCGGCCGCCGATCCGCACCCGGCCCTGCGGGGTGAGCTCGCCCGCCGGGACGCGCGGGGCGCCGCCGCCGTCCCGGGCGAGCAGCCCTCGGCTGAGCGGGTGGATCGCCGTCGGCGGCGGCGCGGCCAGCCCGCGCTCGCGGATGCCGATCATGACGGCGTCGCGGTCGCGGGCGGCCGCCGGGTCGGTCTGGCAGATCACGCGGCCCAGGTCGACGGACATGGTGATCGCGTGCCGGACGTGCTCGCGGCGCTCGTCGGTGTAGGTGTCGAGGAGCGCCGCGCCGGCGCGGCCGGTGAGGACCAGGTCCAGCTTCCAGGCGAGGTTGGCGGCGTCCCGGAAGCCCGAGCACATGCCCTGCCCGGCGAACGGCGGCATCAGGTGCGCGGCGTCGCCCGCGAGCAGCACCCGCCCCGCCCGCCACCGGTCGGCGTACCGCGCCTGGAAGGTGTAGACGGCGTGCCGTTCGAGGGTCGCGGTTCCCTCGTCGATGCCGAACAGCGCGAGGAGGCGCCACACGTTCTCGACGGTGCCGAACTCCTCGGGCGGCTCGTCCGGCAGGCGCATGAACTCCCAGCGCCGGTGCCCGGGCCCGGCGGAGACGGCGGTGCGCGGCCGGGCCGGGTCGCAGACCTGGAGGTTGTTCGGGACGAACTCGCGCGGCTCGTGCAGCCTGACGTCGCAGGTCAGCCAGTCGTTGAAGTACCGCAGGTCGGTGGCGCCGGCGCCGCCGGCCTCGTCCAGGGCGTCGCGGACGAAGCTGTTGGCGCCGTCGCAGCCGACGACGTACCGCGCGGACAGCCCCCCTCCCTCGGGCCCCTCGACGGCGACCTCCACCCGGTCGCCGGTGTCGCGCAGGCCGACCGCGCGGTGGCCGCGGAGCACGCGCAGGGTGGGCTGCCGGGTCCCGCGCTCGGTCAGCGCCGCCTCGATGCCCGGCTGGTACATCGAGACCGAGTCGGGCCAGCCGGACCACCCGCGGTCGGCGACGTCCGTCTCGAACAGCGTCGCGCCCTCCCCGTTCCGCCAGACGTAGTCGCGGGACGGCTCGGCCACCGTGTGCAGGGCCTCGCCGATCCCGGCGGCGGCGAGGATGCGCGCGGACTCGCCGTCGAACGACACGGCGCGCGGCATCGGGTACGGCTTCGGGCGGCGCTCGACGACGGTGACGCGGTGGCCGCGTCCGGCGAGCAGCGTGGCGGTGACCTGCCCGACCGGCCCGTACCCGACGACGAGGACGTCGGTGTCGGTGGCGGTGCCGTTGTCCGCGGCGGCGCTCATCGGGCGTCCTCCGCCCGCGTGCGCAGGATCTCGGCGACGACGCGCTCGTGCTCGGCGGGATCGGTGAGGACCCGGACGGTCTCATGCCCGTCGTCCACGGTGAGCAGGCGCTTGCCGATGAGGACGCGCTGCCCGGTGGCGAAGGAGCGGCCGCGCACCAGGATCCCTGCGCCCGCGAGCGTCCGGGCGAACGCCTCCAGCTCCGCCGAGGGGACCTGCCATTCGGCGAGGTCCCGGGGCCGGTCGCGGAACCGGTACACCGCCTGCCAGACCCCGGACCGTCCGCTGCGCTCGACGACGTGGTAGCCGTCCGCGGGGACCACGCGGAAGCGGCTGCCGTGCTGCGACTGTACCTCGCCGCTCACGCGCAGCGGTTCGAGGTAGGACGGGCCGACGAAGCCGACGTCGACCAGGTACAGCCCCCCGTCGACGCGGGCGTGGTTGAAGAGGTGCTCCAGGTCCGGGCCGAACGAGCCGTCCATCTGCCGGATGCCCGCGCTGAAGATCCCGACGTCGAAGCCCAGCTCCGCGAGGAGGATGCGGAAGAGGCCGTTCAGCTCGTAGCAGTTGCCGCCGCGCCCGCCGACGACGATCTCGTCGAACGCGGCGTCGCGGTCGATGTCCACGCCCGCCCAGAGCGCGGTGCCGCGTCCGGCGTTCAGCGCGCTGTCGTAGGGGAAGGTGATCAGGTGCCGGTGGTGCAGGGCGCGGAGCGTGTCCAGGGTGGGGGCGGCGGGGCCGCGGTGGTCGAGGGCCTTGAGGTAGACGTCGGCGTCGAACGGCATGGCTCAGCCCTTCTCCGGTTCGGTCGCGCCGGCCGGTTCGCTCGCGTCGGCCGGCGCAGTCAGTTCGGACAGCAGGTGGTCGGCCAGCTCGGCGGGGGTCGCTCGCTCGAAGAGCAGCATCGCCGGGAGCTCCAGGCCGGTCGCGGCGGAGATCCGGTCGCGCAGCTCGACGGCGGTGAGCGACACGAACCCGGTCTCGAAGAACACGTCGGCGGGCGCGAGCGCCTCGGTCTCCGGCCGTCCGAGCACCGCCGCCGCCTCCGTCCGCACGAACGTCAGCAGCACCTCCCGGCGTTCGTCCTCGGGGAGCTCGGCGAGCCCCGCGAGCGGGGACGGCGGCGCCTCCTGACCTGCCGGTTCGTCCACGGTGGGCTCCTTCGTCGGTCGGCTGGCGGGGGCGGGCGCGGACGACTCCAGCCAGTAGTGGCGGTGCTGGAACGCGTAGGTGGGGAGGTCGACGCGGGGCCGCCCGCCCAGGAGCGCGGACCAGTCGGCGCCGCCCCCGCGGACGCGCAGCGCCGCCGCCGAGAGCAGGAAGGTCCGCGGGCCGCCCTCGCCCCGGCGCAGCGAGCCGGTCACGGCGGCGGCCGGCCCGGCGGCGTCCCGGATCTCCGGCGCCAGGACGGGATGCGCGCTCACCTCGACGAACGACCGGAAGCCCGCGCCGAGGAGCGCGCGGACGGCGGCGTCGAAGCGCACGGTGCCGCGCAGGTTGCGGTACCAGTAGGCGGCGTCGAGGCGCGTCGTGTCGAGCCAGGCGTCCTCGACGGTGGAGAAGAACGGGACGGCGGACGGCTTGGGAGCGAGCCCGTCCAGGAGCGTGTGGAGCTCGTCCCGGATGCCTTCGACGTGGGAGCTGTGCGAGGCGTAGTCCACCGGGACGCGGCGGACCCGCACGCCTTCGTCCTCGTAGGAGTCGACCAATTCGGCCAGCGCCTCGGCGTCTCCGGCGACGACGACCGAGGCCGGCCCGTTGACGGCCGCCGTCTCGATCCGGCCGTCCCAGCGCCGCAGCCGCTCGGCGACCCGGTCCGCGGGGAGCGCGACCGACGCCATGCCGCCTCGGCCTGCCAGGCCGCGCGCGATCGCCTGGCTCCGCAACGCCACCACGCGCGCCGCGTCCTCCAGCGAGAGCGCTCCGGCGACGTGCGCGGCGGCGATCTCGCCTTGCGAGTGGCCCACGACCGCGTCGGGACGGACGCCGACCGACTCCCAGAGCCGGGCCAGCGCCACGTTCACCGCGAACGAAGCGGGCTGGACGACGTCCACCCGGTCCAGCGGGCCACGCAGTTCCTCGTTCAGCGACCAGTCCACATACGGCTTCAACGCCGCCTCGACCTCCGCCAGCGCGTCGGCGAACACGGTGGACGACTCGGCCAGTTCCACGCCCATGCCCGACCACTGCGCGCCCTGCCCTGGGAACACCAGGACGGTCCGGCCCGCCACGTCCGCGACGCCCGTGACGACGGACCGGGCCGGGTCGCCGGCCGCCACCGCGCGCAGCCCGGCCAGCGCCTCGTCCCGGTCGGCCGCGACCACGACGGCCCGGTGGGCGAGGGCCGCCCTGCCGGTGGCCAGGGACGCGGCGACCGCGGCCGGGTCCAGCGCGGGCCGCGCCTCCACGAAGGAGGCGAGGCGCGCGGCCTGCGCCCGCAGCCCGTCCGCCGTCGCGCCGGACAGCTCCCAGGGCCACTCCCCCAGGGACGGCGCCGGGGCCTCGGGGTCCGCGTCCGGCGCGGGGGCCTCCTCGATGATCACGTGGGCGTTGGTGCCGCTGACCCCGAACGACGACACCCCGGCCCGGCGGGGGCGTCCCGGGTCGGGCCACTCCCGCGCGGCGGTGAGCAGCCGCACCGCGCCCTCGTCCCAGTCGACCTGGGAGGACGGCGCGTCCACGTGCAGGGTCGCGGGCAGGACGCGGTGCCGCAGCGCCTCGACCACCTTGATGATCCCGGCGACGCCGGCGGCGGCCTGCGCGTGCCCGATGTTGGACTTCAGCGAGCCCAGCCACAGCGGGCGGTCGCCCGGCCGGTCCCGCCCGTAGGTCGCGAGGAGCGCCTGCGCCTCGATCGGGTCGCCCAGCGGGGTCCCGGTGCCGTGGCCCTCGACGGCGTCCACGTCGGCCGGTCCGAGGCCCGCGGCGTCCAGCGCGGCGCGGATGACGCGCTGCTGCGACGGCCCGTTGGGCGCGGTGAGGCCGTTGGACGCGCCGTCCTGGTTGACGGCGCTGCCGCGCACCACCGCCAGGACGGGATGCCCGTTGCGGAGGGCGTCGGGCAGGCTCTCCAGGAGCAGCACCGCCGCGCCCTCGGCCCAGCCGGTGCCGTCGGCGGCGTCCGCGAACGCCTTGCAGCGCCCGTCGGGGGCGAGGCCGCGCTGCCGGGAGAACTCGACGAACGGCGACGGCCGCGCCATGACCGCGACGCCTCCGGCGAGCGCGAGCCCGCACTCGCCGTCGCGCAGCGCCCGCGCCGCCAGGTGCACGGCCACCAGCGAGGACGAGCAGGCGGTGTCGATCGTGAGCGCGGGGCCTTCGAGGCCGAACGCGTAGGAGACCCGGCCGGACACGACGCTGCCCGACGTCCCGGTGCCGAGGAACCCTTCGAGGTCGGCGGGGACCTCCGGGAGCGCGGTCGCGTAGTCGTGGTACATGACCCCGGTGAAGACGCCGACGCGCTCGCCGCGCAGCGAGGTCGGCGCGAGGCCCGCGCGCTCGAACGCCTCCCAGGACACTTCGAGCATGAGCCGCTGCTGCGGGTCCATGGCCAGCGCCTCGCGCGGCGAGATGCCGAACAGGGCGGCGTCGAACGCCCCGGCGCCGCGCAGGAAGCCGCCCTGCCGGACATAGGACGTGCCGGGACGGTCGGGGTCGTCGGCGAAGAGGCCGCCGAGGTCCCAGCCGCGGTCGTCCGGGAAGGGCGACAGCCCCTCGCGGCCGTCCGCCACGAGGTCCCACAGGTCCTCGGGCGAGGCGACCCCGCCGGGCAGGCGGCACGCCGCCGCGACCACGGCGACCGGGGCGTCCGCGCGCCTCAGCCGGTCGTTCTCCCGCCGCAGCCGCTCGTTGTCGACCAGCGCGGCGCGCAGTGCCGCGACGACGCGGTCGTCGGTCATCGGTTGCCTCCCAGGGCCCGTTCCACGAGGTCGTCGATGTTCATCCCGGCGATCGCGGCGGCGATGCCGTCGCCGTCGCCGGGCTCGCCGGGCGGTTCCGGGACGAGGTCCGCGAGGAGCCGCCGGGCCAGCTCGGCCGGGGTCGGATGGTCGAAGACGAGGGTGGCGGGGAGCCGCACCCCGGCCGCCTTGGCGAGCCGGTTGCGCAGCTCGACCGCCGCGAGGGAGTCGAACCCGAGGTCCTTGAACGCCTGCGCCTCGCCGATCGCGTCGGGGGTCGCATGCCCGAGGACGGCGGCGGCGCTGCGGCGGACGAGGTCCAGCGCGGCGTTCGTCCGCTCGGCGGCGGGCAGCCCGGCGAGCCGTTCGGCGAACGACCCGGTCCGCTCCGCCTCGGCCGCGCGGGGGGTCGCGCGGGGCGGGCGGACGAGTCCGCCGAGGACGGGCGGCAGGTCGCCCGCGGCGGCGAGGGAGCGCAGAGCCGCGAAGTCGAACCGCGCCGGGACGACCACCGGGTCTCCCGCGGCGAGGGCGGAGCCGAGGGCGGCGTCGAACAGGGCCAGGCCCTCCACCGTGGAGAGCCCCGCGAGGCCGCCGCGGGCGAGCCTGCCGAGCCCCGCCCCGCCGAGGTGCCCGGTCATGCCGCTCGCCTGCGACCACAGCCCCCAGGCGAGGGACACCGCGGGCAGGCCCTCCGCGCGCCGCAGCCGGGCCAGCCCGTCCAGGTACCCGTTGGCCGCGGCGTACCCGGCCTGGCCCGCGTTGCCGAGGACGCCCGCACCGGACGAGAACAGGACGAAGGCGGCCAGGTCCAGGTCGCGGGTCAGCTCGTGCAGGTTCCAGGCGGCGTCCGCCTTGGGGCGGAACACCGGGTCGAGGCGCCGCCGGTCGAGGTCGTCCAGCAGCGCGTCGTCGAGGACCCCGGCCGCGTGGACGACGGCCGTCAAGGGGCGCTCCGCCGGGATCGCCGCGAGGACCTCCGCGAGCGCCTCCCGGTCGGCGGCGTCGGCGGCCACGACGGTGGCTCGCGCCCCGGCGGCGCGCAGGTCGCCGGACAGCTCGTCCACGCCCGGGGCCTCGGGGCCCCGGCGGCTGATGAGCAGGAGCTCCCGCACGCCGTGCGCCCGCGCCAGATGGCGCGCGACGAGACCGCCCAGCGTGCCCGTCCCGCCCGTGATCAGCACCGTCCCCTCCGGGTCGAGGGGACGCGCGCCGTCCTCAGCACGCGCGCCCGGCTCGGTGCCCTGCTCGGTGCCCGCGTGCACCAGCCTGGGCGCGTGAGCACGGCCAGCGCGGAGCTCGACTTGCGGTTCGCCGGACGCGACGGCCCGCGGCAGCGACGCC
The DNA here is from genome assembly GCF_900659615.1 of Actinomadura fibrosa. Classification (GTDB taxonomy): domain Bacteria; phylum Actinomycetota; class Actinomycetes; order Streptosporangiales; family Streptosporangiaceae; genus Spirillospora; species Spirillospora fibrosa. Next base: position 20,956 of record NZ_CAACUY010000114.1, on the reverse strand, counting down.
CTGGCGTCCTCGGCCGAGTCCGCGTCCGCCTCCACCAGGACGATCCGCCCCGGCTGCTCGCGCTGCGCCGAGCGCACGAGGCCCCGCACGGCCGAGGCGGCGAGGTCGCGGGGCGCGCCGCCGGTGAGGACCGCCACCGGGCCGCCGTCGCCGGAGAGCCGGTCGCGCAGGAACCCGGCCGTCGCCGCGGCCAGCTCGCGCGCCCGCTCCGGGGTCCGTCCGCCGCGGCCGGTGAGGTCGAGCACGTCCTCGTCCGGAAGCGGTGGGGCCGACGCGGGCAGCGCGACCGGCACCCGGTCGAGCCGGTACAGCAGGTCGCGGCCCGGTGCCAGCCGGTCGGCGGCCACGGACCTGAGGACGAGCGAGTCGATCGAGGCGACCGGCGCGCCGTCCGCGCCGGTGACGGTGATCACGTATCCGGACGCCGCGTCCCGGTAGGCCGCCCGCACGCGCAGCGCCGACGCCCCGGCGGCGTGGAGGCGCACGCCGCTCCAGGCGAACGGCAGCGGCAGCAGGCCGTCCTCCGGCTCGTCCGCGCCGAGCAGGCTCGTGGCCTGGAGCGCCGCGTCGAGGAGGGCCGGATGCAGCCCGTAGCCGCCCGCCTCGACGCCCTCGGGCGCCTCCACCTCGGCGAAGATCTCGCCGCCGCTCCGCCAGGCCGCGCGCAGCCCCTGGAACGCGGGCCCGTAGCCGTACCCGGCGTCCGCCATCCGCTCGTAGAAGTCGCCGACCGGGACCGGCTCGGCGTTCGCGGGCGGCCAGGGAAGCGGCTCCGGCGGGCGCCCCTCGGCGGACAGCCGGCCGGTGGCGTGCCTGGTCCAGCGCCCCTCGCCCCTCCGGGAGTGGACGGCGACGTCCGTGCCGCCGACGACGACCCTGAGCTGCACGTCGTCCCCGTCCGGCACCGTCAGCGGCGCCTCGATGACGAGCTCGTCCAGCGCGCCGTGGCCGGTCTCGGCGCCCGCGTGCAGCGCCAGCTCGGCCAGCGCCGCCCCCGGCAGCACCGTCGTCCCCGCGACCGCGTGGTCGGCGAGCCAGCCGTGGTCGCGGAGCGACAGGCGGCCGGTGAACACGGCGCCGTCGGGCAGCGGGACGGCGGCGCCCAGCAGCGGGTGCCCGGCGTCCGCGAGTCCCGCGGCGGCGAGGTCGCCGCTGCCGCGCCCGCCGTCGAGCCAGTAGCGGCGGTGCTGGAACGCGTACGTGGGGAGGTCCGCGTGCCGGAACGGGCCGGGCCCGAACGCGCCGCTCCAGTCGACCTCGACCCCGGCGACGTGGGCCTCCCCGGCGGACCGGAGGAAGCGGTCCAGCCCGCCGTCGTCGCGGCGCAGGGAGCCGACGACGGCCGCGGGCGCGGTGACCGCTTCGGCCAGGCTGGGGACCAACACCGGGTGTGCGCTGACCTCGACGAACGCACGGAACCCGTCCTCGGCGAGCGCTTCGGCCGCCTCGCCGAACCGGACTGTCCGGCGCAGGTTGCGGTACCAGTAGCCGCCGTCCAGCTCGGTGGTGTCGAGCCATCGTCCTTCGACGGTTGAGAAGAACGGCACCCGGGAGGGTTGCGGTTGAAGGCCGTTGAGGAGGTCGCCCAGTTCGGTTTCGATCGCCTCGACGTGGGAGGTGTGCGAGGCGTAGTCCACCGGGATCCGGCGTGCTCGCACCCCTTCGGCTTCGCAGGCGGCGACCAGATCGTCCAGCGCCGCTGAATCGCCTGCGACGACCACTGAGGACGGGCCGTTCACGGCCGCTATCTCCAGACCGGGAGTCAAGCGGGCGGTGGCCTGCTCGATGGGGAGCGCTAGCGATGCCATGCCGCCTCGGCCTGCCAAACCGCGCGCGATAGCCTGGCTCCGCAGCGCGATCACGCGGGCCGCGTCCTCCAGCGACAGCGCTCCGGCGACGTGCGCGGCGGCGATCTCGCCCTGCGAGTGCCCCACGACCGCGTCGGGACGGACGCCGAACGACTCCCAGAGCCGGGCCAGCGCCACGTTCACCGCGAACGAAGCGGGCTGGACGACGTCCACCCGATCAAGCGGGCCACGCAGTTCCTCGTGCAGTGACCAGTCCACATACGGCTTCAATGCCGCTTCGACTTCTGCCAGCGCACCGGCGAACACTGCCGACTCGGCCGCCAGCTTCACGCCCATGCTCGACCATTGCGCGCCCTGGCCGGGGAACACGAAGACCGTCTTGCCGTCGACCTCGGCCGGACCGGCCGACTCGACCTCCGTCAGGGCCGCGATCGCCTCGGCGCGGTCACCGGCCACCACGACGGCCCGGTGTTCCAGCGTCGCGCGTGCGGTGGCGAGGGCATGCCCGATCTCCGCCGTCGTGAGGCCGTCGTTTTCGCGGACGAAGGACGCGAGTCGCTCGGCCTGGGCCCGCAGCCCGTCCGCGGTGCGCGACGAGAGCAGCCAGGGCACCGCGCTCGGTCCCGGTTCGTGCGGGCGGTCGCCGTCTCCGGGCTCGGCGACGGCCTGCTCGATGATCACGTGGGCGTTGGTGCCGCTCACGCCGAACGACGACACCCCGGCGCGCCGGGGCCGGTCCGTCTCGGGCCACCGGACGGCCTCGGTCAGCAGCCGCACGTCGCCGGACGTCCAGTCCACCTGTGAGGTCGGCTCGTCCACGTGCAGGGTCGCGGGCAGCACGCCGTGCCGCAGCGCCTGCACCATCTTGATCACACCGGCGACGCCCGCCGCCGCCTGCGTGTGGCCGATGTTCGACTTCAGCGACCCGAGAAATACCGGCCGGCCGTCCGGACGATCCTGCCCGTAGGTCGCCAGCAGCGCCTGTGTCTCGATCGGGTCGCCGAGGCGCGTGCCCGTCCCGTGGCCCTCGACGGCGTCGATGTCCGCACCGGACAGGCCCGCGGCGGCCAGCGCGTCCCGGATGACGCGTTCCTGCGCGGGGCCGTTCGGCGCGGTCAGGCCGTTGGACGCGCCGTCCTGGTTGACCGCCGAGCCGCGCACCACCGCCAGCACCTCGTGTCCGTTGCGGCGCGCGTCCGACAGCCGCTCCAGCACCAGCACTCCGACGCCCTCGGAGAGGCCTGTGCCGTCGGCGGCGTCCGCGTAGGCCTTGCAGCGCCCGTCGGCGGCCAGGCCGCGCTGGCGCGAGAAGTCGACGAAGACCTCCGGCGTCGCCATCACGGCCACTCCCCCGGCGAGGGCCAGCGACGATTCGCCGGAACGCAGCGACTGCGCCGCCAGGTGCAAGGCCACCAGCGATGACGAGCACGCCGTGTCCACCGTCACCGCCGGGCCCTCCAGCCCGAACGTGTAGGCCACGCGGCCGGACGCGACGCTGCCCGAGTTGCCGATGCCGAAGTAGCCTTCGAGGCCGTCCGGGAGGCTGCCGAGGTTGTCCCGGTAGTCGTGGAACATCAGCCCGGAGAAGACCCCGACGCGGGCGCCGCGCAGCGAGGTCGGGGCGATGCCCGCGCGCTCGAACGCCTCCCATGACACCTCCAGCAGCAGGCGCTGCTGCGGGTCGACGGCGAGCGCCTCGCGGGGCGAGATGCCGAAGAGCGCGGCGTCGAACCCGCCGGGGTCGGCCAGGAAGCCGCCTTCCTTGGCGTAGGTCCGTCCCGCGCGTTCGGGGTCGGGGTCGTAGAGGTCGTCCAGGTTCCAGCCGCGGTCGGCGGGGAACGCGCCGATGGCGTCGTGCCCGTCCGCGACCAGGTCCCACAGGTCCTCCGGGGAGGAGATCCCGCCCGGCAGGCGGCAGGCCATGCCGACGATCGCGATCGGCTCGGTCCGGCGGGCCTCCGCCTCGTGCAGCCGCCGGCGGGTCCGTTGCAGGTCGGCCAGGACCCGTCGCAGGTAATCGCGCAGCTTCTCGTCGTTCGCCATGTGCTGTGCTCCCCCTTCAGGCCTGGCGACCCGTGGTGCCGAGTTCCTGGTCGACGAGCGCGAAGAGCTGGTCGTCGCTCGCCGCGTCGAGGTCGGGTCCGGGCTCGCCGGGCGCCGCGAGCCGGGCGGTGAGCGCGTCGAGCCGCGCGACGATCCGGTCGCGCAGCGCGCCGTCCCCGGGCGGTTCGCCGAGCGCGCGTTCCAGCCGTTCCAGTTCGCGCAGGACGGGTGGGACGGTATCGCGCGGAGCGCCGCCGAGTTCGGCCCGGAGGTGCTCGGCGAGCGCGGCCGGGGTGGGGTGGTCGAACACGGCGGTGGCGGGGAGCCGCACGCCCGTCGCCTCGGCGAGCCGGTTGCGCATCCGGACGGCGGTCAGCGAGTCGAACCCGATGTCCTTGAACGCCTGGTCGGTCCGCACGGTCTCGTCGGCGGCGCGTCCGAGGACGTCCGCGGCGGCCGCGCGCACGAGGTCGACCAGTTCGCGCCGCTGCTCGGCCTCCGGCAGCCGGGCCAGGCGGTCGGCCAGGCTCTCCTGCGTCGATCCCGTCGCGGCCGGCTCCTGCGCGACCGGTTGCGTCCCGGCCGTGGCTCTGCGGGGGGCCGGTCGGACCAGGTCCCGCAGCAGCGCCGGGAGCGCGCCCTCGTCGGCCTGGCGGCGGAGCGCCGCGTGGTCGAGCCGGGTCGGGACGAGCACGGCCTCGTCGTCCGCGCGGAGGGCGAGATCGAGGAGCGACAGCGCCTCCGCGCTCGGCAGCGCGACCTGGAGCCCGCGGGCGAGCCGGTCGCGGCCCGCCGCTCCGAGGTGGCCGGTGAGGCCACTGGCCTCGTCCCACAGACCCCAGGCGAGCGAGACCGCCGGGAGGCCCTCGGCGCGCCGCGACCGGGCCAGCCCGTCGAGGAATCCGTTGGCCGCGGCGTAGTTGCCCTGGCCCGGGTTGCCGAAGATCCCGGCACCGGACGAGAACAGGACGAACGCCGCCAGGTCGAGGTCGCGGGTCAGCTCGTGGAGGTGCCAGGCCGCGTCCGCCTTGGGGCGGAACACCGCGTCCACCCGTTCCGGCGTCAGCGACGTGAGCACGCCGTCGTCCAGGACCCCGGCCGTGTGCACGACGGCAGTCAGCGGGTGCTCGGCCGGTATCTCCGCGAGCACCTTCGCCAGCGCGTCCCGGTCGGAGGCGTCGGCGGCCACCACCCGCACCCGGGCACCGGCCGCGCGCAGCACGTCCAGCAGCTCACCCGCGCCGGGGGCGGCCGGTCCGCGGCGGCTCACCAGGACGAGATCGCGGACGCCGTGCGCGGTCACCAGATGCCGTGCGACCAGTCCGCCCAGCGTTCCCGTGCCACCGGTGATCAGTACGGTACCGCCGAGGGCGAGCCCTGGTCCTTCCCCGGCGGGCCGCGCCCGCGCGAGGCGAGGGGCGTGCAGCCCGCCCGAGCGGACCGCGAGCTGCGGCTCACCCGAAGCCACCGCTGCGGGCAGCAGGGCCCGCGCGCTCTCCGGGTCGTCCGCCTCGACGATCGTGATCGGATCCGGGTTCTCCAGTTGCGCCGTGCGGATCAGTCCCCGCACGGCCGCACCGGCCGGATCGTCGCGGACGAGGACGGCCCGCGGCGGCCGGTCGGCGATCCGGTGCAGCGCCCGCTCGACCAGGACGCGGGCGGCCTCGGCCGGTGGCCCGGCGGACACGTCGGTGAGGTCGAGGACGTCCCCGTCCGCGAGCGGGGCCGCCTCGGGGAGCGCCCGCACGGGTGTCCACGCGATCCGGTGGAGCGCGTCGGACGCGGGCGCGGCGGCCGGGCGCAGCACCAGCGTGCCGATTTCGGCGACGGGCCGTCCCGTCCGGTCGGTCATCGCGAACGTGACCGCGTCGTCGCCCGCTCGTGCCGCGTGGACCCGCAGCGCGGTGGCGCCGGACGCATAGGCCGCGACGCCGTTCCAAGCGAACGGCAGGAGGGCCTCACCCGCAGCGGAGCGCGGCGCGGCGCCGAGGTTCGCGGACTGGAGGGCGGCGTCCAGCAGGGCGGGATGCAGGCCGGAATCGTCCGCCTCGACGCCCTCGGGCAACTCGACCTCGGCGAATACCTCGTCGCCACGGACCCACGCGGCGCGCAGCCCGCGGAACGCCGGTCCGTACTCGTATCCGCGTTCGGCCAGGTCGTCGTAGAAGGCGTCGGTGGCGACGGGTTCGGCTCCGGCGGGCGGCCACTGCTCCGGCGGGGGCGCTGGGACGGGAGCGTCCCGCGACACCTGCCCGGTGACGTGACGCGTCCAGAGACCGTCCGGTTCGAGGCGCGCATGGACGGTCACGGGACGCCGCCCGGAGCCGTCCTCGTCCGCTCCGACGGTGACGGAGACCTGCACGGAGCCCTGCTCCGGGAGCTCCAGCGGCGCCTCGATGACCAGTTCCTCCACGGCCGTCGCCCCGGCCTCGGCGGCGGCCCGCCGCACCAGCTCGGTGAAGACGGCGCCCGGCAGCAGGACCCGTCCCGCCACGGCGTGGTCGGCGAGCCAGGGGCGGCCGCGCAGCGACAGCCGGCCTCCGGCGAGGACGCCCCCGGTCTCCGGGTCCGGCGTGACCGTGTCCAGCAGCGGCGCGGACGGCTCGATCCAGTAGCGGCGGCGCTGGAACGCGTACGTCGGAAGCTGCACCTTCCGGGAGGTGGGCTTGCGGGGTGCGGGCCATTCGACGGGCACGCCGCGCACGTGGAGTTCGGCTAGGGAGAGCAGGAAGCGCCGAAGGTCGCCGTCGTCGCGGCGCAGGGAGCCGGTGACGACGGCGGTGCGGTCGTCCACGATCTCCTGGAGGCTCGCCGCGAGTACCGGGTGCGCGCTGACCTCGACGAACGCGCGGAACCCGTCCTCGGCGAGCGCTTCGGCCGCCTCGCCGAACCGGACCGTCCGGCGCAGGTTGCGGTACCAGTAGCCGCCGTCCAACTCGGTCGTGTCGAGCCAACGGCCCTCGACGGTGGAGAAGAACGGCACTCGTGAAGGTTGGGGGTTGAGTCCGTCGAGGAGGGTTGCCAGTTCGGTTTCGATCGCCTCGACGTGGGAGGTGTGCGAGGCGTAGTCCACCGGGATCCGGCGCGCCCGCACACCGTCGGACTCGCAGGCGGCGACCAGATCGTCCAGCGCCGCTGAATCGCCCGCGACGACCACCGAGGACGGGCCGTTGATGGCGGCGATCTCCAGGCCCTCGGTCAGCCGGGCGGTGACCTCGTCCAGCGGCAGCGCGACCGAGACCATCCCGCCTCGGCCCGCCAGCCCGCGCGCGATCGCCTGGCTCCGCAACGCCACCACGCGCGCCGCGTCCTCCAGGGAGAGTGCTCCGGCGACGTGTGCGGCGGCGATCTCGCCCTGCGAGTGCCCCACCACCGCATCGGGACGGACGCCGAACGACTCCCACAGCCGCGCCAGCGCCACGTTCACCGCGAACGAGGCGGGCTGGACGACGTCCACCCGGTCCAGGGCATCGGCCGAGGACCAGTCGACATAGGGTTCGAGTGCCTGTCTGGCCTCCGCCAGCGCGTCGGCGAAGACCGGTGACGCCTCGGCGAGCGCCTCCCCCATCCCCACCCATTGGGCCCCCTGGCCGGGGAACACGAAGACCGTCTTGCCCGCGACGTTCGCCGTCCCTGTGATCACGTTCGGGGACGGGTCGCCGCCCGCCAGCGCGTCCAGCGCCGCGACCGCCTCGTCGCGGCCCGCCGCGACGACGACGGCGCGCTCGTCCAGCGCGGCCCGGGTGGTGGCCAGCGCATGCCCGATCTCGGAGGGCTGGAGATCGTCGTTCGCCCTGGTGAAGGACGCGAGCCGGGCCGCCTGCGCCCGTAGCGCCCGCGCCCCGCGCGCCGACACCGGCCACGCCGTGACGGCGGGTTCCGCGTCCCCGGCGGCGTCCGCCGGGGCGGCGTCCGGGGCGGGCGGCGCCTCCTCGATGATCACGTGGGCGTTCGTGCCGCTCACGCCGAACGATGACACCCCGGCCCGGCGGGGACGGTCCGCCGCAGGCCAGTCGCGCGCCCCGGTCAGCAGCCGGACGGAACCGGCGGACCAGTCGATCCGCGACGACGGCGCGTCCACGTGCAGGGTCGCGGGCAGGACGCCGTGCCGCAGCGCCTGCACCATCTTGATCAATCCGGCGGCGCCGGCGGCGGCCTGCGTGTGGCCGATGTTCGACTTGACCGAGCCGATCCACAGCGGCCGGTCGTCCGGACGGCCCTGGCCGTAGGTCGCGAGCAGCGCCTGCGCCTCGATCGGGTCGCCGAGGCGCGTGCCCGTGCCGTGCGCCTCCACGGCGTCGACGTCGGCGCCCGCCAGGCCCGAGGCGGCCAGCCCGTCCCGGATGACCCGCTCCTGGGCGGGGCCGTTCGGCGCGGTCAGTCCATTGGACGCGCCGTCCTGGTTCACCGCCGAGCCGCGCACGACCGCGAGCACCTCGTGGCCGTTGCGGCGCGCGTCCGACAGCCGCTCCAGCACGAGGACGCCGATGCCCTCCGCCATGCCGAACCCGTCGGCGGCCTCGGCGAACGCCTTGCAGCGGCCGTCGGCGGCTAGTCCGCGCTGGCGGCTGAAACCGACGACGCCCTCCAGCGTGGACATGACCGACACGCCGCCCGCCAGCGCCATCGAGGTCTCCCCCGAGCGCAGCGACTGCGCCGCCAGATGCAGCGCGACCAGCGACGACGAGCACGCCGTGTCGACCGTCACCGCCGGTCCCTCCAGGCCGAGGGCGTAGGAGACGCGGCCGGTCAGGACGCTCGCCGCGGTGCCGATGACGAGGTAGCCGTCGTCCGCGCCGCCCTGGGCGCCGTGCGTCCCGTAGTCCTGGCCGTGGGTGCCGACGAAGACGCCGGTGGGCGTCCCGCGCAGGGACGTCGGGTCGACGCCCGCCCGTTCCAGCGCCTCCCAGGACACCTCCAGCAAGAGCCGCTGCTGCGGGTCCATGGCCAGGGCCTCGCGCGGGTTGATGCCGAAGAAGTCCGCGTCGAAGTCGGCCAGGCCGCGCAGGAACCCGCCGCCGCGGACGTAGGTCCGGCCGGGCGCGTCGGGGTCGGGGTCGTAGACGCCGTCGAGGTCCCAGCCGCGGTCCGCCGGGAACGCGGTGATCGCGTCGCCGCCGGACTCCACGAACCGCCACAGGTCGTCGGGCGAGTCCAGGTCACCGGGGAACCGGCAGGCCATGGCGACGATCGCGATCGCGTCGTCACCGGCATCGGGTGCGGCGACCGCCGGTGCCGTCGCCGGTGCCGTCGTCCCGGAGAGCGTGGAGCGCAGGTGCTCGGCGAGCCTGGACGGGGTGGGATGGTCGAAGACCACGGTCGCGGGGAGCCGGAGCCCGGTGGCCTCGGCCAGCCGGTTGCGCAGCTCCACCGCCGTGAGGGAGTCGAGGCCGATCTCCCGGAACGCGCGTCCGGGCTCGACGGCGTCGGCGGATGCGTGCCCGAGCACGGCCGCCGCCGTCCGCCGGACGACGTCGAGCAGGCCGGCGGCATCGAGTGCTTGAGCGGCACTGGGCGCGTCCGGGCCGGTGGTCGCGGCGACTCCGGTCCGCCGGGCCCGCGCGGGGACCAGGGCGCGGAGCAGCGGCGGCACCTCGTCGCCCGCGCGGACGGCGGCCAGGTCGAGGCGGATCGGCACCAGCGCCGGGCGGTCGCTCTCCAGCGCGGCGTCGAACAGCGCGAGCCCCTGCGCCGCGGTCAGCGGACGCGTCCCGGACCGTGCCATCCGCGCCAGGTCGGTGCCGGAGAGGCGGCCGCCCATCCCGGCCGCCTCGTCCCACAGCCCCCACGCGAGCGACACGACGGGCAGCCCCTGCTCGTGCCGGTGGCGGGCGAGCGCGTCCAGGAAGGCGTTCCCGGCCGCGTAGTTGGCCTGCCCGGGGCTGCCGAACACGGCGGACGCCGACGAGTACAGGACGAAGGCCGCCAGATCGAGGTCGCGGGTCAGCTCGTGGAGGTTCCAGGCGCCGTCCACCTTCGGTGCGAGGGCGGCGTTCCACTCGTCCGGGCCGAGCGAGGCCAGCACACCGTCGGCGACGACGCCGGCCGTGTGGACGACGCCGGTCAGCCGGTCCGCGACCTCCTCGACGACCGCGGCGAGGGCGGCGCGGTCGGCCACGTCGGCGGCGACCGACCGGACCCGGGCGCCGTGGCCTTCCAGCGCGCCGACCCACTCCTCGTCCGCGCCGGACCGCGACAGCAGGACCAGCTCCGCGACGCCGTGCGCCCGGACGAGGTGCTCGGCGACGAGGCGTCCCAGGCCGCCGGTCGCGCCGGTGACCAGCACCGTGCCGCCGGTGAGCCGCGACCGCTCCGGCGAACGCGGGGGCGGGAGCGGGACGCGGGTCAGCCGCGGGGCCAGGACGCGCCCGTCGCGCACCGCGAGCTGCGGCTCGCCGGGCAGCAGCGGCAGCGCGGCGGTGACCGCCGCATCGCCGGGATCGCCCGTGACCAGGGACGCGAACAGGCCGGGATGCTCCGACTGCGCGCTGCGGAGCAGGCCGCGCACCGCCTCGTGGACCGGGTCGTCCGGCCGGGTGACGACGAGGAGGCGGGCGGACGCGGCGCGCGGGTCGTCCGGCCAGTCGCGCAGGACGCGCAGCACGTCCAGGCCGACCGCGCGGACCCGCTCGGCGACGGGCCGCCCGGGGTCTCCATCGCCGACGCGGTGCACGACGACCTCCGGTGCCGGGAGCCCGGTGCTCGCGGCCGGGCCCCATACGACCTCGAACAGCCGGTCGCGTGCGTCGCTCGCAGCGGTGATGCGGCCCGGATCGACGGGACGGACGGTGAGCGACTCGACATCGACCACCGGGTTCCCGGCCGGGTCCGCCGCGCTGATGGCGACGGCGTCGGCGCCGAGCGCGGTCAGGTGGACGCGCAGCACCCGGGCCCCGGTCGCGTGCAGGCGCACCCCGGACCAGGAGAACGCCAGGCGCGGCCGCTCAGGGTCGGGCAGGAGCCCCGCGGCGGCGATCGGGTGCAGGGCCGCGTCGAGCAGCGCGGGATGCAGCCCGTACCCGTCCGGATCGACGCCGTCGGGCAGCCGGAGCTCGGCCCACGCCTCGCCGTCGCCCGCCCAGACGGCCTGGACCGCGCGGAAGGCGGGACCGTACTCGACGGTCAGCCGCTCGTAGAAGCCGTCCATGTCCAGCGGACGCGCGTCGGCGGGCGGCGGCCACGGAACGTCCGTGCCGGGTCGCGGGTCCTCGTCGGCCAAGGACGCGGTGGCGTTCTCGGTCCACTCCGCGTCGGGACGGTCGCGCGTGTGGACACGCACGTTCCGTCCCTCGACGCTGATCTGGACGTCGAGCGCGCCGCCTTCGGGCAGCACGATCGGCGCGGAGCCGGTGAGCTCGGCGACGCCGGAAGCGCCGCGCAGCCCGCCGATGTGCTGGAGGGCGTCGAGCAGCGCGGTGCCCGGCAGCAGCACGGCGCCGTTCACGCGGTGGTCGGCCAGCCAGGGATGGTCGCGCTCGGTCAGCCGTCCGGTGACGACCGCGCCGTCCGTCCCGGCGAGGGGGACGAGCGCGCCGAGCAGCGGGTGCCCGGCCGGCTCCTGTCCGGCGGTCGCGCGCCGGGCGGGGGCCAGCCAGTAGCGCTCGCGCTGGAAGGCGTAGGTCGGCAGGGGAACCGTCCGCGGCTCCGACCCGGCGAAGACGGCCGCCCAGTCGAGCGGCACGCCGCGGACGTGGAGTTCGGCGAGCGAGAGCAGGAGGCGCCGCGGCCCGCCGTCGTCGCGGCGCAGGGTGCCGACCGCCACGGACGGCGCGGCGGCGACCCCGGCGATCTCCCCGATGCCGGGCGCGAGCACGGGGTGTGCGCTGACCTCGACGAACGCGCGGAACCCGTCCTCCGCCAGCGTCTCGACGGCGTCCGCGAACCGGACGGTGCGGCGCAGGTTGCGGTACCAGTAGCCGCCGTCCAGCGCGGTGGTGTCGAGCCACCGGCCCTCGACCGTGGAGAAGAACGGGACGCGCGACGCGCGGGGCGCGAGCCCGTCCAGCAGCCGGGCCAGCTCGCCCTCGATCGACTCGACGTGGGACGTGTGCGAGGCGTAGTCCACCGGGATGCGGCGCGCCCGCACGCCCTCGCCCTCCAGCGCCGTGACGAGGTCGTCCAGGGCACGGGACGCGCCCGCGACGACCACGGACGCCGGTCCGTTGACGGCCGCGATCTCCAGTTCCCCGGTCAGCCGCGCGGCGACCTCCTCCACGGGCAGCGCCACGGACGCCATCCCGCCCCGTCCCGCGAGCCCGCGCGCGATCGCTTGGCTGCGCAGCGCGACCACCCGCGCCGCGTCCTCCAGCGACAGCGCCCCGGCCACGCACGCCGCGGCGATCTCGCCCTGCGAATGCCCCACGACGGCGTCCGGTTCGACGCCGTAGGAGCGCCACACCTCCGCCAGCGACACCATGACGGCGAACGAGACGGGCTGCACCACGTCCACCCGGTCCAGCGGCCCGCGCAGCGCCTCGGTGAGCGACCAGTCCACGTACGCGGCGAGCGCGGTCGCGCACTCGGCCATCCGGGCCGCGAAGACCGGCGACGCCTCCAGCAGCTCGGCGCCCATCCCGGCCCACTGCGTCCCCTGCCCGGGGAACACGAAGACCGTCCTGCCGTCCACGTCCGCGACACCGGACACGACGTCCGGCGCGGGCGCGCCCGCCGCGAGCGCGCCGAGCCCGGTGAGCGCCCCGCCCCGGTCGCCCGCCACGACCACCGCGCGGTGGTGGAGCGCGGCGCGCGTCGTGGCGAGGGAGAAGCCGAGGTCGGCCGGACGCCTCTCCGGGTGCGCGAGGAGGTCGTCGCGCAGCCGCTCGGCCTGCGCCCGCAGCGCCGGTGCTGACCGCGCGGACACCGGGAGGGCCACCGGCAGGCCCGCCGCTTCCGGATCGGGGTCCGCGGGGACGCCGGGCCTCCCGGCGTCCGGGACCTGCTCGATGATCACGTGCGCGTTGGTGCCGCTCACGCCGAACGACGACACCCCGGCCCGGCGCGGCCGGTCCACCTCGGGCCAGTCCCGCGCGCCGGTCAGCAGCCGCACGTCGCCCGCCGCCCAGTCGACCTTGGACGACGGCGCGTCCACGTGCAGGGTCGCGGGCAGCACGCCGCGCCGCAGCGCCTCCACCATCTTGATCACACCGGCGACGCCCGCCGCCGCCTGCGCGTGCCCGATGTTCGACTTCAGCGACCCCAGCCACAGCGGCTGCCCGTCCGGGCGGCCCTGGCCGTAGGTCGCCAGCAGCGCCTGCGCCTCGATGGGGTCACCGAGGCGCGTGCCCGTCCCGTGGCCCTCGACGGCGTCCACGTCCGCGCCGGTCAGCCCGGCGTTGGCGAGCGCCTGCCGGATGACGCGCTCCTGCGCGGGGCCGTTCGGGGCGGTCAGGCCGTTGGACGCGCCGTCCTGGTTCACCGCTGAGCCGCGGACCACCGCGAGCACCTCGTGGCCGTTGCGGCGCGCGTCCGACAGCCGCTCCAGGACCAGCACCCCGACGCCCTCGGACCAGCCGGTCCCGTCGGCGGCCTCGGCGAACGCCTTGCAGCGGCCGTCCGCGGCGAGCGCGCCCTGCCGGGTGAACTCGACGAACGACGTGGGCCGCGCCATGACGGCCACGCCCCCGGCCAGCGCCAGCGACGACTCGCCGGACCGCAGCGACTGCGCCGCCAGGTGCAGTGCGACCAGGGACGACGAGCACGCCGTGTCGACCGTCACCGCCGGGCCCTCCAGCCCCAGCGTGTAGGCCACGCGGCCGGACGCGACGCTGCCCGAGTTGCCGGTGCCCAGGTAGCCCTCCAGGTCGGCGGGCACCTCGCCGAGGTCGGTGGCGTAGTCGTGGTACATCAGGCCGGAGAAGACGCCGACGTCCCGGCCGCGCAGGGACGCCGGGTCCACGCCCGCCCGCTCCAGCGCCTCCCACGACACCTCAAGCAGCAGCCGCTGCTGCGGGTCCATGGCCAGCGCCTCACGGGGCGAGACGCCGAAGAAGCCCGCGTCGAAGTCCCCGGCGCCGTCCAGGAACCCGCCGTGCCGGGTGGCGGACTCCAGCGCGTCGAGGTCCCAGCCGCGGTCGGCGGGGAACTCCGTGATCGCCTCGCCGCCCGCTTCGACGAGCCGCCACAGCTCCTCCGGGGACGAGACGCCGCCCGGCAGGCGGCACGCCATGCCGACGATCGCGACCGGTTCGCCGGACAGCGCGTGCGGCACGGCCGCGTCCCCGGTGCGGGCCTCGCCGAGCAGCGCCGCCCGCAGGTACCGCGCCACGGCGAGCGGGGACGGGTGGTCGAACGCCAGCGTGGCGGGCAGCGTCAGGCCGGACGCGGCGGTCAGCCGGTCGCGCAGCGCGACCGCGGTCATCGAGGTGAGCCCCAGGTCGCGGAACGCCGCGTCCGCCGGGATGTCGCCGCCGGTGCCGAGCAGCCCGGCGACCTCGGCGCGCACGAGGTCCGCCAGCAGCCGGTCGCGGTCGGCCTGGCCGGGCAGGTCCAGCAGCCTCCGGCTGAGACCGGCGGCGACGCCGTCGTCCGCCGCGACCGTGCGGGACGGGGCCTCGATCAGGCCGCGCAGCGGGGCGGGGACCTCGTCCGCCCGCACCGCCGCCGGGTCCGGGCGGAGCGCGACGAGGCACGTCTCCCCGGCGCCGAGGGCCGCGTCGAACATCGCCGCGCGCTCCTGGGACGTCAGCCGCCCGACGCCCGGCGGCGAGGGACGACCGTCACCCTCGACGGGACCGAGGGCCAGCGACAGTGCCGGAAGGCCCTTGGCGGCGCGGCTCCGGGCCAAGGCGTCGAAGGAGGTCGCGAGGGCGGCCTCATCGGCGGCCTCGTCGGCGCGTCCCGCCGCCCCCAGCAGCCCGGTGGCCGGGGCGAGCAGGACGAAGGCGTCCAGCCGCCGGTCCGCGGTGAGCTCCGACAGGTTCACGGCACCGGCCGCGGCGTCCCCGGCGCCGGGCACGTGGACGACCGCGCCGATCGGGCCGTTCGCGGCGAGCAGCGCGGCGAGGGCTTCCCGGTCGGCGACGTCGCAGACGGCCGCGGTGGCGCCGACGCCCCGTCCGGCCAGCTCGGCGCGCAGGTCCGCGGCGTCGCGCTCGCCCACGAGGAGCAGTTCGCGGACGCCGTGGGCACCGGCCAGATGGCGGGCCACGGCCGCGCCGAGCTCCCCGTCCGCGCCGGTGACGAGCACGGCCCGGTCCGGGCCGAACGGGGACGGCGCGCCGCCGTCCCCGGTGGCGACGCCCACGGCCCGCGGCACCAGGACGACGCCCGACCGCACGGCGGCCTGCGGCTCACCCGCCGCGACGACCTCGGCGATCAACCCCTCGGCCTCCGCATCAACGGCAGCACTCGCACCGCCGTCGGTGGCGGCGTCCAGGTCGACGAGGGTGACGCGGCCCGGGTGGGCGGCTTGGACGGAACGCACCGCGCCCCACACCGCGGCCTGGTGCGGGTCGGCCGCGGCACCGGCGCCTTCCACGGTGACCGCGCCGCGCGTCACGATGACCTGGTGGGCGCCCGCGTGCCGCTCGTCCGCCGCCCATGCCTCCAGGCGCGCGGACAGCTCGCGCACGTCCGTCACCGGCGACACCGCCGCCACGTCGGGACGCGCGTCGCCCGTCCCGGTCCGGCCCGGGTCGGACGGCAGCGGGATCCAGTCCAGCCGGAACAGCGCGTCGTGGCGGCCGCCGCCGGTCGCGCGGAGGCGGGCGGGCCGCTCCAGCAGCAGGCGCCGGGCGACCTTCCCGGACGCCGTGCGCGGGACCTCGTCGATCTCGTAGATCTGCTCGGGGACCTTGAAGTGGACCAGGCGCTCGCGGCAGGCGGCGAGCAGCGCCTCCGGGTCCGGGCCGCCGCCCGCCGGCACGACGAAGGCCACCGGGACCTCGCCGAGCACCTCGTGCGGGCGCCCGGTGACGGCGACGTCCGCCACGCCGGGCTGGGACCGCAGGACCTCCTCGACCTCCGCCGGGTGGATGTTCTCGCCACCGCGGATGATCAGTTCCTTGATCCTGCCGGTGATGGTGAAGTAGCCCGCCGCGTCCCGCCGGGCCAGGTCGCCGGTGCGGTACCAGCCGTCGCGGAAAGCCTCGGCGGTCGCCTCGGGCTGGTTGTGGTACCCGGCCATGACGCTCGGGCCGCGGACCCAGACCTCGCCCTCCTCGTCCGCCGCGACGTCCGCCATGGTCTCGGGGTCCACGAGCCGCACGCCGAGCCCGGGGACGGGCAGGCCGCACGAGCCCTCGACGCGGGCGCCGGTCGGCCAGTTGATGGTGATCGACCCGCAGGTCTCCGTGCTGCCGTAGGCGTCGAGCAGCGGCGCGCCGAACGCGTCCTCGAACGACCGGCGCAGCGCGGCCGTCGTGACCGCGCCGCCGACCAGGCACATCCGCAGGTGCGGGGCGCGGAAGCCCTGCTCGCGCGCGGCGCGGACCAGGTGGTGGTACATCGTCGGGACGCCCGCGAGGAACGTCGTCCCGTCCTCGCTCAGCGCGTCGAGCACCTCGGCCGCGCTGAAGCCGTCGAGGATCCGCGCGGTCGCGCCGACGGCCGTGACCGCGAGCACGCACGCGATGTGCGAGAGGCTGTGGAAGAGCGGCAGCGGCCACAGGACGCGGTCCTCGGCGGACAGGCCGGGGACCGGCACGTAGCAGGCGGCGACCGACCACAGGCAGTTGTACTGGGTGGAGACGACCCCCTTCGGCTTGCCGGTGGTGCCGGAGGTGTAGAGCATCCACGCCGGCTCGTCCAGGCCGAGGTCGTCGCGGGCCGGGGTGGCGGGCTCGGTGCCGGCGAGCGCCTCGAACGACAGCGCGCCGGGCGGCAGCGATGACGGCGTGCCGGGCGGCGCGTCGCCGACGACCACGACGGTGACGTCCGGGCGCCCGGCCAGGACCCGGGCCAGCGGCTCCGCGTGCGCCGGGTCGGTGATCACCAGCCGGGCGCCGCTGTCGTCGAGCAGGTAGGCCAGCTCCGGCTCGGTGACCCGCGGGTTCACCGGGACGCCGACCGCGCCCGCCCGGACGAGGGCGAGGTAGGACTCGACCATCTCGACGCGGTTGCCCAGCAGGATCGCGGCGCGGTCGCCGGGCTGGAGCCGGTGCTCCGCCAGATGGCCCGCCAGGCGCCGCGTCCGCGCCTCCAGTTCGGCATAGGTGACGCCGCGCCGCGCGTCCCGGAAGGCGGTCTTCCGGGAGCGGGCGCGGGCGTGCTCGGTCAACAATTCGGGTAGCGGCCGAATCAGCTCCGTGCGCAGCATTCCAGCGCATCCCCCAAAGAGAGTGAGTCGCCAGCGGAAACGTTCGCGGAAATCCGCGGCCCGGCGAGCCCAGTCTGTTCAAGGAATGGCTCCGGATATCCCCTAACCGCCCCCCTAACCCTCCTTACTCGCGACCGCGCCGCGGACCGCGGGCGCGACCAGCGCGAGCAGGTCCGCGGGCCGGTGCAGCACCGCGTCCGGGCGCTCGGCGAGCAGGGCCTCCGCGTCGCTCTCGCCCCACAGCGCGGCCACGGCGCCGACCCCGGCGCCCCGCGCGCTGCGCAGGTCGGTGACGGCGTCGCCGACCATCACCGCCTCCCCGGCGCGGACGCCGAGCAGGCCGAGGGCGCGTTCGACGATGTCGGGCGCCGGCTTGGGCCGCGGCACCTCGTCCGAGCCGATGACGTGCTCGAAGTACCCGGCGATGCCGAGCACGCCGAGGAGCGAGCGCGCCCGCGGGCCGCTCTTGCCGGTCGCGACGGCGAGCCGGACGCCGCGCCGGTTCAGCTCGGCCAGCAGCGGCTCGACGCCGTCGAAGACGGTGACCTCGCCCGCCAGCCGGTAGCTCTCCCGGACGAACGGCTCCTCGATCTCCAGCGGCAGGCCCATGATGCGCATGATGTCGGGGAAGTAGCGGCCGAGGTGCCTGCTGTACTCCTCGAACGGGGCCGGGCCGTCCCCCATCACCTCGGCGTACGCGATCCGGAACGCGCGGCGCATGACGTCGAAGCTGTCCACGATGACGCCGTCGAGGTCGAACACCACCGCGCGCGTCGCGGTGCCCGGGAACTCACCGCCCATGGCCGGCCCCCACCACGGCGCGCGCGCCGGCCGGCGGACGTCCGGCGGACCGGGCCGCGGACCGGGCCGAGTCGTACAGCCGCTCGATCGCCGCGATCATCTCCCGGGCCTGCGCGATCGCCGCGCCCGGGGCCGGGTCGGCCAGCAGGGCGGGCAGCTCGGCGAGCTGGCGGGAGTACTCGATCCCCACCGGCTCCGCGGGCACCGGCACCGCCTTGGTGACGCCCCGCCAGGTGCGGACGAGGGCGGACGTCCGCTGCCGGTTCGTGCTGAACCCGAACGTGCAGCGCAGCGCGGCCGTGCCCGCGCCGCCCTCCACGGTGATCGCCGTGACGTCCTGCGGCTCGTGCGAGGCCCAGCTCGTCCGGAGCGCCACCGAGACGCCGCGGTCGGTGACGAGGAACCCGCGCGCGGTGTCCTCGACGTCGCCGCCCGTCCCGCCGCCGTCCGGCGCCGGGGCCGCGCCGCCGTCCGCGTCGTCCTTCCACCGGGCGCGGCGCGAGGGGTCGTTGACGAAGTCGGCCGAGACCGTGCCGACGACCTGGTCGAAGACGGTCGGGCCGAGCAGCGGTTCCACGGTGTCGAGCAGGTGCCAGCCGAGGTCGAGGAGCGCGCCGCCGCCCGCCTGCTCCCGCCGGACGAACCAGCCGCCCGCCGCGGGCACGCCGTGCGCGCGGACCCAGGACAGGTCCACGTGCCGGATCGGGCCGAGGCCGGCGGCGAGGTCCAGCAGCGCCCGGACGTCGGCGCGGTACCGGGCCGCGCTCCCGGCCAGCAGCACCGCGCCGCCCGCCCGCTCGGCCGCCGCGAGCCGGTCGGCCTCCGCCACGCTGAGGCACACCGGCTTCTCCAGGAACACCGGCACGCCCCCGGCCAGCAGCTCCTCCGCGACGGAGCTGTGCAGGTGGTTGGGGACGGCGACGACCGCCAGGTCCACCGCCGCCGGGTCGAGCTCCGCCACCGAGGCCAGCGCGACCGGCGCGCCCGCCGCGGCGCGGGACGCCGGATCGGGGTCGACGACGGCGGCGACCGTGTACCGCGGGTCCTCGCGGAGCCGGGGCAGCCAGATCCGGCGCCCGGCCCAGCCGAGCCCGACCAGCGCCACCCGGATGCGCGCGCCGCTCATGAGGCCCGCGCAGCGTCGGCCACCGCGTCCGCCACGAGCTCGGCGACGCGGTGGATCTGCTCCTCGGTGCCGAGGAGGGTCCGGTGGTGCAGCCAGATCCCGTCGTCGGTGAGCGCGTCGGCGTTGGGGCAGCGGGCCGCCAGCTCCTCGACGGTCGCGTCCGGCGCGCCGGTCTCCCAGAAGGCGTCGGTGCGGTAGACCGCGCGGAACACCACGAAGGCGGGCACGCCCCGCGCAACCAGGTCGTCGACGAGCGCGTCGCGCCGCTCCCCCGCGAGGCCCGGGACCCGGAACATCGCCATGTAGTGCGGCACCCGGTCCGCGCGGGCGTCGCGGGCCTGCGGGACGACCCCGGGGATCTCCGCGAGGAGCCGGTCCAGCAGCGGCGCCCGCTCCTCCCGCGTGGCGATCTGCCCGTCCAGACGGCCGAGCTGGGAGCGCAGCACGGCGGCGGAGAACTCGTTCAAGCGGAAGTTGGACCCCGACGTCCGGTGCCGGTAGCCGCGGTCGTCGCGCGGGCGGCCGCAGCTGTGCCGCAGGAACGCCTCCTCGTAGGACGCGCGGTCGGGGAAGGTGACCGCGCCGCCCTCGCCCGCCGTCATCAGCTTGCCGTTCTGGAAGCTGTAGGCGGCGACCGAGCCGAGCTGCCCCACGCGGAGACCGTTCCACCGGGCGCCGTGTGCGTGCGCGGCGTCCTGGACGAGCGGGACGGCGCTGCCGGCCGACAGCTTGCCCAGCGCGTCCATGTCGGCGATCTGGCCGGCCATGTGCACGGGCATGATCGCCCGGGTGCGCGGGGTGATGGCCGCCTCGGCGGCGGCCGGGTCCAGGTTGTAGGTCTCCGGGTCGACGTCGGCCGGGACCGCCACCGCCCCGAGCCGCTGCACCGCCTGCGACGACGAGATGAAGGTGAACGCCGGCACGACGACCTCGTCCCCGGGACCGACCCCCAGCACCTGCAAGGCCAGTTCCAGGGCGTGGGTGCCGTTGGTCACGGCGAGCGCGTGCCCGGCGCCCTCGTGCTCGGCGAACTCGCGCTCGAACGCGTCGACCTCACCGCCGCCCATGCGCCACCACTGGCCCTGCTCCAGCGCGCGGATCAGCCCCGCCCGCTCCCGCTCGTCGTACTGCGGCCACTCCGGCAGCCCGATATCACCCATCTGCGCCACGCCCTTCGCGGATAGCGTTCCCGACACCGCGCCAAACGGCCCGCCATCGGGGATTTCGCGGCCACCGTACCTGCCCGCCGAGCGTTTTTCACATCCCCTATCGACCCCCCTAAAGTGCCCTTGCCGAAATGCCGCGGCGGCATTTATCGCGCCATTTGTGGGACGCATGTTATAACCGTGGACGTGCAGTTGCTTCTGTTGAACGGACCGAATCTGGGCATTCTCGGGCGCCGGGAGCCGGAGATCTACGGGACCGACACGCTGGCCGACGTCGAGGCGCTCGTCCGCGCGGAGGTGGCCGCGCGCGGCTGGGAGGTCGTGTCGGTCCAGCGGGAGTCGGAGGGCGCGCTGGTCGAGGCGGTGCACGCCCGCTGGGACACGGTCGGCGCGATCGTCAACCCGGGCGCGCTGATGATCGCCGGGTGGAGCCTGCGCGACGCCCTCGCCGCCTACCCGCGCCCGTGGGTCGAGGTGCACCTGTCGAACGTGTGGGCGCGCGAGTCGTTCCGCCACGAGTCGGTGCTGGCCCCCGTGGCGGACGGCGTGATCGTCGGCCTGGGCTCGCTGGGCTACCGGCTCGCCGCGCAGGCACTGCTGACCCTGGTACCGGAATGACCCGGCTCGCAATCGACGTCGGCGGGACCAAGGTCGCGTTCCGGCTGGCCGGTGCGGGCCGTCCGCCGCGCGACGCCGCGCTCCGCTGGCCGCCCGCGGGCGGCGCGCCGAATCCCGCCGCCGACTGGGCGGCGCTGGC
>NZ_CAACUY010000113.1 GCF_900659615.1 Actinomadura fibrosa | reverse complement strand
GGACCTCGTCGAACGGGCCCTGGCGAAGGACCCGGCCGAGCGTCCCACGGTACGGCGGCTCGTCCAGGAACTGCCCGGCGAGGACACGCTCGGCCCCGGGATCGGCCGGCTGCGGGCGGCGGTCGAGTTCGAGCTCGGCTCGCCGCGGGACGCGGCCCGCATCCTCCTCGACGCCTCCGCCGGGGCGTCCGGTCCCGTGGCGGTCGAGATGCTGATCGACGCCGTGCGCAACGGCTACTTCGGCGGCGATCCCGGCCTCGCCCTGGAGGCCGCGGCCCGGTTGCGCGAGGCGGCCGGGGAGTCGCCGTTCGCCCTCGGCCTGGACGGGCTGGCCCGGCTCATGACCGGTGACGCCGCCCACGCCGTCCCGCGGATGCGCGCCCTCACCCGGCACGCCCTGGACGGCCCGGACCCGGCGCTGAGCCCCGGCCAGCGCCTGGTGGCGGGCGCGATGGCGCTGATCACCGGCGACGACGACTCCGCCATGGCGGTGTTCGGGCCGCTGGTGTCCGAGGCGCGCGACCAGGCTGCGCTCGGCTGGCTGCCCATCGCGCTGGAGCACCTGTCGATCGCCGAGTTCTTCGCCGGGCGCCTGCGCGACGCCGGCGCGCACGCGCAGGAGGGCCTGGTGCTGGCCGACACCACCGGGCAGACCCACCGCCTGGACCACCTGCGCTGCATCCTGGCCTGGACGGCCGCGCTGAGCGGCGACGAGGACCGGTGCCGCGACCTCACCGGCGCCGCCATCGGCCGCGCCCTGGAGCGCCGGAACGTCCGCACCGCCGCCTGGGGCACCATGGCGCTGGGCCTGCTCGACATGGGGCTGGCGAGGTACGGGCAGGCGCTGGACCGGCTGGACGCCGCCGTCGAAGGGCCGATAGGCACCCATTACGCCGCGACGTACTTTGCTCCCGACCAGGTCGAGGCGGCAGTGCGCACGGGGCGTCCCGACCGGGCCGCCGAACCGCTGCGCCGGTTCCAGGCCTTCGCCGCCGCGTCCGGACGGCCGTGGGCGCTGGCGGTCGCGGAGCGCTGCACCGCCCTGCTCACCCCGGGCGAGGCGGCCGAGAAGCACTTCGCCGAGGCGGTGCGGCTGCACGGGCAGGACGGCCGGCCCTTCGAGCACGCCCGCACGGAACTGCTGTTCGGGGAGTGGCTCCGCCGAGCTCAGCGCAAGGCCGAGGCCCGCGCCCGGCTGCGGTCGGCGCTGCGGACCTTCCAGCAGCTCGGCGCCCGCCCCTGGACGGCCCGCTCCGGCGCCGAGCTGCGGGCCACCGGCGACGCCGAGGCCACCGCGGCGGGCGAGTCCCCGCTGGACCGGCTCACCCCGCAGGAGCTCCAGGTCGTCCGGCTCGCCGCGCAGGGCATGACCAACCGCGACATCGCCGCGCAGCTGTTCCTCAGCTCCCGCACCGTCGGCTACCACCTCTACAAGGCCTATCCCAAGCTCGGCGTCGCCGGCCGCGGCGAGCTGGCCCGGCTCGTCCACGCCGACGGTGCCCCCGGCGCTGCCGGTGCGCGCTAGGAGCCCTCCAGCACCTGGAGGCCGATCACGCCGACGACGATCAGAGCGAGGAACGCCAGCCGGGCCGGCGAAGCGCTCTCGCCGAACGCGACCATGCCGGCGACCGCGACGCCGAGGGCCCCGAGGCCGACGAACACCGCGTACGCCGTGCCGACCGGCAGGGTCCGGAGCGACAGCGACAGCACGACGACGCTGAGCAGCGCCACCGAGAGTCCGATGACGGTCGGCCAGAGGCGCGTCAGGCCGTCCGACTGCTTCAGCGCCGTCGCCCACACCAGTTCCGTCAACCCGGCGATCAGCAAGAAGACCCAGGCCATCAGGCCGCGAACCCCCCGTCCACGGCGATCGCCGCACCGGTGACGTAGTCCCCGCCCGGGCCGGCGAGATGCGCGACCATCGCGGCGATCTCCTCCGCGCGCCCGTACCGGCCGAGTGCCGTGAACCCGCGCTCGAACTCGGCGTCCGGGGCGTCGGCGGGGTTCATCTCGGTGTCGGTCGAGCCCGGCTGCACCACGTTCGCGGTGATCCCGCGGGGTCCGAGGTCGCGGGCCAGGCCCCGGGTGAGCCCGGTGAGCGCCGACTTGCTCATCGCGTACAGCGTCCAGCCGGGGTAGGGGACGCGCTCGGCGAGGCTGCTGCCGATCGTGATGACGCGCCCGCCCGGCCCGAGGTGGCGGGCCGCCGCCTGCGCCGCGACGAAGGCCGCCCGCACGTGGATCGCCAAAGCCCGGTCGAGCTCGGCGAGCGACACCTCCTCCAGCGGCCCGCAGGGCGCGATCCCGGCGTTGTTGACCAGGATGTCGAGCCGCCCCAGCTCGGCCGCCGCCCGGTCGACCGCCGCGACGACCGCCGCGGGGTCGGCGGCGTCGGCGGCGATCGCCAGCCCCCGTCCGCCCGCCGCCTCGATCTCACCGACGACGCCGGCGGCCCGTTCCGGGGCCCGCACATAGGTCACCGCGACGTCCGCGCCGTGCCGCGCCAGCCGCCGCGCGATCGCCGCGCCGATGCCGCGCCCGCCGCCCGTCACCAGGGCCGCCCGTCCCGCCAGATCCGCCGTCATCCCGACTCCCGCCACTAATCGGAGAAGTTTCCGTTTAGAGAGCTTAACCGGAGAAATCTCCGGATACAAACCCGTTACGCTGGTGGGCCGTGCCGAGAGGGGGCTGGATGCGGGAGCTGCCCGTGGTCGGGCGTCCGCCCGCCGAGCGCGCGGACGCCGCGCACAACCGCCGCCGCATCCTGCGCGCCGCCGCGGAGGTCATCGCCACCCGCGGGGCCGAGGCCGTCTCCATGGACGAGGTCGCGCGGGCGGCCGGGGTCGGCGTGGGGACGGTGTACCGCCGGTTCGGCGACCGGGCCCGCCTCGTCTACGCCGTGATCGACGACCGCGAGCGCGACTTCCAGGCCGCCTTCATCCAGGGCCCGCCGCCGCTCGGCCCGGGCGCCGCGCCCGCCCGGCGCGTCCGGGCGTTCCTGCACGCCCTGGCCGACCGCACCGAGGCCCAGGCCGACCTGCTGCTGATGGCCGAGTCCGACCCGCCGGACGCCCGCTTCCGCGACGGTTCCTACGGCCTCTACCACCGGCATCTGGCGATGCTGCTCCACGAGATCCGCCCGGACGCCGACGCCGCCTACCTGGCCGACGCCCTCCTCGCCCCCCTCGCCGCGAACCTGTTCCTCCACCAGCGCCGGACGCGCGGCATGCCCCTCGACCGGATCAAGGCGGGCCTCGACGCGCTCGCCGAAGCCCTCACCGCACGACCCGGCGCCGCGCCCGGCGAGCGACCGGCCTGATCATCCGTCAGGGCCGCCGGACGTCCGCGCCTTCGGCGAACGCCAGCCGCACAGACGCGGCGTGCGCGACTGCGGCGCAGTTGGAAGCGCACGCCCGGCACCGCGCCCCCGTTCCAGTTGGCGAACCGGATGCGGGCTACGCCGGTGGGGCCGCTGACCGCCGTCCCTCAAGGGTGGCGAGGAGGTCATCGAGGGCCCTGGTGAGCGCTTCGGAGTTGGCCGGGTTGAACCATGTGGTGCGAATGCGTTCGTTGCTTCCGTTCGGGGTCTCGTGGTCGGCCGCGAGCTGGTGCAGCGAACGGGTCCTGTCGCTCAGGGAGCGGCCGACGCCTTGGAAGAGGCTGCGAACGTAGTCGTCCGCGTCGTCGGAGGCGATGCCGTGGTGGGCGGCCCACGAGGTGAGCGTTGCGAGATACGAGTAGTGGGTGGTCAGTGTTCCCGTCAGCGTGGAGAAGACGTCGAAGGCCGCCTCGTCCCCGACCGGGAGCACCCCGCCCAAGCGCTCGAAGAGGGCGTCCACCGCCGGGTGCGACGGGCACGTCACCGTGACGGAGCGGCGTTCGCGTACGGAGGGCAGGGGGATGGCGCGGACCAGCGGGACGTCGGTGGCCAGTGTCCGGCGCAGGTCGTCGGTGCCGACGCCGGCCATCACGTTGACCACCAGCCTGTCGCCGCCCACCCTGAGGCCGGAGAGTGCCTCGCGCCGGTCCTGGCCGCGCACGGCGATGATCACCATGTCGGAGCGGTCCACTACGTCCTGGTTGTCGACGCACACCCGGACGCTCGCGAAGCGCTCGGACAGTTCCGCGGCCGTGCCCGCTCCTCGCGGGGAGAGGAACACCTCCGGCGGCGCGTCGTCTCCGTCGCACAGTCCGGTCACGATGGCCCGGCCGATCTCGCCCACTCCGATGATGCCGATGCGCTCCACAGCGTCCGCCTCCATGGTGTGATGGTCGTGCCCGGTCGGCTCAATGGCCTTCGGGACGGGGGTTGGCGCCGGTCAGGACCGTCGCCAGGCGGTGCCCGGGGACCGCGCCCTCGGCGATCGCCGCCAGGCCCGCCGCCCCCGCCGGCTCCAGGACGATCCCGAGCGTGCGCACCGCCAGCTCCATGGCCGCGGCGATGGCCTCGTCGCTCACCAGGACGATCTCGTCCACCAGGGCGCGGGCCCGCCGCACCGACGGCTCCAGCGGGCCGCGGACCGCGATCCCGTCGGCGAAGGTGCGAGGGCGTCCGATGCGGACCGCGCGGCCGGCGCGCAGGCTCTCCAGCATGGAGGGGGCGCCTTCGGCGTTGACCCCCACGATCCGGGTGCCGGGGGCGTGCTCGGTCATCCACCGCCCCACCCCGTTGATCAGCGCGCCGTCGCCGACGGGGAGCACGACGGCGTGGAAGCCCGGACCGTCCGGTGCGCCGCGGGTCAGCTCGACGCCGATCGTCCCGGCGCCCTCGGCGATCGCCGCCTGGAGACCGTCCTGGAGGTGGACGCGGTCGGGATGGCGGGCGGCGTGGGCGGCCGCGGCCTCGCGCGCCGCGGCGCCGTCCGCCCCGGCCACCACGACCCGGGCGCCGAGGATCTCCATCCGCTCCCGCTTGACGGGATTGACCGTCTCGGGCACGAACACCTCGACCGGCATCCCGCGGGCACGTCCCGCGTAGGCGACGGCCTGCCCGAAGTTGCCCGAGCTGGCGCACACCACCGGCGTGCCGGGAGCGAGCGTGCTCAGCACGAGGTCGGCGCCCCTGCCCTTGAAGCTGCGCACCGGATTGGCCGTCTCCAGCTTCACCGTCACCTCGCGGCCGCCCAGCGCCCGGCACAGCTGCTCGTCGACGTACTGCGGGGTGTTCAGGAACACCGGATCGATCACCTCGGCGGCCTTCTCGATCCGCGCCGCGTCCAGGTCCATGCACATCGCCTTTCTCGGGGGCTCGCCGACTCGGCCGACGCTAACCGAGCCCCCGGTCGAGGCGATTGAAGATTTTCGCACCCCAGCGCAATAATCTTGCGTGCCCGAATCGCCGCCACCGCGTCTCGACGAGATCGACGCCCTGCTGCTGGACCTGCTCCAGCACGACTCCGGACGCACCCTTCACGACCTCGGCGAGCGGGTCGGGCTCTCCCCCAGCGCCGTGCAGCGACGGATCGCCCGCTACCGCCGGGACGGTCTCATCACCAGGCAGATCGCCGTCCTCGACCCGCACCGCTTCGGCCCCACCGTCCTGGCCACGGTCCTGGTGACCCTCGAACAGGAATCGTTCGAGCACCACCGCGCCTTCGCCGGACGGATGCGCTCGCATCCACAGGTCCAGCAGTGCTACCGGGTCGCCGGGCCATGGGACTACGTCGTCGTCCTGGCCGCGCGGAGCATGCGCGAATGCGGCCGGCTCGGCGACCGCCTGTTCAAGGCCGACGACAACATCAGGCGCTACGAGACCCTGGTCGCCTTCGACACCATCAAGACCGGCCTGGCCCTCCCGCTTCCCGCACCCCGGCCTTCCCGGCCACAGAGCGGCCGGCCGTAGCCGGGACCTCCTCCGTCAAGCGTGCCGTCGGGCGCGGTCAGGCACCGACGAAGGACGGCCGGCGATCAGGTCGGCTTGCTCGCCTTGACGTAGTCGGCTCCTAGGACGTTCAGGAGGGCCAGCGCCTCGGCGGCGGGTGATCCCGGGGGCGCGCTGTAGAGGACGAGGTGCTGGTCGCGGTCGGTGAGGGCGAGCGAGTCGCAGTCGACGGCGATCTCCCCGACGACCGGGTGGCGGAAGGTCTTGGTGAGCGTCGCTGCGGCCTGCACGTCGTGGCGCTCCCAAAGTCGCGCGAACTCGGTGCTGGCCTGACGGAGTTCGTCGACGAGCCCGGTGACCGCGGGGTCCGACGGGTACCGGGCCAGGGTCGATCGCAGCTCCATGACGACGTGCTGCCGGAACTCGGCGGGGTCGGACACCCCGTACAGCGTCCCCCCGGTGGACGCCGGACCGAGGAAGGCCCGGCGCGCGAGGTTGCGGTCCCGCGGGGCGAGCTCGGCGAAGTCCTCCATGAGCGCGGCGGCGAGGTCGTTCCAGGCGAGCACCTCGAAGGTGGCCGACACCACGAAGCCCGCCGTCTGCGGCAGCCGCCGGAGCAGCGCGAGGATGCTCGGGCGGACGTCCCGCGAGTGCAGCCGGACACGGCTCGGCGCGGTTCCCGCCAGGACGTGGAGGTGATCGGTCTCGACGCCGGTGAGCCGCAGTGCGTCCGCGATCCCGGCCAGGACCTCGCCGGACGGGCGCGGCGCCCTGCCCTGTTCGAGCCGGACGTAGTACTCGGTGGAGATGTGCGCGAGGACCGCGACCTCCTCGCGGCGGAGACCCGGCGTCCGGCGTCGTGGGCCCGAGGGCAGGCCGACGTCGCCCGGGCGGAGCCGCTCGCGGCGGCTGCGGAGGAACGCACCCAGCTCCCGTTTGTCCATATTCCCAGTGTGCACGCGGTACGGCCCTGGAGCCTGGTACCGCCTGTACCTGTATCCGGCCTGGTGGACGGTCCGACACTGGCGCCATGACCACCGACATCGACATCACGCCCATCGGCCTGCTCTCCGGCAAGGTCGTCCTCGTCACCGGCGCCAGCCGCGGCATCGGAGCGGCCGCGGCCCGGCTGTTCGCGGCCGAGGGCGCCGCCGTGGTGCTCGCCGCCCGCGGCACCGACGCCCTCCGGCGGATCGCCGCCGGCATCCGCGCCGACGGCGGCGCCGCCGACGCCGTCGCGCTGGACCTGGCCGACAGCGCGAGCATCCGCGCCGCGGTCGACCGCGTCGAGCAGCTGCACGGACGGCTCGACGGCGCCTTCAACAACGGCGCGGCGATCCAGCGGCCCGGCCCGCTCGACACCACCAGTGACGAGGACATCGACCAGCAGTTCGCCGTGAACTTCCGCTCGCACTGGACCGCCATGACCGCCGAAGCCGCGCTCATGCGACGCGGCGGAGGCGGGGCCATCGTCAACACGTCCAGCATCGGCAGCCGCCGCGCCAACCCCGCCCTCCCGGCCTACGGCGCGATGAAACGCGCCCTCAACAGCATCACCGAGACCGCCGCCGTGACGTGGGGGCCGGACGGGATCCGGGTGAACGGCCTCACCCCCGGCGGCACCGCGACCCAGATGATCGATACCTGGGAGGCGGAATCCCCGGGCGTCGTCGAGCACATCAAGGCGGCCATCCCCCTGGGCCGGATGGCCGAGCCCCGCGAGGTCGCCGAGGCGGCCGCGTGGCTGCTCAGCGACCGGGCCTCGATGGTGACCGGCGCGATCGTGCCCGTGGACGGCGGCGCCGGCGCCTGAGAGACCGCGCCTGCCACACGGGGTCACCTGAGGAGCACTATTAGAACGTGAAGCCGGTGCCGACCCTCCCAGGGCTGACACCGGCCCGGCACGCGATCGATCGCCAGGCACGTCCCCGGACGGCCCGATCCGATGTGTCGGCGTCGGCCGCGCGTCCGCCATGTGGATGTACTACAAGCCGTAGTACTCTTCGGTCCACGGGACGATCGGCGGGCCCGGCGGTGAACCGGTCCGGAGGAACGCCGCGTATCCCGGGTACCTGCGCGGCGCAGGCTCCGGTGCTGACACGTGGAGGCATTGCACATGACCCTGTCACTCTCGGTGTCCGGGATGAGCTGCGGGCACTGCGCCTCGGCGATCAGGGACGAGGTGCTGCCGCTGCGCGGTGTCGAGGACGTCGAGGTGGACGTGCCCGCCGGCCGGGTGACGGTCACCGGCACCGCGGAGGAGTCCGCGGTGCACGCGGCCATCGCCGAGGCGGGGTACGAGGTCGTGTCCTGACCCGGCGGGACGGGGTCGGCGGCCCGCCGGGCCCGGTCGCGGTGTGGGAGTATCCGAGCGACATGGGTCCGTTGTCGGTCGTGCGCTGGGTGCGGGCGGCGAGCTTCGCCGCCACGTGCGCCGGCCTCGCCGCGCTCGGACACATCGCCGGCGGCGGCACCCCCGACCGGGCGGCCACGCTGCTCGGCTTCCTGCTCCTGCTGGTCCCAGCGCTGGCACTGACGGGCCGGGAGCGGAACCTGGCGTCGATCCTGCCGGCGACCGCTGTCTCGCAGGTCGTCCTGCACGTGCTGCTCATGCTGGCCTCCGAGCCGAGCACGGCCGCGAGCATCGCACCCGGCGCAGGCGGGATGCATCACCGCGGTATGCCCGGGCTGGCGATGCTCATGATGCACGCGGTGGGCGTGCTCGTGACGTCCGCGTGGCTTGAGTGGGGCGAGGTCCGGCTGTGCGCCTTCGTCCGCACCCTGGCCGCGTGGGCTGTCCGCCCGCTGCTGGTTCTGCTGTACCTCATCGCCCGGCGTGTGGACGCCGGGCCACGGCCGGTCGCGTTCGCGCGCGCCGATGTGCGCGCGCCCGTCCAAGCCGTTCTGCGGTACGCCGTGGTCCGTCGCGGGCCTCCTGGGACGTGGAACGTCCCAGGAGCGGTCGCGTAGTCACTGAGGTTCTGATCTCACGCTCCTGGGGCGAAGCATGCCGCCGGACGTCCTGAATCGGCGGCTTCGACAGGTTCCCTGCGCCGAGCCAGTAGCGCACCAGCGCTTTGACCGCTGGGCCGAGCGGCCGGCTGCTCCACGACGTCGAGAAAGAGAAGACCCATCGTGAGTCGTCCCCTGTCCTCCCATCGTCTTTCCCTCCGGACCGCCGCCGTCGCGACGTGTGCGGCGCTCGCCACCGCCCTGGGTGCGGTGGCCTGCGGCGAGTCCGGTTCCGGCACCGCCTCCTCGGGCGCCGGCGTGAACGGTCCCGCCGGCAAGACCTCCTATCCGCTGTCGTTCGACAACTGCGGCACCAAGGTCTCTTTCAGCAAGGCGCCGCAGCGGGTGCTGATCCTGAACGGAACCTCCGTCGCGGAGGTCGAGAGCTTCCTGATGCTGGGGCTGGAGAAGCACATCCTGGCCAACGCGCAGACCTACGGCGTCTCCGACGACCCGTCCATGATCGCCAAGATCAGGGCGCTGCCCACCGGCGGCCTGACGATGAACAAGAACTTCGACGTCCCCGCCGAGCAGGTGCTCAAGCTCAAGCCCGACCTCGTGGTGTCCACCTGGTCCGGCGGGTTCGACGCCAAGCGCGGCTTCGCCACCCGCGAGCAGCTCGCCGCCGCCGGTATCACCACGCTCGTCAATCCGGTCAACTGCGCCAACGGCAAGCCCGACGCGACCGCGGCCGAGAAGCGGGCGTACAGGAACCAGTCGATCAACTCTTCGTTCGAGTTCCTGCTGCTGCTC
The DNA here is from genome assembly GCF_900659615.1 of Actinomadura fibrosa. GTDB lineage: Bacteria > Actinomycetota > Actinomycetes > Streptosporangiales > Streptosporangiaceae > Spirillospora > Spirillospora fibrosa. The sequence continues at coordinate 19,983 of NZ_CAACUY010000113.1, read as the reverse complement.
GGCCGGATCTTCGACGCCCAGCAGCGCGCCGCGGACCTGGTCTCCAGGCTGCGCGGCAGGATCGAGGCCGTCCGGGCGCGGACGGCCGGCAAGCCCGCCAGGAAGGTGCTCATCGCCTATCCCGGCATGGCGATGATGAACGCCAACGGGCTGCCCGCGGTCATGACCGGCGGGATCTACGACGACGTCATCAGGGCCGCGGGCGGCACCAACTCCTTCTCCGGCCGCGGCGAGGAGGTCACCCGCACCCTCAACAAGGAGCAGCTCGCCACCGCGCAGGTGGACGTGCTGGTCGTGGGCCTGTTCACGCCGCAGGAGAAGGGCGAGGCGGAGGCGGCCCGGCTGTTCGCCGCCTACCCGCAGTGGAACGCCTCCAAGACCAGGACCTACGCGATCGTCTCCGATGGGGTCTACCTCGGCCCGCTGAACGCCGTGGGCGTGGAGAAGATCTCCAAGGTGGTCCACGCCGATGGCTGACACGCTGATCCCCGGCTCGCCGTCGGGGCGGGCCTCCGACCGTCCGGCGACCCGGCCCTCCGGTCCCCACCTGGTGTCGGGCGCCGGTACGGGAGTGCTTCTCGCGGCCCTCGGCGCGGCGCTCGTCGCGGCGATGGCGGCCGGCGTCTCGATCGGGTCGGTGAACCTTCCGCCGGGCAAGGTCTGGGGTGTGGTCTGGGCGCATCTGTACGGCGGTGATTCCGATCCGCTGCTCGACCAGGTCGTCTGGCAGATCCGCACGCCGCGGGTGCTGCTGGCCGCGCTCGCCGGGGCGGGCCTGTCGGTGGCCGGCGTCGCGCTCCAGGCGCTGGTCCGCAACCCGCTCGCCGACCCGTACGTGCTGGGCGTGTCGTCCGGCGCCTCGCTGGGGGCGGTGCTGGTGCCCGCCCTCGGCGGTACGGCGCTGGGCGGCGTGACGAGGGCGCTGGGCGTCACCGGCGCCGCGTTCGGCACGGCGCTGCTGTCGGCGCTGGTGGTGTACGTGCTGGCGCAGCGGGCCGGACGGCTGCTGGACTCCTGGCTCGTCCTGACCGGCGTGGCGATCGGCTACCTGTGCACCGCCGCCACGACGTTCGTCCAGCTCCAGCTCGAACCGACCGAGCTGCAAGGGATGATGTTCTGGCTCATGGGCAGCGTGGCCGGCGCCGCGTGGGACGACCTCGGCCTCCCGGCCGCGCTGATCGCGGCGTGCCTGGCCTACCTCATGCTCCAGGCCCGGCCGCTGAACGCTCTCCTGGCCGGGGAGGACGCGGCCACCGGCGCCGGCGTTCCGGTGGCGGCGCTGCGGGTCTCCCTGCTGCTGGTCGGGTCGCTGCTGACCGCAGCCGTGGTCAGTGTCGTCGGCGGCGTCGGGTTCCTGGGCCTGATGGTCCCGCACATGACCCGGTTCGTCGTGGGCGGCGACCACCGCCGCGTCCTGCCCGTGGCGCTGCTGGGCGGCGCGGTCTTCCTGGTCCTCGTGGACCTGGCCGCCCGGATCGCCGACCGGCCCAACGAACTGCCGGTCGGGCTGTTCACGACCGGGCTCGGCGTCCCGTTCTTCCTGTGGCTGCTGCGCCGCCGCGCCACCGGAGGCCGGCATGCGGCTTGACCTCAACGGCGTCAGCGCGCGGATCGACGGGCGCCCCATCGTCACCGACGTGCACCTCAGCGCCGGACCGGGCGAGTTCGTGGCGCTGGTCGGCCCGAACGGCAGCGGCAAGTCCACCCTGCTGCGCACCGTGTACCGGTCGCTGCGCCCGTCCGGCGGCGTCGTCCACCTCGGCGGCGAGGACCTGTGGCGGATGCGCCCCAGGCACGCCGCGCGCCGCCGCGCCGTACTCCCCCAGCACGGCGACGCCGGCGGCGAGTTCTCCGTCGCCGAGGCGGTCGCCGTGGGCCGCACCGCGCACAAGCGCCCGCTGGACCGGGAGAACGCCGCCGACCGCGCGGCGGTCACGACCGCGCTGGAACGCGTCGGCATGGCCTGGGCCGCCGGCCGGCTGCTGTCCACCCTCTCCGGAGGAGAACGCCAGCGCGTGCTGCTGGCCAGGGCGCTCGCCCAGGAGGCTCCGCTGCTGGTGCTCGACGAACCCACCAACCACCTGGACGCCGGGGCCCAGTTCACGCTGCTGGAGCTCATCCGCTCGCTCGGGCTCACGCTCCTGGCGGCACTGCACGACCTGGACCACGCCGCGTCCTACGCCGACCGGATCGTCGTGCTGCGCGACGGCCGGGTCGCCGGGCACGGACCGCCCGGCGAGGTGCTGACGCCCGCCTTCATCGAGGACGTCTTCGGCGTCCGCGCGCACATCGGCCCGCACCCGATCACCGGACGCCCGCACGTCGCGCTCGCGCCACCAACGTCGCCGGGCCCGGTCTCGGCGACCGCATTGGAGGCGGATACCGCGACCTCATAATTCCTCCCGGACGGATCGGGCCTCAGAGATTCACTCCGAGGCCCGATCCGCCCGTCGCGTCCAAGGACGGATGGGCGCCTGCGGCATTCGTCGTCTCAGGCAGTGAGGACAGCCCCATGCAGGCGGACGCCAGTAGAGAGACACCTCGGCGCCGCTCGGCAAGGCGATGAGGGGCGCTTGGTCATTTCAGGTCGCCCTCGTCTGACCTGAAGGCGCCGGCGGATGCGGCGAGGGCGGCGGTTCTGGCGGCTTGGTCGGGTAGGTCCGGATCCGGTGGCGTGCGGAGGAGCACCAGCTGGTGGTAGATCGGCGCGGTGGCGGTGATGAGCAGTCGCCGGGCGTCGATGCCCGCCGGGAGTTCGCCGCGCAGGACGGCCCGGCTGACGATGATCTCGCAGCGGGCGTACCGGTCCTCCCAGAGCCGCCGTTGGGCGTGTTCGGCCTTGCCGGAGCGGAACGAGGCGGCGATCAGGGCCGCCACGACGGGCGGCTGCGCGGTCAGCGCGTCCTGGATCTCGTGGTTCAGCGCCGCCAGGTCGCCTTCGAGGGAGCCGGTGTCGGGGGGTTGCCAGGCGTCGTCGCCCGCCGCGTCGAGGACGTCGGCGAGCAGGCCGCCGACGTCCCCCCAGCGCCGGTACACCGTCGCGCGGTGCACGCCGGCGCGGGCGGCGACGGTCTCCATGGTGAGCCCGTCGTAACCGTGTTCCGCGAGTTCCGCGAGGACCGCGTCGATGACCCGCGCACGGTTGCGGGCGGTGCGGCCGCCGGGACGGCGCCGGGGCCCGGGCGCGGGGCCCTCTGCTCGTAGTGCTGGAGGAGTCATGGCTGGTCATCCGTTTGCGGCGAGGGACGGCGCTGTGGCAGCATCTTAATGCATCAGTTGTCGCACTAAAGGAGTCCCGCTCGATGCCGGCCGTTCCCGCCGACCCGACCGTGCTGCATCCGGTGCCCGGGCAGCCGCGGGTGGTGTTGCTCAAGCCGCTGGTCACGTCGCCGCTGATCGAGGTCGGGGACTTCTCCTACTACGACGATCCGGACGACCCGACCGCGTTCGAGACCCGCAACGTCCTGTACCACTACGGGCCGGAGAGGCTGGTCATCGGGAGGTTCTGCGCGCTCGGCGAGGGCGTGCGGTTCATCATGAACGGCGCCAACCACCGCATGGACGGCCCCTCGACGTTCCCGTTCCCGATCATGGGCGGTTCCTGGGCCGAGCACGTCGACCTCATCACCGGCCTGCCCGGACGGGGCGACACCGTGGTGGGCAACGACGTCTGGCTCGGCTACCGGACGCTGGTGATGCCGGGCGTGCGGATCGGCCACGGCGCCGTCATCGCCTCCGGCTCGGTCGTCGTCGACAACGTCCCCGACTACGGCGTCGCCGGGGGCAACCCGGCGCGCCTCATCCGCCGCCGCTTCGGCGACGCCGACGTCGACCGCCTCCTGGCCGTGGCCTGGTGGGACTGGCCGCTCCAGCACATCACCGAGCACGTTCGCACGATCATGTCCGGCGACATCGGCGCTCTGGAGGAGGCGGCGTCCGCCCTCCCGAACCGCTGACCTGCTTACCACTGAGGAGCGAGTCGGCAGCGTGCCCGCTGCGTCCGCGCTGAGCCCGTGCGCGCTGCTTCTTCAACGTGTCGCGGCTTCCGGGCTCCTTGGGACGCGAGGGCGGCCCGTCAGGAAGGCGGTCGCCGATTCACCGGCCCGTGCCCCGCCCGGTCTCGCTCGCAGGTCGTGAGCCGTAGGCGAGCAGTGCCATCTCGCGGGCGTTCTTGATGGCGCGGGCCAGCTGCTTCTGCTGCCGGACGGTCACGCCGGTGACGCGGCGGCTGCGGATCTTGCCGCGGTCGGAGATGAACCGGCGCAGCAGGTCCACGTCCTTGTAGTCGATGCAGGTGACGCCGTGCAGCGGGATGGTCACCAGATCGGGCGCCGCGGCCTTCCACCGCGAGCGGCGCTTGCGGGTGTTGCTGCGGGACTTCCTGCGCTTGGGGACGGCCATCGCCGGTCGTCACCAGCTCGACTTGGTGATGCCGGGGAGTTCGCCGCGGTGGGCCATCTCGCGGAACCGGACGCGGGACAGCCCGAACTTGCGCAGGTGCCCGCGGGGGCGGCCGTCGACGCCGTCGCGGTTGCGGACGCGGGTGGCGCTGGCGTCCCGGGGTTGCCGCTGGAGCTCGCGAAGCGCCGCCGCGCGGATCTCGTCAGCGGTGCGGGGGCTGCGGACCAGGCGTTTGAGCTCGGCGCGGCGGGCGGCATGGCGGGCGACGGTCGCGGCGCGCCGCTCGTTCGCGGCGATCTTGCTCTTCTTGGCCATCAGACCTTTCCTCCTCGTGCGCGGATCCGGGCGACAGCCGCCTCGATACCGATCGTGTCGACGGTCCTGATCGCCCGCGCGGTCAGCCGCAACCGCACGTGGCGGCACTCGCTGGGCAGCCAGTACCGCCTGGTCTGGATGTTGGGATCGAAGCGGCGCGAGGTGCGCCGGTGCGAATGGGACACCCTCGTGCCGAAGGACGGCCGGGAGCCGGTGAGCCGGCAGTGCGCGGACATCAGCGTTCCTCCCGGTACAGCACGTGCCTGCGGACGATCGGGTCGTACTTGCGCAACGCCAGCCGATCGGGGTCGTTGCGGCGGTTCTTGCGGGTGACGTAGGTGTGGCCGGTTCCGGCGGTGGAGCGCATCTTGATCACCGGCCGGAGCTCGTTGCGGGCCATCGAATCTCCTCTCGACCTCTGGCATGATAGCGATAATCATTTTCATCCGCGACAGGAGGACCCCCATGCCGACCCCCGTCGTGCTCGTGGCCGGGATCCACGGCACGGCCCGCGCCGCCGCCGTCGACCGGCTGCTGCGCGAGCACCCCGGCGCCCTGGCGATCCACCACGACCTCCGCGGCATCGCCGGAGGGCGGGTCGTCCGCACCGTCCGCGACGCCGGCGCCACGCTGGACCGGACGGAGATCCGCCTGGAACACGGCTGCGTGACCTGCACCGTCCGCCAGGACCTGATCCCGCGGCTGCTCGACCACGCCGGCCGCGCTCCCCTGCTGATCGTCGAGCTGTGGGACTGCGTCGAGCCCAGGCCGGTCGCCGAAGCCCTCGGCCACCCCGGATGGAACGGCGAGATACGGCTCACCGGTGTGCTGACGGCGCTGGACGCCGAGCTGATGCCCACCGACATCTGCCGGGGCGAGCGGCTGGCCGACATCGGCAGGGCGGGCGTCGCCGGGGACGAGCGCTACCTGGCCGAGGTCCTGGCCCACCAGATCGAGTACGCCACCGCGCTGCTCGTCCCCGACGTCCTGCCCGCTCCGCTGCCCCCGGCCGACCAGGACGACCTCGATCTGTGCCGCGAGGTGCTGGAGCACCTGGCACCGACCACGCCCGTCGTCCTCCCCGGTGCTCCGCTGCCGCGGGTCACCGGCCCGGCGCTGTGCGTCCACGAACTGGCCGCCCGCGTCGACCCGGCCACCGCTCGGCTGCCCTGCCCGCTGCGCACCCCGGCGGTGGACACCGTGGTCTGGCACCGCACCGCCCCGCTGCATCCGGCGCGCTTCTTCGACGCCATGGACGACCTGGCCATGCGCTCGGTCCGCAGCCGAGGACGTTTCTGGCTCGCCACCCGCCCCGACCGGATGCTGGCCTGGGACGCGGTCGCCGGCATCGTCACCATCGAGGACGCCGGCCCATGGCTGGCCGCACTGCCCATCGCCGCCGTCCAGCAGACCAGCCCCGCCCGCCGGATCGCGGCGTCCCTGGACTGGACACCCGAGCACGGCGACCGCGTCCAGCACCTGGTCCTCACCGGCCCCGGACTCGACCACGACCAGATCCACGCACTGCTCGACTCGTGCCTGCTCGACCCCCACGAAGCGGCGTCCGAGCTGGACGACCCCTTCGCCCAGATCCTCGACCTGAACCCGACCGCCTGACCTCGGAGAAGCACGATGCGACCAGCGCACTTCACCCCCACCGGCGACCACTTCCATGACGCCTCCGGCGACCACGCCGTAGCGGCCGCGCTGCTGTGGAACCCGCTGGGCGAGCGATATGTCGAGCTGCTCCGACCGGCCGCAGGCGAGCGAGTGCTGGACGCCTGCTGCGGAGCGGGCGCATCAGCCCTCCCGGCCGCCCGCGCCGTCGGCCCGACGGGCAGGGTCGATGCCGTAGACATCGCGGCCGGCATGGTGGAAGCGGGACGGCGGCGAGCAAAGACCGAGGATCTGCGCCAAGCACACTTCCATGCCGCCGACATCACAGCCTGGTCCCCGGCCCAGCCCTACGACCTCATCCTGTGCGGCTACGGCATCTTCTTCCTCCCGGACATGGACACCTCAGCCCGGCACTTGATAAGCCTGACACGCCCAGGCGGTCGCTTCTCGGTAGCCACCTGGGCCGAAGGAGCGCTCCAGGACTTCGGCGCCCTGCTGTTCCAGAGCGCGGGCGCCGAACGCTCACTGCCGTCCGGCGAACCACCCGTACGGCGTGCCAGCCGCCGGATCGAGACCGAGCGGAGGCTCGCCGACTGGGCGACGAGCTTGGACCTGACCCAGGTGACCGTGCACCGAATGGAGATGCGTGTCCCAATCTCACCGGAGAACGCCTGGGGGCTGGTCCTGGGAAGCGGGTTCCGCGCGATCCTCTCCGGCCTGGACGCCCGAGCCACCGCACGAGTGAGGAACCACTTTCTCGACGCACTCCGCACCGAGCGGATCGACCACCTCGACGCCTCGTCCCTCGTCCTCGCCGGAACGGCCTGAAGCGCCCACGCCCCACCACGAAGGCCGACAACACGTGTTCGCTGGACGGCAGGGTGATGTCTCTTTTCCGCCAGCGTCCGGATTCGGCGGCTCCTACGGTCGGGGGGTGCGAAACGATCTCGACGCCACGGCGCCTGCTCCTGCCCGACTACGCGCGCCCAACGTGCTGTTCATGTCGGTCGCCGCGGCCCTCGGCACGTCCACCATCTACCCGATGCAGCCGGCGATCGCCGACGTGGCGGACTCCTTGGGCGCGAAGGTGACCGCCGTGGGGATCGCACTCGCCTGCGGGCCCATCGGCTACATGGCCGGTCTCGCTCTTCTCGTGCCCTTGGTCGACCGTCTGGCCCCTGGACGCGTTCTGGCGGCTCAGTTCGGAGTCCTTGCCTGTGCGCTCGCAGCAGGTTCCGCCGTCGGCTCGGTGATCCTGCTGGGCGCTGTGATCGGCGTGGTCGGAGCCTGTTCGGCGGCCGGCGCCGGGCTGAGTTCGGTCGCCGGCCGTCTGGCCGCGCCACAGCGGCGGGCGACGACGTTGGGGATCGTGACCGCCGGCATCTCGGCCGGCATCCTCGCAGGCCGGATCATAGGCGGGTGGCTGGCCGACGCCATCGGCTGGCGGGGGATGCTGCTGGCGTTCGCTGCCGCCTGCGGCATCGTCGCCGTGTGCTGCCTGGTGGCGCTCCCCGCGACACGCGGCAACGGCCCCACACGCGGCTACCTTTCCACCTTGCGTTCCCTGCCTGGCTTGTTCGTCCACCACGCCCCCCTGCGAGTCGCCGCTCTCCGTGGCTCCATATGGTTCTTCGCGTTCTGCGCTGTGTGGGCCGGCCTCGCCGTCGCGCTCTCAGAGCCCCCGTACTCGTACTCGGCCGAACGGATCGGCCTGTACGCACTGGCAGGACTTTCGGGCATCCTGGCGACCCAGATCGCGGGCCGGTGGACCGACCGCGTCGGCGCCCGCCGCGTCATCCTCGTGGGACTCGCCGTGGCGGCGGCAGCCGCGGCCCTGGTCGGCTGGAGCCTCGCCGACACCGTCGTGACCCTGGTCTGCCTGGCGCTCTTCGACGCAGGGCTGTTCGCCGCCCAGGTGGCCAACCAAAGTACGGTCCTGGCCATCGATCCCTTGGCACCGGCCCGTTTCAACAGCGCCTACATGCTGGTCTACTTCGTCGGCGGAAGCCTCGGGACCGCCTTCGGCGCTGCGGCGGTCGAATGGTTCAACTGGCCGTCCACAGCACTGATCACGGCAGCGGCCATCGGAGTCGCCGCAATGATCACCGTCCTCGCGCGCCCCGCCCCGACGAGTGCGGCAGCAGCCGACCAGGTCGCGCGATAAGGACACCGTCGAAGTTCCCGCTCCCCCGACGCTCCAGACGTGCCACACCGTCCCCCGTACACACGAGGTCAGCCAAATGATCCGGCCGCGCCCGGAACGCACTTCTCACAGGTGATGGATCAGCGCGGTGAGCAGCCAGCTCACGGCGCCGACGGTGGCTCCGCTGATGACGGCGCCAGGAACGACGTCCCGCGCGCGGTCAATGATCACGGCGAGGTGGCGCTGCAAGTGGTGACGCATCGTGTGCTCCCGGGTCGAGTGGGAGCGGGCGGCCGGCCGGGCCCGCGATCGGTTGGTGGTGACGACTCAACCTGTGACGGGCCTGTCCAGGTCGCGATCGGGACAAAGTGTGGACGATCCGTGTACGCCCGATCAGCGACGTGGGCATGCTGAGCACAGGTCACCGGCGACTCCGGCCTCGAAAGGGAGTCAGGCCCCCGACGGAAGCGGTCGGACAGTTCCGGACACCTACGGTCGGCGGGAGAGGAACGCGTTATGGGAGAAGGCTTGCCGCGTGCGGCCGATCCCGAGGCGGTGCACACGCCGGGGAGTCTGGCGGCAGCGTTGCGAGCTCTCGCAGGTGCACGCAGCGTCCGCGCCATCGAGGCCGCCAGCCGGACGCCCGGTGGAAAGGCGAGGCTGTCCAAAAGCACGGTGCAAGCGCTTTTCGACCCGGCGACGCTGTGCCGCCAAGCAACGCTGGAGATCTACCTGGAGGTCGTCGGTATACCGGTCGGTGAGTGGGACCGGTGGTTCGACGCGTGGGAACGCGCCCGCACGACGTCCGGGGCCTTCGGCGCCGTCCGCGCACGCGATGCCTCCTGGAAGCTCCTGGGTGTGCACGAGCCGATCGAGATGCCCGGCACCGACCCCAACACCCTGCCGGTCTACGTTCCCCGCGATGTCGACGGCCAGCCCGGAACGGGCGTGCGGGCCCGCCTGGCGGAGGCCGCCGTGTCGGGTGGTTTCGTGGTCCTGGTCGGCGGCTCGTCCACCGGCAAGACCCGGTGCCTGTGGGAGGCCGTCCGCGCGGAGCTGGGCCAATGGTGGCTGCGGCGGCCCAGCGGGGCCGACGAGCTGGCTGGCTGGGCCGCCGATCCGCCGCCGCGGCTGGTGCTGTGGCTGGACGAACTGCAGAACCACCTGAACGAGGGTGGGCTGACCGCGGCCGCCGCCGAGCGGCTGATCGCCGGCGGCTGTGTGCTGGTCGGCACCCTGTGGCCGTCCTACTACAGGCCGTACAGCGCCACGCCGGACGCGGCCTTCGGCGGCGGCCCGGACGCCGATCCTTATGAAGACGAACGTCGCACTCTCGCGCTGGCGCGGGTGATCCGGCTGCCCGAGCGGCCGACGCCCGCCGAGTGGCGCCGGGCCCGCGCCCTCGCCGACGGCAGCGGCGACGGCCGCGAGGGCGGTGGTGATGCGAGGCTACGTGAGGCGCTGAGGCACGGAGGGTACGGATTCCCGCAGACGATCGCCGCCGCCCCGCAACTGGTCGACCGCTGGAAGGACGGCAACGCCTACGAGACCGCCGTGCTGACCGCCGCCGTCGATGCCGTCCGGCTCGGTGTGCGCACGCCGATCCCCGCCGCGCTGCTGCGGGCGGCTGCCCCCGGCTATTGCAGCCTGGATGAGCGCGCCCAAGCGCCATCCGACTGGTTCGAGGCGGCGCTGGCCTACGCCACTCAGCGGCTGAACGGCGCCATCGCGGCGCTCACTCCGGTCGCTGGAGGCACGACGATGGGGACTGTCGCGGGCTACCGGCTCGCCGACTATCTGCTGGAGCACCTCCTGCCCGATCGCCGGCGCTACTGTCCGCCGGCCACCTTCTGGGAAGCTTGCCTCACTCACCTCAGGTTCGATGCGGAGCCGGCCGTCTGGGACGACCTGGTCCGTCTCGGCCACGGCGCTTTCGATCGGCTCCGCTACTGCTATGCGCTTCCACTGCTGGATCACCCCACCCTTTCGTGGGACGGAAGGAGATGGACTCGTTTAGAGGGGCTCTTGGACAGGAGGACGGCCACCGAAGAGTTGCAGGAATGGGCCGACGCGGGCGAGCGGTGGGCCGTCCAACAACTGGCTTCCCGGTTGGCTCGCCAAGGCAAGGTGCGGCAGGCCATCGACCTTCTGCGAAAGCATGCTGTCACCGGCGGCTCGGACGTGGCCAAGATGCTTGCCGAGGAGTTGGTTTTCCTCGGCGGAGTGCAGCAGGCGATCAGCGTGCTGCGCGCGGAAACCGATACAGGCGCGCGCTTGGTCTCCGGATTGTCCAGCCAGTTGGCCGATTTTCTTGCCGAGCACGGTGAGGCGCAAGAACTCCGCTACCGCGCCGACGCCGAAGACGTGGTCGCGGCGGGGCGGTTGGCTGAACTGCTGGGCGAGCTGTGTGAGATGCAGGAACTGCGGGATCGCGCCGCAGCCGGCAGTGAACACGCTCGCAAGAAGCTGGCAGAAGTGCTGGCCGAACAGGGTGAGGTCGAGGAGGCCATCACCATCGCGCGCGACCTGGCCGACGGCGAGGACTCGTTCGTGAAGCGGGAGATGATCGGCCTACTGGACGACTTGCTGACCCAAAAGGACTCAGTCGAGGAACTGCGCGCTCGTGCCGATGCCGGGGACCGGCGTGCCGTCTACTCCCTGGCCCATTGGCTGGCTGAACACGGCCAAGTCGAGGAGGCCATAACAGTCCTGCGCGACCACGCCGACTCCGACTATCCCGCGACCAGACAGTTGGCCAATCTGCTGGCCGAGCACGGCCAGGTTGAAGAGGCCATCCGTCTGCTGCGCGACAGGGTCGACGCCATCGCCCCCGCAGTCTCCATGTTGACACTGAGTCTGATCGATCTCCTGGCTGAGCACGGCGACGTGCAGCAGTTGCGGGAACGCGCCGACGCCGGCTCCGGGTACGCCGCCAGGCGGCTGGCCGACCTTCTGGCCGAGCGCGGCGATGTGCAGCAGCTGCGCGACCGCGCCGACACCGGCGACGGACACGCGCGCTACCGATTGGGTGACCTGCTCGCCGACCGCGGCCACGTGGAGGAACTGCGCGACCGCGCCGACGCCGGCGACGTCTACATCGCCGACAGGCTGGCCAGATGGCTGGCCGAGCGCGGCGATGTGCAGCAGCTGCGCGACCGGGCCGACACCGGCGACCTGCGTGCAGCTCGATGGCTGGCCGACCTGCTGGCAGAACGGGGCGAGGTGTCTCAGGCCCGCACCGTCCTTACGGCCATGGTCGACGCCGCCGACGAGGACGCGGCCCCCAGGATGATCGCGTTGCTGCGCGGAAGCGGCCGATATGCGGAAGCTGAGTGCTTGTGGCGGTTCGGACTGACCGCCGAAGGCGAGATCGCATCCGGCCCCACCTGAAGCCATGAGCCTCCGTGGTGTCCGGACCCCGGACCTGGGCGGTCCGGCAGGCCGCGTCCTTTACATTGTAGATTCCGAACGCCGGTCTCTGCCGTCGTCGGGAGAGGGACGCTAGTGACCGACCGCCAAGGCGGGTTGCGTCACTGCATGGCGAACTTGATCAGAGCCTGCCGGTCGCCTTGCTTGATCTTCCCGGGGCGGTTCAGGACTTCGAGCTGCCAGGCGGGGCCGTTGCGGAAGGCGCGGCAGATCGCGTTGGCGTTGTCCTTGCCGAGCAGGGACGGCCAGATGTCGGCCACCTGTTCGCTGGTTCCGCCGGTGGCGTCGTAGACCTTGAACGAGACGTTGTTGGCCTTGTCGAAGGAACTGCCCCGCTTGAACGCCGCGGCGATGAAGACGATGGAGGTGATCGTGGCCGGCACGTCGGCGAAGGTGACCTGGACGGTCTCGTCGTCGCCTTCGGCGGCGCCGGTCTGCTCGTCGCCGGAGTGCCTGACCGAGCCGTTGCCCAGGGGGTCCAGCGAGTCCAGGCCGGCGAACCTGACCGGTTCCGAACCCTGCATCAGCACTGCGACCAGGTCGAGGTCCACCCCCTTCTTCCGGCGGGCCATGCCGAGGATCCCGCCGCTTGAGCCGGCGGAGGGATCCCAGGCGACTCCCACGATGAGGTGGGTGATGCCGTTCAGGTCGGCTGCGCCGTCTTCCTTGGTGAGCGTGATCGCCATGCGTTCCTCTAGCGTTCTGGGACTGGTCCGTGGCGGACGGGTCAGCGGACTCCCCCGCGTGCAGATCAACGAGCCGGACCGGTCGCAGGTTCCGATTCCGCACGAGTGGCGACGAAGCGGGAACCGTTCGCGGGCTTCGGCGGCTCTAAGATCCAGCTGATGATCACCCGAGTGGGAGGAACGCCGAAATGCCCGTGATCAGAGAGGTGAGGGCCACGCCCGGCGGACGGGTGCGGCTGGACGTCGCTTCGCAGGGCTACTCGGCCGACGCGGAGTCGTTCGGCGACAAGCTGGAGCGCTGGGGTCACCGCCTCTTCCGCGACAGGATCCTCTTCAGCGCGCTCGGACTGGCCATCGTGCTGTCGTTCCCGGGTTACTACATCCCCAAGGCGATGGACGCGTCCGAGGCGACGATGATGATCTTCGTGGCCCCCGCGCTGCTCTGCTTCGTGTACTTCCTCGTCGGTCTGGCACTGCGCGCGGCCGCGTCGCTGGTCGTCACCGTCCTGATGGTCGTGTCGCTGCCGCTCCTGCTCATCGGCCCCTACCGGCGCTGGCTGTTCGGCACTCGGTCGCCCATCGAACGACGCCGCGGGTTCGTGCACACCTCGCAGATCCACGCGGGGCGGATCCAGGCCGAAGGCGATCGCGTTGTGGTGTGGGTGCAGCTCACCAGTGGCATGCACGTTTCCTACACGGCCCATGGCGATGCGGGGCGCCGGCTGGCTCAGCAGTTCGCCGCGTTGCTCGGCCCGCACCGGCTCCAGCCCACCCACTGAGACGGAGTCCATCGCGCCCGCGCCAGTCGTGGCGGGACGGGCGCTCGCCGCCCGATTAATCGACTGTGATCTCCCACCCGAACTGCGACACTGGATCAATGACCTCGCTCGCCGCTGAAACCGTGACCATGCGGGACGTCGACCTCGGCGCTCTCAACAGCGCCACGAAGTACCCGAGCATCCCGACGTTCCACGCGCTCGACCCGAAGAACGGCAGCCTCCAGGACGGCCCGACCGCCTTCGCCGGCGTGACCGGCCGGGTGCTGCTGACGGAGAAGGTCGACGGCACGAACTCGCGGATCATCGTGTTCCCGGGCGGCGACTACATCCTCGGGAGCCGCGAGGAACTCCTGCACGCCAGAGGCGACCTCATCGCGAACCCGGCGCTCGGCATCGTCGACGCCCTCCGCCCGCTCGCCGAGTCCGTCGCGGACGGCGACGTGTTCCGGGTGCTGTACCTGGAGGTGTACGGAGGCAAGGTCGGCGGCGCCGCGAAGCAGTACAGCGGCCACCGTGCCGTCGGTGTCCGCCTGTTCGACGTGGCCACGGTCCCGGCGGAGGTGCTGAGCTGGCCGCGGGAGCGGATCTCGGCGTGGCGCGAAGACGGCGGGCAGGCGTTCCTCGACGAGGAAGGGCTGACCGCCGTGGCCGAAGCGCACGGACTCGACCTGACGCCCCGGCTCGGCGAACTGCCAGCGTCGGACCTCCCGACCGATCTCGGCGAGACCCGCGGGTTCCTCAGCGAGTACCTTCCGGCGACCCGGGTCGCGCTCGACGACGACGCCGGCGGACGAGCCGAGGGCATCGTGGTGCGCACGGTCGACCGGTCGGTGATCGCGAAGGCCCGCTTCCAGGACTACGACCGCACTCTGAAGCGGCGCAAGCCCTGACGGAAGCTTCGTGCTGCGTCTTTTGAGCTCTCTCGAAAGTTCTTGATCGGCGCGGCCCGGCACAGCGAGACTCTGGGCACAGGCCATCGGGGCGTCGTTTCCCAGCGGTCAGGTGTCAAGAGAGGAGATGCGAGAGTTCGCCTCAGTCCTCGCCGCCGCTTCGTCCATTGCCGCGCCGCTCATCGTGGCGATTCCAGCGCCCACGCCTGTCGGCCCATGCGTGATTTCCGGCATCTCGTCGTGCACTATGGCCACGACTGGTTCGCCTTCATTCCTCGGACGTCTACAACGGTATGGGCAGGCGCCTACTACCGTCGTAATGTCGGCCCGGTCGCGTGGCCGAACTTCGAGCTTTGGGAAGCGTGAAGAGGATCCCTCATCGAGGCCCTTCTACGCGGAACAGGTTCGCGGCGGCTTTGTGTTCTCTCAGCGGCGAGTGGTGGCCGCCCTTCTCAGGGCGACCACCGTGGTTCACTGCGCTGGAGTCCTCAGCCGACGCCTTCGCTCTCGGCCATCTGCGAGGTCTGGAGCTCCCGCAGTCTGGCCGCGAACGACTGGAGTATCTGGGCGTAGCCGTGGCTCAGGTCCGCCGTCAGGGCTAGGCGGTGCGCGGGGAGCCCCTGTTTGATCGTCTCTTCGTGGCTGATGACGGCCTGGCAGGCGTCGAACATGCGCAGCAGCGTCCGGCCCGCCTCGGTGAGGCGCAGGGACGGGTCCCGGCGGAGCCGTTCGAAGGTGGCGGAGAGCTCCGATACCACCTCGGTCGTCGGCTGCTCCGGCGGGTCGAGCGGCTTGGCCGGTCGCGCCCGGACGGCGTGGCGGGCGGGGATCGGGTCGTCGCCGCGGCGGATCCGGTCGCGCACGTCCGCCGCGGTGGTGGGCGAGATACCGGCGGCGCGGGCGATCTGGCGGAGGGAGGCGTACGGGTCGCTGGCGAGGAGTTCGGCGGCGCGTTCTCGGCCGATCGCGCCGTCGACCGGCCGGGTCCGGCCGTCCCTGCCGATCCGGACGGCGGGCTGCGGGATCTCGTCGGCGAGCCGCCGCCGGAGTGCCGCGACCTTCTTGCCCGACAGCCCGACCACGACCGCGACCATCCGGTCCGACCACTCCGGGCGGGTGACGAAGATGCGCTCGGCCGCCGTCATCCGGTCCTGCTGGGAGAGCGGAAGGCCGTGCTGGATGTTGGCGGTGACCGACAGGACGAACATGTCGGCCTCGGTGCCGTGGACGTAGTGCGCGTCGATGGCGGTCTCGCCGCGCAGCATCGCGGCCCGGAGCCGGTGCATCCCGTCGATGACCGTCCGGGACGGCATGTGCACCACGATCGGGGGAAGCTTCGCGCCCGACTCGGCGAGGGTCCGCACGTGCTGCGCGTCCTCGCCCTCCAGGCGCGGGGACCCCGTCGTCACCAGGGAGTCGATGGGGACCCGAACCACGGGTGAGCGCTCGATGCCTTCCCGCTGGCGTGAGAGATGCCTGACCAGCGCGCTCTCACTGGATAGTGGATCTCGTACAGTCCTTTCCAAAGCGACCAATCCCCCAATGGAATGGTTGAAGAAGCCAACACGGAGAATCACTCACCGTTCACTGTGCCGCGACCCGCCGGCGGGGAAGTAGAGTCACCGGGAGGCAGCGTTCGGTTACTCTGGTGGGGAGCCGCCGCGCCGGTTCCGCCCGATGCTCCTTCCGGTCCCGATGGGCTCGGCGCGGTTGTTGAATCTCACATTACTGTGATCATCCTTACCGATCGCTAACCGGCGGGACGGGTAGCGTCAGCCGTTCGCGGAGTGAGATTCTCCGTGCCGTTTCATTCCTTCTCCGCCGGACTGGAGGGGGAATGTTCCACAGAAAGCGGGAAACGGTCGCGAGTGACATCTTGACTCTGGACTGTCATGCCCAGTGGGAAATTATTCGCGCATCACCGGTCGCCGGAGCGCCGCAACAGGTCCGGTGTGATGTCGGCCAGGGCGCGGACGCCGGCGAGCGACATGGCGTCGGTCAGCTCGTCGAGCAGGATCCTCAGGACGCCCGTCACGCCGTCGGGGCCGCCCGCGGCCAGGCCGTGCAGGACGGGCCGGCCGACCAGGACCGCCCGGGCGCCGAGGGCCAGCGCGGTGAGGACGTCGCGGCCGCGGCGCACGCCGCCGTCGAGCAGGAGCGGGACGCGGCCGGCCGCCGCCTCGGCGATCTCCGGCAGCACGTCGAGGGTGGCGGGAACGCCGTCGAGCTGGCGGCCTCCGTGGT
Organism: Actinomadura fibrosa; assembly: GCF_900659615.1. Classification (GTDB taxonomy): domain Bacteria; phylum Actinomycetota; class Actinomycetes; order Streptosporangiales; family Streptosporangiaceae; genus Spirillospora; species Spirillospora fibrosa. The sequence goes on along the minus strand of NZ_CAACUY010000113.1, from coordinate 3,479 downwards.
TGGACACCACGACGGCGTCCGCTCCGGCCTCGATCGCGAGCACCGCGTCCGCGCCGGTGAGGACGCCCTTCACGACGATCGGCAGCGGGCTGACCGAGCGCAGCCAGGCCAGCACCGTCCAGTCGAGGTCGGGGTCGAACTCCTCCCGGGCGTGGACGGACGGGTCGGCGAAGCCGTCGCCGCCGGTCAGGTTCGCCGGGACGACGCCCGCGGGGAGCCGGAAGCCGTTGCGCACGTCCCGCAGCCTGCGGCCGAGGTGGGGCGCGTCGACGGTGAGGACGAGCGCCTCGACGCCCGCGCGCTCCGCCCGCTCGACGAGCCCGCGGGTCACCGCGCGGTCGCGCAGGCAGTAGACCTGGAGCCAGACGGGGACCCCGCGCCCGGTGAGGTCCTCGACGGCGCGGCTCGCGAACGTGCTGATCACCACCGGTACCGCCGCCGCGGCCGCCGTCCCGCGGACGGTGGCGGCCTCCCCCGCCGGGTGCGCCAGCGTGTGGTAGGCCACCGGCGCGACCGCGAGCGGCGCGTCCCAGCGCCGGCCGAGGATCTCGGTCGCGGTGTCCGGGCGGCTCGCGCCGCGCAGCACCGACGGCCGCAGCCAGTACCGGTCGAACGCCTCGGTGTTGGCCGCGAGGGTCCGCTCCTCGCCGGCGCCGCCTTCGAGGAAGTCCCAGACCGCCGGAGCGAGCCGCGCCCGCGCGGAGCGCGCGTAGTCGGCCAGCGTCAGCGGCGCCGCCTCGCCCGCGCCGTCGCCGCGCGGCCCGATCGCGGCCACCTCTAGTCGAGGACGGCGGGGCCGGCCGCCCGCTGCCGTTCGACGGCCTCGTACAGGGCCTGGATGTTGTTGCTGCCGAAGGTGCGGGCGCCCCGGCGGTCGATCAGCTCGTAGAACAGGGTGCCGCGGGGGTGCCGCGACTCGGTGAAGATCTGGAGCATGACGCCCGCGTGGTCGCGGTCGGCGAGGACGTTGAGCTCGCGCAGCTCCTCCACGCCGACGCCGATCGGTCCCAGCCGGGACGTCAGCGAGTCGTAGTAGGCGGACGGCGTGGACAGGAAGCGCACGCCGCTCTCGGCGCTCTTGCGGACGGCGGTGGTGATGTCCTCGGTGCGGAAGGCGACGTGCTGGATCCCGGCGCCGCCGTGGGCGTCCAGGAACGCGTCGATCTGGCCCGGGTCCCGGGTGGTGTCCGGTTCGAGGATGGTCAGGGTCAGCCGCCCGGACGCGCTCTGGACGACCTTGGAGTCCATGGCCTGCGAGCCGACGAGGATCCGCTCCTCGAAGATCAGGTCCAGGCCGAAGACGTCGCGGTACCGGCGGACGGTCTCGTCCAGGGTGCCCGCGGGGACGCAGACCGCGAAGTGGTCGACCTCGGTGAGCAGCCCGCCGCCGGCCCGGCCGCAGCCGACCTCGTCGATGAAGGAGGCGAACGGGCCCGAGGGGTCGTCGCGGGAGACGAACCGGTGCTCGACGTCGCCGAACCCGAGCACGGAGGCGAAGACGACGCCGGCTCCGTCGCGGCCGACCTGCTCCGGCGGCGCGACCGGGACGGCCCCGCGCGCCACCGCGGCGGTGTAGGCCGCCTCGGCGTCGTCCACCCGCAGGCCGATGACGCCGACGCCGGTGCCGTGCCGGCGGACGTAGCCGGCGGCGCGGTGGTCCGCGCCGGCGGCCGAGGTCAGGAGCAGGGTGATCTCGTCCTGCCATAACAGGACCGACTCGCGTCCGCGGGTCCCCCTGCCGGCGGTGCGGCCCGCGAGCGCGAACCCGAACCCGTCCCGCAAGTGCACGGCCGCTTCGTCGACGTCCTCGACGAGCAGCTCGATGTGGTCAATCGCCGTGATGTCCACCTGCCACCTCCGTGAATGCAGTCGGTGTCATGGCCGCCCGCGCGCCGGACGGCGCCGTCCCGGCCTCGGTCTCGATGAAGCGGGCCAGCCGGGAGATGCCCTCGTCCACCTCCGCGCGCGTGAGGTAGCTGATCGACAGCCTGATCGTGCCGGTCCCTCCGCCGCGCAGGTGGAAGTACGCCATCGGCGTCCAGATGACGCCGAAGTCCTCCGCCGACCTGACCAGCGCGGCGTTGTCGGCCCGGAAGGGGACCTGGAGGGTCAGGAAGAAGCCCCCGGTGGGCGCGTTCCAGCGCAGTCCGAGCTCGGCGCGGCGCTCGGCGGGGAACGCGCGGTCGAGGGCGTCCAGGGTGTACCGCATGGTGTCGCCGTAGTGGGCGGCGGACCTCGCGGTCAGCTCCGAGAGGCGGCCGCCGCACTCCAGCAGGGCGCCCGCGACCGCCGCCTGGCTCAGCGCCGACGTGTTCACCGTGAGCATGCTCTTGATCTTCGCGAGCTCGTCGGCCAGCAGGCCGCGCGTCCCGTCCTCCCGCAGCACCGGCTGGTCGGCGATCGCGTATCCGACGCGCGCCCCCGGGAAGACCGTCTTGGCGTAGGAGCCCAGGTGGACGACCCGCCGGTGCCGATCGAGCGCCTTCAGCGCGGGGATCTGCGCGCCGGGGCTGACGAGCCGGTAGGGGCTGTCCTCCAGGACGAGCACGTCGAGCCGGTCGGCGAGGTCGAGCAGCTCGTGCCGGGTCTCCAGCGGCATCGTGATCCCGGACGGGTTGGAGTGGTCCGGGATGACGTAGATCGCGCGAGGCCGGCGGCCGCGTGCCCGCTCGGCGGCGATCGCGGCCTCGACGTCGGCGCAGGACAGGCCGTCCGCGCGCTCCTCGACGACGGCGACCTCGACGTCCAGCAGCCGGGCCGCCCCGGTGATGCCCATGTAGCTCGGGCTGGACACCAGCAGGACGTCGTCGGGGCCGGCCATGAGCGCGCGCAGCGCCAGGAACATCGCCTCCTGGCAGCCGACCGTGACCACGATCGACTCGGGCGGCACGTCGATGCCCTCGTCCGCGCGGACCGAGGCCGCGATCACGTCGCGGATCAGGCCCGCGGACGGCCCGTACTGGTAGACGGTCTCGCGCACCTCGGCGGGCGAGCGCCCCTCGGAGGCCAGGTGGCCGAGGTAGCGCCGGACGTAGGTGAAGATCTGCTCGGTGTCGAAGAAACCGCCGTAGGGCCGTCCCGGAGCGAAGGAGACGGCGTCGGGGTACCGCAGCGTCACCTCGTTGAGGAAGTTCATCGTGTCCATGACCGGGTCCGTGACGCTGCCGTGGAGGTCCGCCGCGCGCAGCACGCGGCCACCGGGCGCCGGTTCCGGCGGCGTGGGCGGCGTGGGCTCGGCCGTCTCGACGAGGCCGGGACCGATGCCGGCGACCGACGCCAGCCCGGCGGACGCCATCGCGTCCTCGAACTCCTCCAGCAGGATCGCCAGCACGGACCGCACACCCTCGGCGGCGCCGACCGCCAGGCCGTGCAGGACGGGGCGCCCGACCAGGACGGCGTCCGCGCCGAGGGCGAGCGCGGCCAGCACGTCGCGGCCCCGCCGCGCGGCGCCGTCGAGCAGAGATCGGAAGAGCACACGT
>NZ_CAACUY010000112.1 GCF_900659615.1 Actinomadura fibrosa | reverse complement strand
CGCGACGGCCGCACGCTGTGGCTCGGCCGCGACGGGCACGCGTGGGCGCTGGCCGAGCACGTCCGCGCGGAGGGCGGCGGCGCGTCCGCCGCGTCCGGGGACGGGGTGCTGCGCAGCCCGATGCCCGGGACCGTCCTCGCCGTCAAGGCCGCGGAGGGCGAGCGCGTCGAGGCGGGGCAGCCGCTCGTCGTGGTGGAGGCGATGAAGATGGAGCACACGGTCACCGCCCCGCTCGCCGGGACCGTGGCGAAGCTGCCGGTCCGCGCGGGCGTCCAGGTGGCGCTGGACGCGGTGCTGGCCGTGATCGAGCCGCCGGTGAGCGAGCCGTCGGTGAGCGAGCCGTCGGTGAGCGAGGAGGCGTGACGATGCGGGTTCCCCTGTCCGGGCTCCCCGACCGGGTGACGATCTACGAGGTCGGCCCGCGGGACGGCCTGCAGAACGAGAAGGCCGTCGTCCCCGTGGACGTCAAGGCCGAGTTCGTGACCCGGCTCGCCGCCGCGGGCCTGCGGACGATCGAGACGACGAGCTTCGTGCACCCGAAGTGGGTGCCGCAGCTCGCCGACGCCGAGGAGCTGCTCGGCGCGCTGTCCCGCGAGCCCGGGATCCGGTACCCGGTCCTCGTCCCGAACGAGCGGGGCCTCGACCGGGCGCTCGCCCACGGCGTCACCGAGATCGCGATCTTCGGCAGCGCCACCGAGTCGTTCGCCCGCCGCAACCTCAACCGCACCGTGGACGAGTCCCTCGCCATGTTCGCGCCGGTCGTGGAGCGGGCCCGCGCCGAGGGCATCTGGGTGCGCGGGTACGTGTCGATGGCGTGCGGCGACCCGTGGGAGGGCGACGTCCCGATCGAGCAGGTCGTGTCCGTCGCGGCCCGCATGATGGCGCTCGGCGTCTCCCAGCTCAGCCTCGGCGACACCATCGGCGTCGGCACGCCCGGCCAGGTCACCGCGCTCATCGAGGGGCTGGACGCGGCGGGCGTCACCGCCGACAGGCTCGCCGTGCACTTCCACGACACCTACGGCCAGGCCCTCGCCAACACCCTCGCCGCGCTCCGCGCCGGCGTCACCGTCGTCGACGCGTCCACGGGCGGCATCGGCGGCTGCCCGTACGCGGAGAGCGCCACCGGCAACCTCGCCACCGAGGACCTCGTCTGGATGCTCGACGGCCTCGGCGTCGAGACCGGCGTCGACCTCGACGCGCTCGTCGCGACCAGCCGCTGGATGGCCGAGCGCCTGGGCCGCCCGAGCCCGTCCCGCGTCGTCCAGGCCCTCTCACCGGAACCGGAATCGGAGTAACTGATGATCGACTTCACGCTGAGCGACGAGCAGGAGGAGCTGCGGCGCACCGTCGAGCGGTTCGCCCGGGAGAGCGTCGCGCCGGTCATCGGCGACCTGTACGAGCGGGGCGAGTTCCCGTACGAGATCGTCGCCGCGATGGGCAAGATGGGGCTGTTCGGCCTGCCGTTCCCCGAGGAGCACGGCGGGATGGGCGGCGACTACTTCGCGCTGTGCCTCGCCCTGGAGGAGCTGGCCCGCGTCGACTCGTCCGTGGCCATCACGCTGGAGGCCGGCGTCTCGCTCGGCGCGATGCCGATCTACCGCTTCGGGACGGACGAGCAGAAGGCGACCTGGCTGCCGCGGCTCACGTCCGGCGAGCGGCTCGCCGCGTTCGGGCTGACCGAGCCGGGCGGCGGCTCGGACGTGCCGGGCGGCATGCGCACCACCGCCCGGCTCGACGGCGACTCCTGGGTGATCAACGGGTCGAAGGCGTTCATCACGAACTCCGGCACCGACATCACCGCGTTCGTCACCGTCACCGCGTTCACCGGCGACGGCGAGATCTCCACCATCATCGTCCCGAACGGCACGCCCGGCTTCACCGTCGGCCGGAAGTACTCCAAGGTCGGCTGGTCGGCGTCCGACACCCGCGAGCTGTCGTTCGACGACGTCCGCGTGCCCGCCGGGAACCTCGTCGGCGAGCGCGGCCGCGGCTACGCGCAGTTCCTGCGGATCCTGGACGAGGGCCGCATCGCCATCGCCGCGCTGTCGGTCGGGCTCGCGCAGGGCTGCGTGGACGAGTGCCTGCGCTACGTCCGCGAGCGCGAGGCGTTCGGCCGGGAGATCGGCCGCTACCAGGCGATGCAGTTCAAGGTCGCCGACATGGAGGTCCGCGCGCACACGGCCCGCCTCGCCTACTACGCGGCGGCGGCGAAGATGCTCGCCGGGAAGCCGTTCAAGAAGGAGGCGTCGATCGCCAAGCTCGTCGCGTCCGACGCCGCGATGGACAACGCCCGCGACGCCACGCAGGTCTTCGGCGGCTACGGCTTCATGAACGAGTACGCCGTGGGCCGCTTCTACCGCGACGCGAAGATCCTGGAGGTCGGCGAGGGCACGTCGGAGGTGCAGCGCATGCTCATCGCCCGCGCCCTCGGCCTCCCCGCCTCCTCCTGACACCGGCGTGCCGGCGGCGGTCGCCTAGCGCCGTCCGTGCTGGGCGGCCGCCTCCATGAAGCGGCGCTCGTCGGCGTAGGACGCGACGTGCGCCGACAGCCCCCCGTCCACGGGGACGGCGCAGCCGGTGATGAAGCCCGCCAGGTCGGACGCCAGGAACGCCACCAGCTCGCCGACGTCCTCCGGCTCGCCGAGGCGGCCCGTCAGATGGTGCGCGGCCATCATCTCCCGCGCCTGCGGCGGCATGTTCGCCTTCAGGCCCTCGGTGAGGACGACGCCGGGCGCCACCGCCACGCAGCGGACGCCGCGCCGGCCGTACTGTGTCGCGATGTTCCTGGTCAGTCCCAGGATCGCGGCCTTGGAGGTGCCGTAGGCGGGCCGCGCGAGCTCGCTCAGGAATCCGGTGACGGACGCCGTGTTGACGATGACGCCGCCGCCGCGGGCGAGCATCTCCGGGATCGCGTACTTGGCGCCGAGCATGTAGCCGCGGACGTTGACCCGCATGACCTTGTCCCACACGTCGGGATCGAGGTCGGTGACGGCTCCGTCGGCTCCCATCACCGCGGGATCGCCGAGCATGGCGTTGCTGTGCAGGACGTCCAGGCCGCCGAACTCGCCGACGGCCGCCGCGACCATCGCGGCGACCTGGTCCGGCTCGGCCACGTCCGCGGTCACGGGGACGGCCCGCCCGCCCGCGGCCGTGATCGCGTCCGCGACCTTCGCGGCGCCCGGCCCGTCGATGTCCGCCACGGCGACCGCGGCGCCCTCGCGGGCCAGGATCCGCGCGGTCGCCGCGCCGATCCCCGAGGCGCCTCCGGTGACGATCGCGACCTTGTCTTCCAGCAGGGGCATCTCCGCTTCCTCTCATCGGGTGCGAGCCACCCTCGTACGGACGGCGCCGGGGCACGAGAGACCCGTCGATGCAGGGACCGGCGGTCCCTGGATCACCGCGGCCCGGATCGGCCATGCTGGACGGGTGCACCGGACGGAACTGGCCGACTTCCTGCGCCGCCGGCGCGCCGGGGTCACGCCCGCCGACGCCGGCCTGCGCCTGGACCCGGACGCGCGGCGCCGCCGCCGCACCCCCGGGCTGCGCCGCGAGGAGGTGGCGTGGCTGGCCGGGATGTCCGTGGACTACTACAGCCGCCTCGAACAGGCCCGCGGGCCGCACCCGTCCCGGCAGACGCTGTCCGGCATCGCGCGGGCGCTGCGGCTGTCCGGCGACGAGCGCGCGCACCTGTTCCACCTGGCGGGCGAGATGCCCGGCGCCCCGGAGCCGTCCGGCGACGTGCCCGCCGCCCTCCGGCACCTGCTGGACGGCCTGGACGCCACGCCCGCCCTGGTCATGGACGCCAAGTACGACGTCCTCGCCTGGAACGGCCCCGCCGCCGCGCTGATCGCCGACTTCGCGGCCGTCCCGCGCCGGGACCGCAACCTCGTCCGGCGCTTCTTCACCGGCGCCGAACCGGCCTGGGTCTACGAGTCCGAGGGCATGCACGGGTTCGCCCGCGCGTGCGTCGCCGACCTGCGCGCGGCGGCCGCCCGGCTCCCCCGCGACCCGGGGATCGCCGCGCTCGTCGCGGACCTGCGGGAACGCAGCCCCGAGTTCCGGACGGTCTGGCACGACCACCGGGTCGGCGTCCACCGGAGCATGAGCAAGCGGCTCCGGCACCCCGTCGCCGGCGACATCGAGGTCGAGTGCAGCGTCCTGCACGTCCCGGGCCGGGACCAGCGCGTCGTCCTGTACACGGCGACGCCCGGCACGCCGTCCCACAAGGCCCTGCGCCTGCTGGCCCGCTCCTCCGCCTGACCGGACGCCGCCTCGCGTGACCGGTCGACCGCCGGATGCAAGGACCGGCCCCGTCCCTTGACGATGACATCCGGAGACAGGCGGCTCGGCGTGACGGAGGACGGCGATGGGCTCGGACGTACTGATCGTGGGAGCGGGTCCGACCGGGTTGCTCCTGGCCGGGGACCTGGCGGCGGCCGGGGTGGCGACCACGGTACTGGAGCGCCGGACGACCGACTCGAACCTCGCGCGGGCGTTCGTCGTCCAGGCGCGGACGCTGGAGCTGCTCGACGCGCGCGGGATCGCCGACGAGCTGATCGCCACGGGCACCGCCGTCCCGGCCCTGCCCGCGCTCGCGGACTACACGATCGATCTCGGGGGTCTCCCGAGCCGCTTCAACTACCTGCTGGCCACACCCCAGTACCGGACGGAGGCGGTGCTCCAGGACCGGGCCGTGGCGAACGGAGCGGAGATCGTCCGCGGTGCGGCGGTCACCGCGCTCCGGCAGGACTCCGGCGGCGTCGAGGTGGAGGCGCGCGGCGAGGACGGCGGCACGCGGTCATGGCGGGCGAGCTATGCGGTCGGCGCGGACGGCGCCCACAGCGCCGTCCGCGCCGAGCTCGGGCTGCCGTTCCCCACGCGGTCCACGGTGCTGTCGATGATCCTGGCCGACGTGCGGCTGAGCGACGCGCCCCGGGAGATCTTCCGCCTCAAGGGCGTGCCCGACGCCTTCTGCTTCCTCGCGGCGTTCGGGGACGGCTGGCACCGCGCGGTCGTCTGCGATCCGCGCGTCCAGCCGCCGCTGGACGCGCCGGTGGGCCTGGACGAGGTCCGCGCCCTCACCGAGCGGGTCTACGGCACCGACTTCGGCATGTCCGAGGCGCGCTGGATCTCCCGGTTCCACAGCCACGAGCGGCAGGTCCCGCGCTACCGCGTCGGCCGGGCGTTCCTCGCCGGGGACGCCGCGCACGTCCACTCGCCCGCGGGCGGGCAGGGGATGAACCTCGGCATGCAGGACGCCGCGAACCTGAGCTGGAAGCTCGCCGCGGCCGTCCGGGGCCGCGCCCCGCGCGGGCTGCTCGACAGCTACGAGAACGAGCGGCATCCGGTCGGGCGCCTCGTGGGCCGCAACAGCGGGATCCTCACGCGCCTGACGGTGGAGCTGCGCTCTCCCATCCTGCGCGCCCTGCGGAACGTCGCGGCCCACGCCGCGACGACGGCGCGGCCGATCAACCGCCGGCTCGCGGGGTTGATGTCCGGCGTGGACCTCCGCTACCCGGCTCCACCGGACGCCCATCCGCTGACCGGCAGGCGCGCCCCGGACCTGCCGCTCGCCGCGCGTCCGGGCGGGCCGGCGCGGCTCTACGAGGCACTGCGCGCGGGCCGGTTCGTCCTCGTCACCGGCGAACCCGTGCCGGAGCCGATCGAGGGCGTGGACGTCGTCGCGCCCGCGCGGCTCATGGGGACGACGCTCCTCGTCCGTCCGGACGGGTACATCGGCTGGGCCACCGGCGACTTCGACCTCGACGGCCTCCGCGAGGCGCTGCGGCTCTGGTACGCCCCGCCGGATTCCCGATCATAAAACGGCGCTCGATCCAGTGGCACACGGAATGGCACGGCACAGTCCGGAAATGGCCTCGGCCGGAAACGGACGACATCCGGATGTTTCGCATTCGTCCGAGACGAATCCGCCGAACGCCGCACTCGGCCAGAAGGCGCGGATCATTCCTCCGAGGCCGTCGTTGCGCTGGTGCGCGACGTCCCGCACCACGGGACGGACCGGCTGACCGGGGGCGGCGTCCGATCCCGGCCACGGCCGCCCCGATCCTGACCCGCAGGCGTGAATGCCATTGTCAAAGCAGGGATACGGCACCGGAAACAAGTGCGGTGCCGAAAATGGGCCACTGTCCGAGCGAAGCGGACAAAGCTAGAGTTTCATCTCCCGCCTTGAAATGCACGGGGGTATGAAATGCGGACCTTGTCCCGACTGCTGGCCATATCGACGGCGCCCGGACGTGCCGCGCCCACGGCGGCGGCGAGCCCGACCGACCTCGGACCGGACGGGACCGCCGCCCTCGTGATGCGGCCGCACGACCACGCCTTCGCGGAACCCGGCGTCCCGGCCCTGCGCGAGCGGATCCTGACCGGCAAGGGCCTCGCCGACCTGGCGGCGCCGTTCGCCGGGGCCGCCGCGGAGAACGGCGCCGTCACCGTGGCCGCCGACTGGCTCGGGCTGCGGCAGGTCTACGGGGTGCAGGGCGACGGCTGGGCCGCCGTCGGCACGTCCGCGCGGGAGCTCGCGCGGCTGGCCGGGCGGGGCCTCGACCGCGAGGCGCTGGGCGCCTTCCGGCTCGTCGGCCACTTCCTCGACGAGGACACCGCGTTCGAGGGCGTGAAGAAGCTGCGCAGCGGCTCCCGGTGGCGGCTCCTCGACGGGCGGCTCGTCGAGGACGAGATGCAGCCGGGCGGCTTCCAGGGCGGGGACGCGCCGCCGGTCGAGGAGGCCGTCCGGACCCTGGCCGAGCTGATCCGCACCGGCATGGAGCAGTGCCTCGACCGGTACCCCGACGCCGTCCTGCAACTGTCGGGCGGGCTCGACACCCGCCTGCTGCTCGCCGCGATCCCGCCCGCGCGCCGGATCGGGCTCGGGACCATGACGCTGGCCGCCCGCGACAGCGGCGACGAGGCGACCGCCGCGATGCTCGCCCGGCGCTGCCGGATGCGGCGGGAGGTCATCGACCTGTCGCGGCTGCGGCGCCTCGACCCGTCCGAGGCGCACCGCCTCCTCCTCACGACGGCCCGGCGCCGCGAGCAGATCCTGAGCCCCCTGCACCTCGGCATGCTCGAATGGGTCGAGGGGCAGACCACGGACGCGCCGCGCATCAGCGGCCTCGGCGGCGAGCTGTCCCGCGGCATGTACTACGCGATGCAGCGGCAGCGCCCGGACGTGACGCCCCGGCTGGTCGAGCGGCTGGCGAAATGGCGGATCTTCAGCCTGGACCCGGTCGACCCCGGCTGCCTGAACCCGTCCTTCGCCGAGGAGTCCGGCGCCGCGACCATGCGGCGCATCCAGGGCATCTTCGCCGGCTTCGGCGGCGACTGGCTGTCCGCCACCGACGCCTACTACTTCCGGCAGCGCTACCACCGCGCGGTCGGCGCGGTCATCACCGCCTCCTGCACCGAGCACACCGTGCTCAACCCGCTGCTGCACCCGCGGTTCGTGGCCATCGCCGAGGGCCTGCCGCCCGCGGCCAAGCGGGGATCGCGGTTCAACGCGCGGCTGCTCGCGGCGCTCGACCCCGAGCTCGCGGCCCTGCCCATGGACACCGGCGTCCGGCCGGACGCGCTGACGGCGCCCCGGCCCGTCCGGCTCGCCCGCACCGCCCGCGACCAGGGCGTCAAGATCGTCCACAAGACGCGGCAGCGGATCTCCGGACGGGGCGACTCGTGGTCGGCCAGCGCCGCCCTCACCCGCTCCCTGGTCGCGCACTGGCGGGCCGAGCCCGACCTGCTGGCACCGGTCGCCGCGACGGGACTGCTCAGCGAGGCGTGGCTGGAGCGCATGCTGTCCGGCGCGCACACGCCCGCACCCGCCACCGCCGGTTTCGTCGCCCTCCTCGAAGGAGCCCTAGACGACGACTTCGAGCCGACCCCCTGAGCCGTTCGGACGCCCTGAGCCGTCCGGAATGCCCTGAGCCATCCGGAATGCCTCGACCCCTCGGCGCGCACTGAGCCCTCGGAACGCCAAGTGCCCTCAGCAGCGGCTCGGCGAACCTTCTGGAGCGCTCCACCTTCTTCTCACCTCAGCGATGAGTTCCGGACGTCCCACCGGTCTACACCTGGGCCCGGACGGAGAGGAAGGAGGAGGCGGCCACCGTGTCGCGTGCGTCACACTCCCTTGACCTCAAGTCCGATCGAGGTCTGAGGCTGGAGCCGCCGGAGCAGCACGGATCGGGCCAGATTGTCAGACCCGGCCGGAATACTCCGGGAGCAGCGGCAGTTTAAACCGTTCGCGAAAGTGTCAGTCACTGCAGTATTTTGCTGCGGTATCCCACCCCGGAACATCCCCCCGGCCCCTGCGCGCCCTGAGCCGCGGGCCCCCGAAGGATTGGAAGAGAGTTGACCGCTCCCGCGTCCCCCAAGGCGACGGACGGCCCTGTGGAGGCACCGGCCTCCGGTGGAGGTCTGGACCGCGGCGTGCTCGCGGTGGCCATGGTCGTCGTCCTCGGCGCGATCATGTCCATTCTGGACGTGACCGTCGTCAACGTCGCGATCAACGACCTGGCCCGGGAGTTCGAGACTCCCCTGTCGACGATCCAGTGGGTGGCCACGGGCTACACGCTGGCGCTGGCCACGGTGATCCCGATCACCGGCTGGGCCTCGGCCAGGTTCGGCACCAAACGGCTCTACATGATCTCGATCGCGCTGTTCGTGATCGGCTCCATGCTGGCGGGCGTCGCCTGGTCGGCCGAGTCCCTGATCGCCTTCCGCGTCCTCCAGGGCCTCGGCGGCGGCATGATCATGCCCGCGGGCATGACGATCCTGACCCAGGCGGCGGGCCCGCAGCGGGTCGGCCAGGTCATGAGCATCGTCGGCATCCCGATGCTGCTCGGCCCGATCCTCGGCCCGATCATCGGCGGCTACCTCGTCGACGACGTGTCCTGGCGCTGGATCTTCTTCATCAACCTGCCGATCGGCATCGTCGCGCTGTTCCTGTCCGCCAGGATCCTTCCGCGCGACACCCCGAAGCACGGCGAGAGGCTCGACTTCATCGGCCTGATCCTGCTCTCCCCCGGCCTGGCCTCGCTGATCTACGGCCTGGCCAAGGGCGCCGAGATGAAGGACTTCCTCAAGACCGGCGCGCTCGTGCCGACGATCATCGGCGCCGTCCTCACGATCGGCTTCGTCATCCGGGCCCTCAAGGCGAGCAACCCGCTGATCGACCTGCGGCTGCTCAAGCGCCGCTCGGTCGCCGCCGCGTCCGGCACGATGCTGCTGTTCATGGCCGCGTTCATGGGCGCGATGCTGCTGCTGCCGCTGTACTACCAGACGGTCCGCGGCCAGGGCGCGCTCCACTCCGGCCTGCTGCTGGCCCCGCAGGGCCTCGGCGCGATGATCACCATGCCGATCGGCGGCAAGCTGACCGACCGCGTCGGCCCGGGACGGGTCGTCCTCGTCGGCATGGTCGTCGTCGTGGCGTCGGTGTCCGGCTTCGCCGCGATCCTGGAGGCCGACACCTCCTTCTGGACGCTCGGCGCGGTGCTGTTCGTCATGGGCCTCGGCATGGGCATGACGATGATGCCGACCATGGCGGCCGCCATCCAGACCCTCGCCCACGACGAGGTCCCGCGCGCCAGCACGATGCTGAACATCATCCAGCAGGTGTCCGCGTCCATCGGCACCGCGATGATCTCGGTGCTGCTCGCCAACAAGCTCGCCGACAACCTCGGCGGCGGCAGCGGCGGCGACATCGGCTCGGCGGAGAAGATCCCGCCGGCGGTGATGGAGAAGATCGCCGGCCCGATGGCCGACGCCTTCCAGCACACCTACTGGTACGCGGCCGGGCTGCTGCTCTTCGCGTTCCTGCCGGCGCTCCTGCTGCCGCGCAAGAAGCCGGAGAACGCGTCCGCGCTCGACGCGCCGATGCCGATGCACTGACACTCCCCCGGAGTCACGACGCACGGAGCGCCTGACTCCCCGGAGCGTCCGACGCCCCGGTCCCCGGCCCCGCAAGGGCCCGCGGACCGGGGCGTCCGCCTTTTCCGGCACGAACGGGCACGAAGACGCTCCAACGGCCGACTCGGTCTCTTACGGCAACGGCACCGTACGCTCCCCGCCACGATAATTACAGAAAGCAATCATACGACTGCACACTGACAACACACCTGGTCGAGCCAATGAGGAAGGTGCGGGTCGTGCGGTACTACCGAGCTGTTCTGCTGGTCTGGATGGTGCTGCTGTCGGCGGTGGCCAGTGCTCTGGTGGCGCCCGGGGCGCCCGGGGCGCCCCCGGCGGCCCGCGCCGACACCTGGGACCCCAGCCCGGAAGAGATCGATTACGCGGTCGAGCGGGCACTGGACTATCCCTACGAGGACGTCCCCGAGTCCTACCTGTTCGTCAACGGCAAGGCCTACACCTACAAGAGCCTGGGCCGCGACGCGGTACGCGACGCGGTCATCGACACCGGTGACGGCAAGGAGTCCACGGTCGAGGCGTTCCTGCGCAGGCGGCTGGACTCGGTCGGCGGCACGCTGCCGCCCGGGGCGTCGCAGCGCACCGCGGTGATCGGGTACGGCTCCAACAAAGCCCCCTCCGCGCTGGCCCAGAAGTACGACGGGAAGGTCTTCCCCCGCGGGTGGGCGGTGATCCCGGTGATCAAAGCCACCCTCACCGACTTCGAGGTCACCCACGCGGCCCACTACTACGGCAACGGGAACCTGCCCGCCACCGTGCAGTACGCCAAAGGCGCCAGATCCGAGGTGTTCCTGACCCTGCTGGACGATGAGGAGCTGCGCCGCATGCACGCCACCGAGGGGCTGGACGAGAACTCGCCGCGCAGCTGGTACCACTTCGCCAAGCTCAGCGGGCTGAGCCTCACTCCCCACGGCGGCGCCCCGATGCGCGAGGCCCACGTCTACATCGACAACTATGGGACCGCCGCGGTGGACGGCCGCACCTACGCCCTGGAGAAGGTCCACGGCACCCCGGTCAGCCCCCGCGCCAGCCAGGAGGAGATCCAGAACCTCACCCAGCCGGTCGTGGCCTCCGTGCAGGTCTCCGAAAAGACCCAGCGCACCTGCCAGGGCTACGCCGGGATCCGCGGCTTCGTGTGCGCCACCTTCGTGGAACCCTGCGTCCGCGCCAGCCGCACCGAGGTGCTGATGGCCCAAGCCAGACCGTTCGGCCTGCCCGCGGAAGCCGGCGTCGGCTACCAGAAGGTGGCCGGGTCCACCACCGCCGGCAATCCCGACATCTACAAGGGGCCGCGCTGCGCCTCCAAACCCGACATCGGCTGAGCCGGACCTGCGACCGGCCGTCCCTCCCGCGCCGGGATCATCAGCGGGTGAGCTCGGGAGGAGCGCTTTCCGGGTGTTCTCCGCAGACACCACTGCGCTCGTCCCCACACGACCGGCAGGTGCCGGTCACTTGGCTGATGCGGCCTCAGCCCCGCCCGTGCCACCTTGATCACCGCAATCACTGAGGAATTCGCATACGCGATTCCGGTGGCGCCGGCCGTGGTCCGACGAAGCCTCGGGTCGCCGAGACGGCGTCATCGTCAAGGCCGATGTAGGGGGATGGAGGCGCCCGATGCTGCGCAAAGGGGAGAACGCCGCACTGGACGGCGGTCGTGTCAGGGTCGCCGTGACCGCCGCGGGCCGCGCGATCGACGTGTCGGCGGTGCTGCTGGGCGATGACCGGCGCGTGCGGTCGGACGACGACCTGGTCTTCTTCAACCATCCCGTCCAGGACGGGGTGGTGCTCGAAGGGGGCGAGGTCGTCATCGACCTGGCCGCGGTGCCCGACGACGTCGCGACCATCGCGCTCGTCGCCAGCGTGGACGGGGCCGGGACGCTGGACGGCGTCGCGGTCCGCGCCGAGGTGCGGGGCGGGCCCGCGTTCGAGGCCCCGGCGATGGCGGCGGGGGAAACGGTGGTGGTCGTCGTCGAGGTGTACCGGCGCGCGGGCGCGTGGAAGGTCCGGGCGGTGGGGCAGGGCTGGGCGAGCGGGCTCGCGGGCCTGGCCACCGACTTCGGTGTGGACGTGGCCGATGACCGGCCCGCCGAGGTCGAGCTGCCCGTGGTCGAGCCACCCGCGGGCGACCTGGGGAGGCGGATCTCGCTGCGCAAGGAGGCCGTCCGCGTCTCACTGGAGAAGGAGGGCATCGGCGGCGTACGGGCGCGGGTGGCCGTCGTCCTGGACGCCTCCGGCTCGATGTACTTCCTCTACGAGGAGGGAGTGGTCGCCGAGATCGTGGAGCGGATGGCGGCGATCGCGCTGCAGGTCGACGACGACGGCGCGCTGGACGCATGGATCTTCGCCGACGAGTCCGCGCGGCTGCCGCCGCTGCGGGTCGCCGAGATCGAGGCGTGGACGCGCGCCCACGTCCACATGGACGAGGTCGTCACCGCCGACGGGAAGCGGGTCGACGTCGGCGGCGGCAACAACGAACCGCGGGTGATCGAGGACATCCTCGGGCACTACGATGCTCGGCCGGGCGAACCGGTCCTGGTGCTCTTCTTCTCCGACGGTGGCGTGGCGGACGACGCGGAGATCAGCGACCTGCTGCGGAAGGCGTCGAACCGGCCGATCTTCTGGCAGTTCATCGGATTGGGCGACTCCTGGTACGGCATCCTTGAGGAGCTCGACACCCTCGACGGGCGGCTCGTCGACAACGCCGGCTTCTTCGCCGTGGACGACATCACCCACATCAGCGACACGGAGCTGTATCAGCGAATCCTCTCCGAGTTCCCCACCTGGCTGAGGACGGCGAGGGCTCACGGGATACCTCTGGGCTCGAACTGACGAAAGGGCTCGAACTGACGAAGCAGGTCTCGCATTCGGTGGTGGTCGGGCGGGGCGAGTGTCAGGTGTAGGAGGCCATGGTGTCGCGGAGCGCGTCGTCGAGGGGCGTCGGCTTGAGGCCGAAGGTGTTGCGCGCGGCGGAGGAGTCCACGAGCCATGGCCGGTGCCGCTGGTAGTCCACCTCGCCCAGTTCGCGTACCGTCTTGGCGCTGTCCCCGCCGAGGGGGGCGAGCAGGCCGACGAGCCGGAGCATCGCCTTGGGCATGACCGACAGTTTCGGTGCGGGCGCTCCGGCGAGCTCGGCGGCGCGGGCCGCGATGTCCCTGACGGAGACCGCGGGCTCACTGGGGACGTGCCACGCCCCGCCCCAGGCGCGCTCGTCGTCGGCCAGCGCGACCAGGGTGCGTGCGACGTCGACGGTGTAGGTCCAGGTGTGGGGGGCGTCGAGGTCGGCCGGTGCCATGGCGCGCTTGCCCGCGGCCACCGGTTTGAGCACCGTCTCGGTCAGCCAGGACAGGGCACCCGCTCCGATGTAGTCCGACGCCCGCGCCTCGGCGACCCGGACGCGTCCCGCCGCGTGCGCCGTGATCGCGTCGGTCCACATCTTCGCGCGCACTCGTCCCTTCACCGTGGTCGCCGTGAGCGGCAGGTCCTCGGTGAGCGGCTTGTTCACGGGCGGGTAGGCGTAAAGGTTGCTCGCGCTGACCAGCACCGCACCGGTGTTCTCGGCGGTCTCCAGCAAGGACGCCCACAAGGGCGGGAACTCGCTCGGCCACGTCCAGTACGGGGGTGCGGCGCAGTTGTGGATCGCGACCGCCCCGGTCGCCGCGCGGCTCAGCGCGGCGGGGTCGGCCGCGTCGGCGGCGACGCGCTCGATGGAGGGGTCCTTCGGTCCGGTGCCGCTACGGGTGACGACCCGGACCTGGTCTCCGCGTGCGGCGAGCAGGTGCGCGGTGGCCGAGCCGACCGGCCCGGATCCGACGATGACGTGCAGGGGCATTGACGTTCTTCCTGGTCGGTGAGGTGGACTCAGCTGACTGATCGATCGTGCGCGGCCCAGTAGGTGGCCCGCAGCGCCTTCTTGTCCGGCTTCCCTAGCGGCGTGAGCGGGATGGCCCGGACGAATTCGATGTGCTTGGGGGCGGCCGCGGGCCCCTTGTGCTCTTTGACGAGCCGGATGAGTTCCGCGCTGTCGAGGGTCACGTCCGGGCGCGGCACGACCAGTGCTCTGACGGCCTCTCCCCAGTTCGGGTCCGGCACGCCGACGACGGCGACCTGCGAAACGCCGGGGTGGGTGGCGAGGACGTCTTCGACCTCGCGTGGGAAGACGTTGAACCCGCCTGTGACGATCATGTCCTTGGTGCGGTCGACGATCGTGAGATAGCCCTGGTCGTCAGCGGTGGCGATGTCACCGGTATGGAGCCGGCCACCGCGCAGTGCCGCGGCCGTCTGCTCGGGCTGACCGTGGTAGCCGGCCATGACCAGCGGGCCCCGGACGCAGAGCTCGCCCGGTTCCCCAGGCTGCACCTCGTTCCCGTCGTCGTCGAGCAGCGCGACGTCGAGCCACGAGACCGGCCGTCCGCACGAGGCCAGCCGGTCCGCGCTGTGCTCGTTCTTGCCCAGGACGGTGACGGTCGTCGGCGCTTCGGCCTGCCCGTAGAACTGGAAGAAGATGGGCCCGAAGCGCTCGATCGCCTCGGCGAGCCGGGTGGGCGAGATCGCGGACGCGCCGTAGAACAGGGTCCGCAGACTGCCGAGGCGGGGCCCGTCCAGCCCAGGGTGGTCGAGCAGCCGGTAGATCATCGTGGGCACCAGGAGCGTCGCGGTGATGCGCAGGCGCTCGACGGTGTCGACGAACCGGTCCGGGTCGAACGACGGCAGGACCGCCAGTGAACCGCCGCGTACCAGGGTGGGCAGGAACAGGGCCGACGCGGCGTGGCTGAGCGGGGTGACGCACAGTGTCCGCAGGTCCGCGGGCCAGTCCCATTCGGCCATCTGGATGTGGGTCATCGCCGCCACGCCGCGGTGCGTCTCCAGGACGCCCTTGGGTCGGCCCGTCGTGCCGCCAGTGTAGAGGATCCAGGCGATGCCGGAGGGGTCGGGCGAGGGGGCGATGAGGCGGCGGGCGCCGAAGCGGGACGCCGCGGTCGCCATGTCCGTGGCCTCGCTGGTCGGGGCCAGAGCGACGACGCGCCGCAGGGACGCCGCCCGGGCGCTCAGTTCGGCGGCGCGGTCGCGGTGGCTCGCCGGGTCGAACAGCAGCGTCTCGACGCCGGCGTCCTCCAGGATGAAGAGCTGATCTTGCAGGGAGCCGAGCGGATGCAACGGCACCCATCGAACGCCCGCGATGAGCGCCGCGCCCATGGCGATCAGGACCTCGGGCCGGTTGGCCGACAGGATCGCCACGGCGCCGCCTTCGTTGATGCCCCAGGCGCGCCACGCCTGGACGTAGCGACTGATCTCGTCGGCGAGCCGCCCGGCGGTCCAGGTGTCTCCGTCGTCCCACAGGGCCGGCCTGGAGCGGTGTCGTGTCAGCGCCCGCACGAGCAGGTCGGCTTGCAGTGGCGGCCGGTGGAGCCGCTCAGGAGCCGAGGTCGATTCCATCGGTCAGTTCCTTCCGCCGGCATCGGCGCCGAGCGCGCCCGCCACGCCTGAGGCCAGCAGGTCGCGGGTGAGCCGGGCGGTGAGCGGTATCGCCTGCGGGCCGGGGAAATGGTGGAGCATGCCCTCGATCCGCGTGTGCCGGACGGGTACACCCGCCGCCGCGAGGCGCCGCGCGTACGCTTCGCCCTCGTCGCGGACCGGGTCGTTCTCGACGGTGACGATCACCGCGGCGGGCAGGCCCTCCACGTCCGGTGTGTGCAGGGGCGACAGCAGCGGGTCGTGGCGGGGCACTCCGGGGGCGTACTGCTCGTAGCACCACACGAGTTGCTCCCGGGTGAGCAGGTGGCCGCGCCCGTACTCGGTGGCCGACGGCATGCTGATCGTCGCGTCCAGCAGCGGTGTGAACAGCACCTGGAAGCTCACCACGGACGTCTCGGAGGCGCGGTCGAGCAGTGTCGCGGCGGCGGCCAGGTTCCCGCCGCTGCTCTCCCCGGCGATGCCGATCAGGTGCGGATCACCGCCGAGCTCACGCGCGTGCCGGGCCGCCCAGCGGACCGCGGCGTAGGCGTCCAGCAGCGGCGCGGGGAAGCGCGCCTCCGGAGACAGGCGCTGGTCAACGGCCACGACCAGGCAGCCACTGGCGTTGGCGTACGAGCGTCGCGCAGCGTCGAAGGTGTCGAGGCCGCCGCGGACGAAGGACCCGCCGTGCAGCCACACGACCACCGGCAGCGGCGAAGCCGCGGCGGGAACATACAGCCGCAGGCGGAGCGGCTGCTGGTCTCCGCCTTCGATCGTGAGGTCCTGGACCCTGGAGACGGGTTCGGGTCGCGCCGCGCCGGCGAGGCGATCGACGGCGCGGCGGAACTCGCTGATCGGCACCTCGTGGGGCTGCGGCATGGCGCCGGCCGCCTGAAGGAAACGGCGTGCGGATGGATCCAGCGGCATGTCACTCCTCCCCCGCAGAAGGTCGCCTCAGTTCCCACTCGCGTGGCCGCACTTCTCCCCTGGCGCGGCGGCGCCGCGTTTCCAGCATCTGGCGGCCCTCTCGCGACATCTGCTCCTCGGTCCACCCCGCCATGGGAAGGACCTGCACGGTCGCGCCGGTCACTCCGGGGACGGCGAGCGCAGTGGCCTCGGCGCCCTGGGCGATCGAGCCGGCCAGGGTGCACATCGCCGTCGTCGTGCGCACATCGATGCGCACCCGTCCCGCCTCGTCCGCGGCGACCGCCGTCACCAGTCCCATGTCGACGATGCTGATCGGTGCGCCCATCGCCAGGCTGCACGGGTCGAAAACGGATCGAAGGGCATCACGCACGGCCTCGCCGAGTGCGCCGCCGGTCCCGCCGCCCTCGGTCACGCCGCCTCCAGGAAGGTTCTCCAGTTGGAGTAGGGCGCCTGAAGCCCGGTCTGCCTGCGCTCGCGGGAGAACTCGTCATCGGCGATGCGCGCCCTGGCGGCGTTGGGGTCGATGCCGAGGATCCGGGCGTAGTTCCCGCCGAGGATCGCCGCCCGGTCGTCGGCCGTGAGCTGGGGGATCCCGTAGGTGTTCAGCGTCCGGTCGCTGAAGGTGAAGTCCGCGAAGCGCTCCAGCAGGGGCTGGGAGTGGAACACCATGCTCCCGTCCGACCAGAGGATCTTGCTGGGGCCGCCCCAGAAGAGGAACTGGGCCATGACCTGCTCGAACATGCCAGGGCTCGCGGTGATCAGTGCGGTGGTGACCTCAAGGTTGGCGTACACGTTGGGGTAGCGGGCGAGGGCCATGGCCGTCTCCTCGGCGAAGGCGATGCCCGCGTGCACGATCTCGAAGGACAGCTCGGGGAACTCGTCCGCCGCGATGTCGATGTCGTCAACGAGATACGGGTTGAGCGGGACGGGCCCCAGCGGGGACGCCTTGTGCACCGCAATGGTCTTGATGCCCCGCTCCTGCGCCCGCGCGAACAGCGGAAAGGCCAGCTTCGGATCGTCCATCCGCCAGCTGCGCAAGGGATTCACCTGGGCCGGGTAGAGCTTCAGCCCGACCGCTTCGGGGAGCTCGTCGAGCTGCTCGTCGAGCTCCCTGAGGCAGACGTCGAGGCCCTGGGTCGGGTCCACGCCCACGTAGCCGACGAAGCGCTGCGGCCACCTGCGCACCGCCTCGACCGTCTTGTGGCGGGCGCACAGACCGTCCTTGAAGTAGGAGTCCAGTCGCAGCGTGTGGGTCGCCGCCATGTCGACGTCGCTCTCCAGGAACAGCGTCCGGGCGAGGATCTCGACGGGCCAGTCGGTCCGCTGCTGCGGATCGTCGAGGCCGAACCCGGGCTGCCAGTCGCGGTGCAGCCATATGAGCTGCTCGCGCACTCCCGCCGCGTACTTGTTGGGCTGGGTGTTCTCGTCGGTCAAGTCGTAGGCGTGGGCCACGGCGTTGAAGACGAACGCTCCCCCGATCATGAGAAGACCGCCCGCAGTTTGGCGATCCCCTGGGTGTAGACCTTGCGGACCTCCGCGGCCGCGACGTCCTCCGCCACCCCGTCCGGCTCGAAGGAGCCGGTCCAGACGAGCTCGCACTCGCCGTCGCCGACGGCTTCGAGCTGGATCGTCGACAGGTATCCCGTCATGGGGAACGGGCCGGTGACGGGCATGGAGTAGCTGGTCCGCCAGGCCGCGTCGTCGTGCTCCTCCAGCCGTTCGACCGCCACGTCGGTCCCGACGCTCACCCGCCGCAGCATGCCGATCCCCTCCCCCTCGACCTCCAGGCGGGCGCCGTCGATGTCGGCGATCAGGACCTCGATGAAGCCGACGAAGTCGCCGACCAGCTTCCACACCTCCTCCGGCTCGGCTCCCAGCCACGTCCGCTCCTGCACCTGTGCCATGCCCGACCTCCTCGCTCCGGAGTTAATGTAACACTTATTACGCTAATGGCAAGGGGACGCCCGAGCGGCCGTGTCCCGTTGGCCGGACGGCTCACGTGGCCTAGGTTCGGTAGCGGCGAAGGAGGACACCGCGATGGCCAGGCCGAAGACCGACACCCGCCAGCGGCTGCTGAAGGACGCGATGTTCTACGTGGCGATGCACGGCATGGGCGAGCTGAGCATGCGGGACCTGGCCGCCGCCCTCGGCACCAGCCCACGCATGCTGATCTTCCACTTCGGGTCCAAGGAGGCGCTGCTCGTGGAGATCGTCCGCACCGTCGAGCGCCAGCAGCGCGACTTCCTGCGGCAGCTCACCGCGGACGCGCGCGGCACACCAGCCGACGAGCTGCGCGAACTGTGGCGGCGGCTGACCGACCCCGCACTGGCGCCCTACGAGAGGCTGTTCTTCGAGCTCTACGGGCAAGCCCTCCAGGGCCGCTCCCATGCGAGGCCCCTGCTCGACGGAGTCGTCGACGACTGGCTCGAACCCGTGTCGCAGATCTTCCAACGGATGGGCCTGCCGGCCGACCACGCCAGGCAGGAAGCCCGCCTCGCCGTCGCCCTCACCCGTGGCCTCCTCCTGGACGTGCTGGCCACCGGCGACAGCACCGCGGCCACCCAGGCGTTCGATCGCTTCATCCGCCGCTACGACGCCGCGCGCCCGCGACCGACCAGCGGCGACCGACCTTCCCCGGTGTAGCGGGGTACCCGCTCATCAGTCCGCCGGACGGGATGGGTCATGGCGGAGGGGCCGGTTGTCCTTCGTGCAGTGGGGCCGGGAGCGTGCCGAGGCCGCATGGTCGTCCTGGGTGAGAGCGCGTCCCCGGCGCGAGTGGCCTGCCTAGCCCTGATCGTGATCGGGGTGGTCGGCCTCAGGCTCGTCGAGCGTCACTGCGCCTTGGCACCGTCGCCCGTTCCCTCTGCGGGGCGTGAGGCGTGGGTGAAGGTGCGGCGGTAGGAGCGGGGCGGTATGCCGCGGCGCTGGGTGAACTGCTCGCGGAGGACGGCGGCGTCGCGGTAGCCGACCCGTCGTGCGATGTCCTCGATCGGCAGGTCGGTGGCCTCCAGCAGTTCTTCGGCCGTGTCGAGCCGCTGGAGGCGCAGCCAGGCGTGCGGAGTCGTGCCGGTCGCGGCCTTGAAGCGGCGGCTGAACGTCCGGCGGCTCATCAGCGCCCGGGCGGCCATCTGCTCCACCGACGGGCGCCGGTCCAGATGCGCGCGCGCCCAGGCCAGCACGTCGGCCAGGCGCCGGTCCTCGCCACCGGCGGGGACGGGTGCCTCGATGTACTGGGTCTGGCCGCCGTCGCGGTGCGGGGGCGTCACCAGATACCGGGCGACGCGGTTGGCGGTCGCGGCACCGTGGTCGCGGCGCAGCAGGTGCAGGCACAGATCGAGGCCCGCGGCCGCTCCCGCGCCGGTCGCCACCGTGCCGTGGTCGATGTACAGGGCGCCGGGACGGACGGTGACCCGCGGATACGCCGCCTGGAGATCGGCGGCGTACCGCCAGTGCGTGGTGACCTCCAGCCCGTCGGCCAGGCCGGCCGCGGCGAGCAGGAAGGTGGCCACGCAGTGCGCCGCCACCGTCGCGCCGCGCGTGCGCCCGCCTCAGCGCGTCCAGGACCTGCGGCGGAGCGTCGCCGAAATCGGTGCCGGGCAGCAGCAGGACCAGGTCGGCGTCCTCGATCGGCGCGGGCCCGTGCTCGATGAGCATCGCCGGGCCCAGCTCGGTGCGCACCGGCCCCGGCCGCCGGGCGCACAGCGCCACCTCGAACGCCGGGACGCCGGCGCGCGGCGCGAAGACCGCGCCGACGATACCGAGGCTGAGCGCGGTCACGCCCTGCGGAACATAGGCGGCGATCCGCCGGAACCGGGTCATCGGCCGATGATGGCAGAAAAACTGCGGTAACCGGCCGATGGGCCACTGGCGGACCCCAGGGCACGGCGACAAGGCTGCGATCATGACCGACGAAGACGGCCGCGAGCGCGGCGCGAGAACCATCCTGGTGACCGGAGCGACCGGCAGGCAGGGCGGTGCCGTGGTCCGGCACCTGCTGCACGACGGCTGGCAGGTGCGCGCCCTCACCCGCGACCCGACGAGCACGGCCGCCCGCGACCTGGCCGCCGCCGGCGCGCGGGTGCACGGCGGAGACCTGGACGATCCCACCTCGCTGCTCACCGCCGCCGACGGCGTCCACGGCGTCTTCAGCGTGCAGACCGGCGCGCTGGGCGCACCGCCGGTCCCCTTCGAGGCCGAGGTGCGGCGCGGCATCGCCGTCGCGCAGGCCGCCGTGAGCGCCGCGCATCTGGTCTACGCCTCCGTCGCCGGAGCCGACGGCGCAGCCGGCGTACCGGCGTTCGAGGCCAAGCTGCGGATCGAGGAGCACATCCACCGCGCCGGCCTCCCGGCGACGGTCCTGCGCCCGGTGTCCTTCATGGAGAACTACCTGGGGACGGGCGCGATCGCCACACCGTTCGTCCCGGACGTCCCCGAGCAACTGATCGCCGTGGACGACATCGGCGCCTTCGCCGCCCTCGCTTTCGCCGCCCCCCGCACCTACCTCGGCCAGACCCTCACCATCGCCGGCGACGCGGTCACACCGCCGGACATCGCGGCGACCTTCACCGAAGTCACCGGACGCGACACCCCTTACATCCCCATTCCGCTCAACGAGCTTCCGCACGACACCGCAACCGCCGTCGACTACCTCAACCGGCGCGGCGGCTACGGCGCCGACCTTCACCTCGCACGAACACACCACCCGCGAATCAAGGACCTCACCACCTGGCTGACCACCGTCAACCGCCCCAATGCCTGCCGAACCGCCCGGTCATGAGCGTGACGTTCCGGCGCGGGTCGCGTTCGCATCGCCCTGATCGGTGGCGACGGACGTCAGCGGCGCCGGGTCCGGCCAGGCCGTGAAGCCGGGTCAGGACGATGCCTGGGTGCTGTCCTTCAAGTCGCCCCAGCCGTGCCAGCGGTCGACGGTGATCCAGGCGCTGACGCGCTTGCGGACGCGGTCGGGGTAGGCGTCGCCGGTGTAGTGGCGGGCGATGCGGTCGATGTCGGCCAGGTCCTCGTCGTCGTGCATCTCGGTCACGCGGCCGAGGAGGGTGACGTGCGTGTACCAGTTCTCGTCGAGGACGGTGACGGAGACGCGCGGGTCCGCTGCGAGGTGCTTGAGGCGCACCCGGCCTTCGTCCATGTTGACGAGGACCCGGCCGTCCTCCCACAGGTACCAGGTCGGCGTGGTCACCGGCGCGCCGTCCGAGCGCAGCGTGGCGATGACGCACGGGTTGGGCTTGGCGAGCAGGGCGTCGGCTTCGGGCGGAAGCGGCGGTGCGGACATACGGGCTCCTCTGGCTGGGCTCTTGCATGATCACCTACCCGCGGCGATCATGCCGACACCCGCGGCCGGACGCAGCGCCCAGTCTTCTAGGCGGAGTCCCGGCCCTTCCTCTCTCGGACGCTCGACGGTTGACGGTGACTCGCGCGCCTGATCGGATCGAGTCCTACGAAACGCTGCGAACGTCCCCCAACGGCACTGCGCCGCGGCCAACGCTGATCGCCGACCAGAACGGCGCCCCATGCCCCCTCGCCCGCCGGCCCTCCGCCGACCAGAACGGCACTCCCATGCCTCCTCGCCCGCCTGCCCTGCACCGGCCTCAGGACTCGGCGCGCCTCATCGATCTGCGGACCGAGGTTCTCGACCTCGCCGCCGCCCTCGATCGCGACCTCGAACGCGCCCCTGATCTCGTTCCTCAGCTCACCGCGGGTCTCGGTGACCCTGATACGGCGGCCGATCCCGCCGCGCTCGCCGGGGCGTTCGCACTGGCCGGCCTGCTCGCCGCCGAGCTGCGCGACGCCCGGGTCCGCACCCGGCGGCTCGTGCGGAAGTTCGACCGCGAACCGGCGTCGGCGGTCGGTGAGACGCTCACCGGCGTCCTCGACCTCGCACGCGATCTTGCCCGGCACCTGCACCGCGCCCGCGTTCGCGACGTGCAGCGCGCCGCTCGGAGCGCCGCCCGGCTCGTCCTGGCCTTGGAGGGCGTCTGGGCCTCCGGGACCGGCCTCCCCGATGACCTTGAGCGCGACTACGAGCAGGCGGCCGCCCTCGTCCTGAAGCTGGCCTCGGAGCTCAGAGACGCGCGTGGACCCGGCGCCCGCGGTGCCGATCGCGACCGCGTCCTCGCCCTCGGGCGCGCTCTCGTGCTCGCCTGCGATCTCGCCCGCATCCTCACCGGAATGCTCGGGACCGTGGTGCGGAGGATCCCCGTGGACGCGTCGGGCGCCGACCTGTCCGGCCTGCGCGTCCCCCATGCGGAGGCGTTGGCCGGAGTGGTCTGGGACGACCGCACCATCTGGCCCCTGGACGTCCGCGACCGGATCCGCGATCTCTCGGACGAGTCTCATTCCGGCAGGTACCGGGTCCGGGGCGGTCCTGGTTCGGACCCGCTCACCTGGTGAACTCGTCTCAGTACCTTCAGCGCAGGATGCCCGCCACCCCGAAGAGGGTGCCCAGCATGCCCCAGAAGGAGCCGACGCCGAGCGCGACACTGCCCGTCCCGGGGATCTTCCACAGCTTCCGGGCGAGCCAATGGAACCCGAAGCCCGTGATGAGACTCGTCTCGATGATGACGACAATGAGAAGCGCGATGGCGGCGCTATGGTCCACGGCCTGTATGTCCTCTCTCTGAGGCCGATAGACCTGGGGAGAGAGGGGACGCCTCAGCTCCACCAGGCATCCCTGGTAGAACCGAAGCCGCGTCACCTGGAGACGAGGTCGGTACTGGTAGTGCTGTTCTTGCTGGCAGCTACGAACGTCCCCGTCCGAGCCTTCGGACCACTCAGATGGGTCCGGAACCCCCGTGGCGTCATCCCACCAGGTAGGAGCGCTTTCCCTGACGTTCTCCCTGAGTGACGCTGTTTGGATGGCCTTCCCACAGCGCCCTCGCAAGCGCGACATCCATGCTCAGCGTACGGGACGGTTTCCCTGACGATCCCCGATTCGTCAAGGACGACCGTGGAAGGTTCCGGGGCTACGCGTGGTGGCACGCTAACGATCTTGAGTCGACCTGGCGGGGCATTCCTTGGAGGGAATCGCGTCGGTGCAGGTCAGGTGTGCAGACTTCGGGGCATGAGTGGAGCATTCGATGCGAAAGAGATCGCGGACCGCTACGTCGCCCAGTGGAACGAGTCCGACCCCGGGGTGCGCGGTGCATTGATCCGCGAGTTGTGGGCGCGGGACGGCGTCCAGGTCCTCGTCGATCCGCCCGAGCAGATCCGCGAGGCCGCCGCCGGGCTCGCGTTCCCGGTGCCGCCGCTGGAGGTCCGCGGCCACGACGCGCTGGACGCCCGTGTCGGCCGCGCCTACGACATGTTCGTCGCGGCGGGCGAGCACGTGTTCGCGGCCGTCGGTGAACCGGTCGTCCTGCTGCCCAACGTGGTCGCCGTCCGCTGGACGATGGTCCCGGCAAGCGGCGGCGAGCCTGCCGGGGCCGGTGGGCTGGACGTTCTGGCCTTGGACGGTGACGGCAGGATCCGGACCGACCATCAGTTCATCGCATGAGCTGATGGTCGGTCCGCACCCGGACGGTCGCCGGTGCCGGGCGGGCCTTTCCTGGGCGTGCGAGTGGCGTCACTTTGAGGAAGGGAAGCGTCCCCGCGCGGTGGTGCGGGGACGCGCCTCGCGTGCGCGGCGCACGAGGTCGGCGGCGGCTTCCGGCCAGGCGGGGTGGTCGAAGGTGAAGCCCGCTTCGAGGAGGCGGCCCGGGACGACACGGCGGCTCTTGAGCAGCAGTTCGGTGTCCGAGCGCAGCGCGAGCGCTCCGAGCTCCGCCATCCACGCCGTCGCGGGCAGGCCGACCGGGACGCCCCACGCGGTGCGCAGCGCGCGCATGAAGTCGCGTTGCGGAAGCGGGGCGGGCGCGGCGAGGTTCACCGGTCCGGCGAGGTCGTCCCTGGCCACCAGGAACTCGACCGCGCGGACGAAGTCGCTGTCGTGGATCCAGGAAACGTACTGCGCGCCGCCCGCGACCGGACCGCCGAGGCCGAGCCGCGCCATCCACGACAGGACGTCGAAGACGCCGCCGCGGTCGGGGCTCATCACCATGGCGGCCCGCAGTGCGACCTTGCGGGTGGACGGGGTCTTCGCCTGCTCCTGCTCGCGTTCCCAGTTCGTGGCGATCCGGACGCTGTACGCCCAGTAGCGCGGGACGCCGGGTTCGGTGCCGCCGAGCACACCGGTCGCCTCGTCGTTCGGAGCGTCGAAGCGGTGCGCGTAGATGGTGGCGGTGCTCATCTGCAACCAGACCCGGGGAGGACGTGCGGCACTCGCGATCGCCTCGCCCACGATCCAGGTGGAGTTCACGCGCGAGTCCATCATGGCTTGCAGGTTGGTGGGCGTGTAGCGGCAGCTCACGCTGCGTCCGGCCAGGTTGATCACCACGTCGGCGCCGTCGATCGCCGCGGTCCAGGGGCCGAGGGTCTCGCCGTCCCAGCGGACGTCGCGGTCGCGCTTCGGGTGCCTGGTCAGGACGACGACGTCATGGCCCGCGGCCGTCAGCGCGCGGTCCAGGACGGTGCCGACCTGCCCGGTTCCGCCCGGGATCACTATCCGCATCTCGCTCCCCCTCCGAGGCTCGGGACGAGCGTAGCGAAGTTTTGAACACGTTCAAAGACTGCCGTCCAGCGGACTCGATGATGTGCTTTCGCCGGGTCGCCGCCGGTCCTCGGAAGCGAGCCTGTGCGCCGCCTCCGCGCACACGGCCATCGCCTGGACGAGCCGTTCGGCCGCCGTGGCCAGGTCATGGCAGGGAGCCAGCGGGTCGCCGGTCGAAGTCACGAACCAGGGCACACCGCCGACCCCGGCCTTGACCTGGACGCTCTCCCCCACACCGCGCAGACCCGGCGCGAGGACGCGCAGCAGCGACGCACGCTCGTCGTAGCGCGGGCTCGCGGACCAGCCGGTCGCCTTCAGCACGCGGGCGAGCCCGTCCAAGTGCCGGGTCGCCGCCGGGCCGTGCAGGTGGACGTGCCCGACCGCACCGGCCACACCCTCCGCGGCGGCGGCTCTGGTCGTGCCGGGTTGCGGCATCTCCGCGGCGCGGCTCATGAACAGCCGGAACACCGTCCCCCGGCCGAGGCGACGGAACATTAGTTCGCCCGCCCTTCCAGGACGCGGCGGACCGCGCCCGCAAGTTCCTCCTCGGTCGCCGCCTCCACCAGGACGGCACCGCGCGCGGACCACGGCCACGGCACCATCGCCCACCAGCGGCCCGTGTACCTGCCCCGCCAGCGCAGCACCCCGTCCGGGAACCAGGGCGCGGCGACCGGACGCGGCGCGGGAACGAATCCGGCGGGCGGCCCCGGCCGGCGCCCGCTCTCGTCGGCCCGGTTCACGACCATCCTTGAAAGGCGCGCAGGACGGCGCTCGCGGCCTCGTCCAGCTCGCCGACCGGGCCGATCTCCCGGCCGTGCGGCTCGAAGCGGAACATCCCGTGCCCGCAGCTCACGACGCGCTCGCGCAGGCCCGGTGCGGCAGCGATCATCCGATCTCCCTGCACGGTGGCCGAGATCCCCCAGGCGCGGAGCAGGCCCGCCAAGGCCGGCAGCGCGTGCCGCCGTTCCGCGGCGTCGTCCGTGGGTGGATCTTCCTGCGGCGTCGGCATCTGCCCGTCTCCTGACGTTATGCATGGTGACTTTTATGTCACTCTCAGTGAAACGGCAGTGCAGTGCGGGGAGCATCGCGATACTCGCGAGCGAAGGTGGACGCTCCCCCGGCGTCCCACAAGATCCCAGTTCAGAGGTGCAGCATGGTGCCCACCGCAACCAGCCTCAGGATCGGCGCCCGCGTGCGGGCCGAGCGCAAATCACGCGGCCTGGTCGTCCTCGACCTGGCCGAACAGATGAAAGAAGCCGCCCCCGAACGCGTCCGGCGGCGCCTGCCCAGCTCCCGCGACCTGGAACGCACCATCCGCGCACACGAGTCCGGCAAACGCGGCATCGGCCCCCGCTACCGCATCCTCTACGCCCGCACCTTCGGCATCGACGAAGACGAGCTGTTCCCCGAATTCGTCCCCCCGCCGCCTACTGTGGAAGACGAGGACCCGGCCACCGCCAAGACCGGGGACCACACTCCCGACGAGGGGGATGAAGTGAAACGCCGTGCAGCACTCCAGTTCCTCGCCGCCCTCAGCGCGGGCGCCGCCGTCCCGCCAGGTGCACTAGAGACCATCTTGTCCGGGCTCGACGACGCACTCGGACGTCCCGTCGATCTCACCGAGTGGGAAGCCATCGTCCGAGAGTACGGAAGCCAGATCGCCTTCCGCCCGTCCGGTGCGCTGGTCGGCGACCTCACGTCCGAGATCATCACGGTCGGAGAACTGCTCAAGCGCCACCAGGCGACGGACGACGTTCCGGGCTTGCTGCGCGTCCGCGCCGGGCTGACCGGGCTGCTCGCGATCGACCTGGGCGACATGGGAAGGCAACGTGAGGCGCGGACCGCGTGGAGCGCGGCCCGGCGAGCGGCGGACGCCTCCGGCGACCGCGAGATGCGAGTCTGGACGCGGGGACGCTCGGCGCAGGACGCCCAGTGGTGCGGGCGACCGGCTGAGGTCGTCATCGGCCTGGCCGACGAGGCCATCGAGATCGCGGACGGAAACCCGTCCTTCGGGCTCGCCCGAGCGCACGGCGCACGCGCTGCCATCGCCGCCGACCAAGGCGACGCAACCGGGATGGAAGCGTCCCTGACCGCACTCAAGCGGACCTTCGACCGGCTCCCGCACGACAGTCTCACCTGGTCACCGCTGACCTACCAGGAAACGCAACTGCGGTGGGACGAGGGCTACGCACGCACACAGATGGGAGACGGCAAAGCCGAGAAGGCCCTCGACCACGCGCTCACCCTCTACCCGCCCGAGGCAACGTCGCCCGTACTGAACATCCACATCATGCAAGCCACGGGCTTGGTGCAGAGCCGAGACGTCGAGGGCGGCCTGCAAAAGGCGATCGCCACGCTTCAAGACGACGGTCGTACGCGCAGGATGGCGGCAGGTACCACCCTGCTCGTCGGTCACCTACTGCGTGCACTGCCAGAGCAGGCACAGGCGCTTCCGGCGGCGCGGGAGCTTCGTGAGCTCGCGTCCGGTCGGGCCGTCATGGCGTGAGGTCACCGCGCCGGGCCGCTCACCGCACGGTGGTCGCCGTGCGGTGAGCGGCCTCGGGCGCGATGCATCTATTGCGGGGTGGTGGCCTGCTTCCAGTACTCGTCCTTGAGCAGGCGTTTGTAGAGCTTGCCGGTCGGGTGGCGCGGGAGCTCGGGACGGAAGTCCACGGAGCGGGGGCACTTGTAGTGCGCCAGGTGGTCACGGCAGTAGGCGATGAGCTCGGCTTCGAGGGCGGGTCCGGCGTCGTCCGGGGAGAGGGGCTGGACGACGGCCTTCACGGCCTCGCCCATCTCGAGGTCGGGGACGCCGAAGACGGCCACGTCCGCGACCTTCGGGTGGACGGCGAGGACGTTCTCGGCCTCCTGCGGGTAGATGTTCACGCCGCCGCTGATGATCATGTAGGACTGGCGGTCGGTGAGGTAGAGGAAGCCGTCCTCGTCGACGTAGCCGACGTCGCCGAGGGTGGTCCAGCCGCGGCCGCGGGGGTCGCGGGACGCGGCGGTCTTGGCCGGGTCGCCGTGGTACTCGAACTCGGGGCCCTCGCCGAAGTAGAGGGTGCCGGGCACGCCGGGCGGGAGCTCGTCGCCGTCGTCGTCGCAGATGTGGATCTGGCCGAGGAGCGGGCGGCCGACGGTGCCCTTGTGGGCCAGCCAGTCCTCGGAGCTCGCGTAGATGAAGCAGTTGCCCTCGGTGCCGGCGTAGTACTCGTGCAGGATCGGGCCCCACCACTCGATCATCCGCTCCTTGACCGGGACGGGGCAGGGCGCGGCGGCGTGGACGGCGACGCGCAGGCTGGAGATGTCGTAGCGGGCGCGGACGTCCTCCGGCAGCTTCAGCATGCGGATGAACATGGTCGGCACCCACTGGCTGTGGGTGACGCCGTACTTCTCGATGGCGGCGAGGGCGCCCTCGGGGTCGAACTTCTCCATCACGACGACGGTGGCGCCGAAGCGGTGGAGGGTGAGGCAGTAGCGCAGGGGCGCGGCGTGGTACAGCGGGGCCGGTGACAGGTACACCGAGTCGGCGTTGGGCTGGAAGAGGAAGTCGATGAGCTGGTACAGCGCCCCCGGCGTGCCCATGGGCGCCTTGGAAAGGACAGGTTTGACGCCCTTGGGGCGGCCGGTCGTGCCGGACGAGTAGAGCATGTCCACGCCCTCGCACTCGTCCTCGATCGGGACGGGCGGGTGCTGGGCGACGCGTTCCTCGTAGGACTCGTAGCCCGGGGCCGTGCCGCCGAGCATGAGGCGCAGCGGCACGTCCGGCGGGGCCTGCGCGGCCGCCTCCACCGACGCTCCGGTGATGAAGACCCTGGCCTCGCAGTTCTCGACGATGTAGGCGAGCTCCTCTGGCTGGAGCCGGGAGCTGATGGCGGTGTAGTAGAGCCCGGACCGCTGGGCGGCCCAGGCGATGGCGAGGAAGAGCGGGTGGTTCTCCAGCATGAACGCGATGTGGTCGCCCGGACGCAGCCCCTCGGCGTGGAGCAGCTGCGCCAGGCGGTTCGACTCGTCGTTCAGTTCCCCGAAGGTGACCACCCGGCCGGAGCCCGCCATCACGATGGCGGGCTTGTCGGGCGTCAGTGCGGCGATCTGCCCCAGGTGCATGGCCGCACGCTACCGGGCCGGACGGGCGAATGGAATCCCGTTCGGTTTGCTGGGAGCTCAGACGAGCATGTGGTCGAAGTCACCGTCCTTGGCTCCCCCGACGAAGGCCTCCACCTCCTCGCGCGTGTAGACGAGGACCGCTCCCTCCGGGTCCCTGGAGTTGCGCACGGCGATCTCCCCTGTGGGAAGTTCGGCCATCTCGACACAGTTGCCGCTCGGATTGCTCCGCCGGCTCTTCTGCCAGACGAGCCCGGTACGCCAGACGTCCGACAGCTGGTGGCCGTCCATCTTTGCCCCCTCAAGGCGTGTCCGCCTCCCCGAAGGAAGGCTGCGATCTCGCCCCACCCCACACAATGGTACGAGATGCACGTGCATTCGTTCTTGCATTCGTTCATGCAGACGGTCTTGCATCTGCACGACTTGGGGAGCAAGATAGCGAACGCTCGCCGGTGACCCATCCGCTCGCCTCTGAGGTTGCACAATGACCGTTGACCAGGCACACGACGTCGCAGCTCCCGCCGCCACGGGAGGGCGGCGGCCGCGGCACGCCGCGGCCGTCCACGCGCCCTGGCCGGACTCCCCGCCGATCACCGCGCCGCCCGCGCCCGCCCGCCTCGGCGCGGCGAC
>NZ_CAACUY010000111.1 GCF_900659615.1 Actinomadura fibrosa | reverse complement strand
CCCGCCGAGCAGCTCGCGCTGCGCGGCCGCACCGAGAAGATGTCGCGCATCCGGCAGACGATCGCCCGCCGCATGGTGGAGTCGCTCCAGGTGTCCGCGCAGCTCACCACCGTGGTCGAGGTGGACATCACCAAGATCGCCCGGCTGCGGGACCGCGCCAAGGCCGACTTCCAGGCCCGCGAGGGCGTCAAGCTGTCGTTCCTGCCGTTCTTCGCGCTGGCGGCCGTCGAGGCGCTGAAGGCGCACCCGAAGGTCAACGCCGTCATCGACAGCGAGTCCAACGAGGTCACCTACCACGACGTCGAGAACCTCGGCATCGCTGTGGACGTCCCCGAGCGCGGCCTGATGGTCCCGGTCGTCCACAACGCCGGCCAGCTCAACCTGGGCGGCCTCGCGCAGCGGATCGCCGACCTCGCCGAGCGGACCCGCACCAACAAGGTGCACCCGGACGAGCTGGCGGGCGGCACGTTCACGCTCACCAACACCGGCAGCCGCGGCGCGCTGTTCGACACCCCGATCCTCAACCAGCCGCAGGTCGGCATGCTCGGCACCGGCGCCGTCGTGAAGCGCCCCGCCGTCATCGACGACCCGGAGCTGGGCGAGGTCATCGCGGTCCGGTCCATGGTCTACCTGGCCCTGACCTACGACCACCGCCTGATCGACGGCGCCGACGCCGCCCGCTTCCTGGCCACGATCAAGCACCGCCTGGAGGAGGGCAACTTCGAGGCCGACCTCGGCCTCTGACCGTCCGGGCCCGTCTCGGGCCCGTCTTGACGCAGACCCCGCCGTCCCTCGGACGGCGGGGTCTCGCGCGTCCGGGCGCCCCCGGCGGGGACGCGGCATACCAGGCATTCACCCCGCGGGGGAAAAACTCGATCCGGGGAAACCCGGGACGCCATGAGAATCTCACCGTTCGGTGGTGACAACCGCCTAGGCTGGGCCCATGAAGGTCACCGTGACGGGGTCGTCCGGGCTGATCGGCAGCGCGCTCGTGCGGTCGCTCCGCGACGACGGGCACGAGGTCCTCCGCCTCGTGCGGCGGGAGCCCGCCCGCCAGGACGAGGCGCGCTGGTCGCCCGCGGACGGCTGCGTCGAGGCCGGGGCGGTGGCCGGCGCCGACGCCGTCGTGCACCTGGCCGGAGCGGGCGTCGGCGACCGGCCGTGGACGCCCGCGTACAAGCGGCGGATCCGCGACAGCCGGATCGGCGGCACCCGGACGCTCGCCGAGGCGATCGCCGCGGCCGGACGGCGCCCGCGCGTGTTCGTCTGCGGCTCGGCGATCGGCTACTACGGCGACACCGGCGGCCGCGAGGTCGACGAGAAGGCGCCCATGGGCCGCGGGTTCCTCGCCGGGCTCGTCCGCGACTGGGAGGCGGCGGCCAGGCCCGCCCGGGACGCCGGCGTCCGCGTCGTGCACCCCCGGACGGGCGTGGTGCTCGCGCGCGGCGGCGGGATGCTCGGGCGCACGCTCCCGCTGTTCCGGCTCGGCCTCGGCGGCCGGCTCGGCGACGGCGGCCAGTGGACGAGCTGGATCTCCCTGGACGACCAGATCGCCGCGCTGCGCTTCCTCATCGACGACGAGATCGCCGGGCCCGTCAACCTGACCGCGCCGAACCCCGTGACCAACGCGGAGTACACGCGGGCCCTGGGCCGGGCCCTGCACCGCCCGGCGGCGCTGAGCGTCCCGAAGTTCGCGCTGCGGGCGGTGCTGCGCGGGTTCGCCGACGAGGGGCCCCTGATCAGCCAGCGGGTGCTGCCGAGGCGGCTGGAGGAGGCCGGGTTCCGGTTCGCGCATCCGGACCTGGACGCCGCCCTCGAAGCCGTCCTGTAGGCCGCGGGAGCCGTCCCGCGAGCTCAAGAGCCGCCCTCCGCGGCCCAAGAAACGTCAAAGTCGCGTCCGGCGCTGATCGGTGGCCATACGGTTGCCTGGAGTACCTGCCAGCCGCCAGCGGGCCCCGAGGAGGGCTAATGAGCACCGATGGACAGCCCCACATCCTCGCGATCGGCGGGGGCACGTTCGTCCGGGACGGGCGGGAGGGCCTGTCCCCGAGTCCGCTCGTGCGCTACGCGTTCGACCTGACCGGGCAGGACCGGCCCCGCGTCTGCTTCCTGACGACGGCCGTCGGCGACGGCATGGAGTACATCGCGCGCTTCTACGCCGCGTTCTCCACGCTGGACGCCGAGATCAGCCATCTCACCCTGTTCCCGATGCCGAACGTCCCCGACGTCCGCGCGCACCTGCTCACCCAGGACCTCGTGTACGTGTCCGGCGGGAGCGTGGCCAACCTGCTGGCGCTGTGGCGCCTGCACGGCCTCGACGAGATCATGCGCGAGGCGTGGCAGGAGGGCGTGGTGCTGTCCGGGCAGAGCGCGGGCGCCCTGTGCTGGCACGTGGGCGGCAACACCGACTCCTACGGGCCCCAGCTGCGGCCCCTGACGGACGGGCTCGGCTTCCTGCCCTTCTCCTGCGGCGTGCACTACGACAGCGACCCCCAGCGCCGCCCGCTGCTCCAGCAGCTCGTCGGCGAGGGCACGCTGCCGGGCGGGTACGCCGCCGACGAGGCGGTGGGCCTGCACTACGTCGGCACCGAGTTCGTCCAGGCCGTGTCGTACCGGCAGGAGGCGGGCGCCTACCGCGTGGAGCCCGACGGCCCCGGCACCGCCAAGGAGACGCGCCTCGAACCGCGCCTGCTCGCCGCCCTGTGAGCCGTGCCCGCCGAGATGTTGCCGGTGAGCGACGCCCCCTGTAAGGAGCGAACCGGTGGGACATAAGCTGGCGGACGTGAGCGATGTAGACGTACGCGACGCGTCCCCGTCCACCGCCGTCCTGGACGGGGCCCGGCCGCCGGGGCAGGGGATCGAGCGGCTGGTCGTGGTCCACGCGGGCTTCGGGACGGCCGCCGTCCCCTACATGGACGGCTGGGAGCTCCAGAAGCGCACCCACGCCCTCCGCCTCGACGACCGCATCCCCGACACCGTGCTCCTCATGGAGCACGAGCCGGTCTACACCGCAGGCAAGCGGACCGAGCCGCTCGACCGCCCCTTCGGCGACCCCGGCGCCCCCGTCGTGGACGTGGACCGCGGCGGCAAGATCACCTGGCACGGGCCGGGGCAGCTCACCGGCTACCCGATCGTCCGGCTGCCCGACCCCGTCGACGTCCTCGCCTACGTCCGGCTGCTGGAGCGGATGATGATGGGCGTCTGCGCCGAGCTCGGCCTGGAGACCACCACCGTCGAGGGCCGCAGCGGCCTGTGGGTGCCCGGCACCCCGGACCGCAAGATCGGCTCGATCGGGATCCGGGTGGCGCGCGGCGTGACCATGCACGGCTTCATGCTCAACTGCGACGCCGACCTGTCCTGGTTCGACAAGATCGTCCCCTGCGGGATCCGGGACGCGGGCTCCACCAGCCTCAGCCGCGAGCTCGGCCGCGAGGTCTCCGTCGCCGAGGTCACCCCGCTGGCCGAGCGGCACCTCGCCGAGGCGCTCGGCGCGGCGGAGACGCTCCACCGCACCATCGCCCAGCTCGGCGCCTAACGCCCGCGCCCAGCTCGGCGCCTGACGCCCGGCCGCACCCCCAGGGCGGCCGGGGCGCGGTCAGCCCTGGGGCGCCATCACCTTGTAGACGGCCTGGCCGTTCGCGGCGGCGGCCCGGTAGAAGGCCGTGAGCCCCTCATAGGCGGGCCTCAGGACGCGGTCGCGGGCGCCGCCGTCCAGGGCGCGGGCGTCCTGCACCCCGGCCTCGGCCATCGCCCGCGGGTCGTACCGCCGCGCGATCTCGTCGAACGGCGTGGCCGCGAGGTGGTCGGCGGCGGGCTTCACCCGCTCCGGCGCCAGGAAGATCACGTCCATGCCGAGCTCGTCCGCGCCGTCCTCGGTGATCAGCCGGCCGCCGCACACCGCGTCCGCCTCGGCCTGCCGCCCCTCCCACGGGTCGCCGGTCACGAGGTAGTGCACGATCTGCCACGCGCGGCCGAGGTCGAACAGCTCGGACGCGCCCCGGCGGCGCCAGTCGGGCGCGCCGAAGATGTGGCGGGCGATCCGGCCGGGATCCGGCTCTCCCTCCAGCACCGGCGGCACCCTGAGGTACGACATTGCCAGACCCACTGCGGTCCTCCTGCTAACGCTGTTGCGTGACGACAGGGAGTCACCCTAGAGAGATCCACTGCCGCCATCGACGGAAACACGCGAATCGGCGAGGTGAAACGGGTTCCGTCACGCGTTCGAGATCCGTCCGAGACGCCTTCGAGCCCCGCGGCGGCCCGTCGCGCGCGCGGACCGGGGCGGGATGTGCCGTCACCGGTGATCGGGACGTACTCTGAACAGGTGACGACGGCGACACCCGAGGGGCGCAAGCTCCTGCGCATCGAGGCCCGCAACAGCCAGACCCCCATCGAGCGCAAGCCCGAGTGGATCAAGACGAGGCTGCGGATGGGCCCGCAGTACAAGGAGCTCACCCAGCTGGTGAAGTCCGAGGGCCTGCACACGGTGTGCCAGGAGGCGGGCTGCCCCAACATCTTCGAATGCTGGGAGGACCGCGAGGCCACCTTCCTCATCGGCGGCGACCAGTGCACCCGCCGCTGCGACTTCTGCCAGATCGACACCGGCAAGCCCGCCGCGCTCGACCGCGACGAGCCCCGCCGCGTCGCCGAGTCCGTCGCCGCGATGGGCCTGAAGTACGCGACCGTCACCGGCGTCGCCCGCGACGACCTGGAGGACGGCGGCGCCTGGCTGTACGCCGAGACCGTCCGGCGGATCCACGCGGCCGTACCCGGCTGCGGCGTCGAGCTGCTGATCCCCGACTTCAACGCCGTCCCCGAGCAGCTCGCCGAGGTCTTCTCGTCCCGGCCCGAGGTGCTGGCGCACAACGTCGAGACCGTCCCGCGGATCTTCAAGCGGATCCGGCCCGGGTTCCGCTACGAGCGGTCCCTGGAGGTCATCACCCGGGCCCGCGCGGACGGCCTCGTCACCAAGTCGAACCTGATCCTCGGCATGGGCGAGACCCGCGAGGAGGTCTCCGAGGCGCTGCGCGACCTGCACGCCGCCGGCTGCGAGCTCGTCACGATCACCCAGTACCTGCGGCCGAGCCCCCGCCACCACCCGGTCGAGCGCTGGGTGAAGCCGGAGGAGTTCGTCGAGCTGTCCGCCGAGGCGGAGGAGATCGGCTTCGCCGGGGTCATGTCGGGCCCGCTCGTCCGCTCCAGCTACCGCGCGGGGCGCCTCTACCGGCAGGCCGTCGAAGCGCGGGAGGCGTGATCCCGCCGGTCGCCCGACCCGACTATTGTTGATTCCATGTCGAAGAAGCCCACGGACGGGGCCCAGGAGCGTCCGGGCCGCCTCAAGCAGATCCGCATGGTCGCCCAGGTGCTCCGCCAGGCCGACCCGAAGGCCCTCCCGATCGTCGCCGCGGCGGCGGTCGGCACCCTGGTCGTCGTCATCCTCATCGGGCTGCTCATCGGCCAGCTCTGGTTCTTCATCCCGCTCGGCGTCCTCGCCGCGGCCGCCGTCGGCATGATCGTCTTCGGCCAGCTGGCGCAGCGCGCGCAGTACAAGGTGATCGCCGGGCAGCCGGGCGCCGCCGCCGCGATCCTGAAGAACATGCGCGGCGGCTGGACGGTCACCGAGGCCGTCAGCGGCAACCGCAACCTCGACATGGTGCACCGCGCCGTGGGCCGTCCCGGCGTCGTCCTCGTGTCCGAGGGCCCGCGCAGCCGGGTGGGCCAGCTGCTCGGCGCGGAGAAGAAGCGCATCTCCCGCGCCGCCCAGCAGGTCCCGATCTATGACGTCCAGGTCGGCGACGACGAGGGCCAGATCCCCGTCGACAAGCTCCAGCGCCACCTGATGAAGCTGCCCCGCAACCTCACCAAGGGCCAGGTGGCGGAGCTGAACGACCGCCTCCAGGCGCTGCCGCGCTCCATGCAGATGCCGAAGGGCCCGATGCCGAGGGGCGCGAAGATGCCGAGGGGCCCCAAGCCGAAGATGCGCTGAGGACCCCGGAAAGCGCCCCTTCGGGGGCGCTTTCGTCGTTCCGCTAAATGTTGACGACGGCGGTGTTCGCGGCCCGGTCGTGCAGGCCGCGGTAGTCTCGGTCCCAGATCAGCGCCGGGATCACGAGCAGCAGCAGGACCGCGCGGGCCAGCGACCAGCCGAGCCCCACCGGCCGCCCGTCCGGCCGGACGACCCGCAGCCCGCACAGCCGCTTGCCGAGCGTCGTGCCGGCCAGCCCGGTCAGCAGCCACGTCTGGATCCCGAAGACGACCAGCGTGGTGAGGCTGCGCTGCGGCGGCGACCACTCGAAGGCCCGCGCCAGCAGGCTCGCCACCAGCATCGACAGCCCCCAGTCGACGAAGAGCGCGACCAGCCGGCGCCCGTACCCGGCGATCGCGCCGCTCCCGCTCGCGGGGAAGCCGAACCGCTCGCCCGGCCGCCCCAGGTCCGCCCCGGCCGCGCGGGCCCCGCTGAGCCACGTCTGCGTCCACCGCGGTCCCGCGGGCTGCCCCTTGCCACTGCTCATGGCCCCTACGCTATCCCAGGGTTCCGAACGCGATCTTCTGGGCAGGTGTCCGGCGGGGCACGGAGACCGTGACGCGCCGCGGGAGTGACGCGTAACACAGCCGAAACATATGGGACACGGCCGGGAAACGGCGTCTCCGTAGCCTCAAGAAAGCCCAAGAGCGCCCAAGGAGGCTGGATGTTCAGCAGCGCCGAAGAGGTCCTGAGCTACATCGGGAACGAAGGTGTGCGATTCGTCGACTGCCGGTTCGTGGACCTGCCGGGCAAGATGCAGCACTTCACGTTCCCCGTCGAGAACTTCGGCGAGAGCGTCTTCACCGACGGGCTGATGTTCGACGGCTCGTCCGTCCGCGGCTTCCAGGAGATCCACGAGTCGGACATGCTCCTGCTGCCCGACCCGGCCACCGCGGTGATCGACCCGTTCCGCCAGCACAAGACGCTCATCCTGAACTTCTTCGTGCACGACCCGCTGACCGGCGAGCCCTACAGCCGCGACCCGCGCAACGTCGCCAGGAAGGCGCAGGACTACCTCCGCGGCACCGGCATCGCCGACACCGCCTACTGCGGCCCCGAGGCCGAGTTCTACATCTTCGACGACGTCCGCTTCGAGACGAAGCAGAACGCCGGCTACTACTACCTCGACTCGAT
Organism: Actinomadura fibrosa; assembly: GCF_900659615.1. Lineage (GTDB taxonomy): Bacteria > Actinomycetota > Actinomycetes > Streptosporangiales > Streptosporangiaceae > Spirillospora > Spirillospora fibrosa. The sequence goes on along the minus strand of NZ_CAACUY010000111.1, from coordinate 22,545 downwards.
CGAGGGCGCCTGGAACACCGGACGCGAGGAGGCCGGCGGCAACCTCGGCGCCAAGCCCCCCTACAAGGGCGGCTACTTCCCCGTCCCCCCGATGGACCACTACACCGACCTGCGCTCGGAGATGGTGGCCCAGCTCATCGAGTCCGGCATCGCCGTCGAGATGCAGCACCACGAGGTCGGCACCGCCGGCCAGGCGGAGATCGACTTCCGCTTCGACACGCTGCTGAAGACCGCCGACAACCTGATGCTCTACAAGTACATCGTGAAGAGCGTCGCGCGGAACGCCGGCAAGACCGTCACGTTCATGCCCAAGCCGATCTTCGGTGACAACGGCTCCGGCATGCACGTCCACCAGTCCCTCTGGAAGGACGGCTCGCCGCTCTTCTACGACGAGGTCGGCTACGCGGGCCTGTCGGACAACGCGCGCTACTACATCGGCGGCCTGCTCAGGCACGCCCCGTCCCTGCTCGCGTTCACGAACCCGACGGTGAACTCCTACCACCGCCTCGTCCCCGGCTTCGAGGCCCCGGTCAACCTGGTCTACTCCCAGCGCAACCGGTCCGCCTGCATCCGCGTCCCGATCACCGGCTCGAACCCGAAGGCCAAGCGCATCGAGTTCCGCGTCCCGGACCCGTCCTGCAACCCGTACCTGGCCTTCTCCGCCATGCTCATGGCCGGCCTGGACGGCATCAAGAACAAGATCGAGCCGCCGGAGCCGGTCGACAAGGACCTCTACGAGCTGCCCCCGGAGGAGGCCCGCGCCATCCCGCAGGTCCCCGGCTCGCTCCCCGAGGTCCTCGCGTCCCTCGAAGCCGACCACGACTACCTCCTCGAAGGCGGCGTCTTCACCCCGGACCTCATCGAGACCTACGTCGCGATGAAGAACGAGTTCGAGATCGACCCCATCCGCCTCCGCCCCCACCCCCACGAATTCGAGCTCTACTACGACATCTAGAACGGGCCCACACCCGCCCCGATGCGAGGGCCCCGGCCGACCACCCGACCGGGGCCCTCGCACGTCCCCCCACCGCCCCGCCTTACCCAGAGCTGGCGCGGAGGTAGCCCGCGATGATGACGGCGGCGTCCACGACCCGGTCAGCCTCGGCGATCGGCTGGCCCCAGGACGTCCAGAACCACCACCGGCCGCCGTCGTCCCCTCGCCGACGGCACGTGATCCGGTCGGCAGGTCGGTGCACCTGCTCGCAGCAGCCGATGGCATGCGGGTTGAGCACCACGAGGCTGCATCCTTCGAGAACGGTGTCGAGCCGGTACACCTCCAAGCGGTTGTTGAGAGCCGCGAGCAATGCGCATGCCTGCGTGTCTACCTGGCCCACGAGGGCCTCCTGCTGGGTGTTCTAGGGGTCTCAGGGCATCCCACGACGTCCGTCATGCCGGTCGCCTCCGCGCGGCGACGATGGCCTCGGCGAGCCCGATCGGGTTCGGGGCCTCCACGAGCGCCCGGTCGGTGAGGGCCCACCAGTGCCGGGTGTAGAACCCGAACCAGGCGATCACACCGAACCGCGCGCGGAGGTCGCGGGCCTCGGCGTCGTGGATCGGCTTGACGTCGATCGCGACCGTTTCGTCGAACGGGCCGAGCATTCGCGGCGTGGTCATGCCGGTGACGATGCCGTCACCGACCGTCAGAACCGATCCCCTCGTGGGTATCTCACGGTGAGATGTACTCTCACCGTGAGATGGACGACGCGCGGTACGGCCCCATCGAGCTGCCCACCAGAGCGTGGGCGCTCGACGACGTCCGCGCAGCCCTCACCTCCCGCGACGTCTCCGCGATCCTTCGCGCCGCACAACAGCACGCCGGCGTCACCCAGTCCCGTCTGGCCATCGCCACCGGCCTCGGCCAAGGCCGCACCAACGAGATCGTGAACGGCCGCCGCACCGTCGTCCGGCTCGACGTGTTCGAGCGCATCGCCGACGGCCTCACCATGCCCGACCACGCCCGCGCCCTCCTCGGCCTCGCCCCCCGCCGCGCCGCCGAAGCCCCCGCGGTCACCGGCCACGCCGAGATCGCGACCGTCTATCCCAGTCAGGCCGACGTCGCCCGGGAGATGCGCCAGCGTGCCGCCACCGCCTCGGCCGTCGACATCCTCGCCGTCCGCGTCCTCGGCCTGGTCGCCCTCAACGACTCCCTGCTGCGCGGCCCCCTCACCGGCCGCGATACGCCCGTGGACGTCCGGGTTCTGCTTCTGGACCCCGACGCTCCCTCAGCCGTCGTCCGTGCCGAGGAGATCACCGAGTCCGTGGAGTCGTTCGCTGCCGGCACTCGTCTGTCCCTGGCTCGACTCGCCGAGCTGTACACCCACCCCCGCGTACGCCTGGAGGTCCGCCTCTACGACGAGCTCCCCACCTGGCGGATGGTCGCCTTCGACGACGTGCTGTTCCTCAGTGCGTTCAGTGCAGCACACGAAGGACACCGCTCCGGGGGATACAAGTTGACGGCCAGCGAGGACGGTGTCTTGCACGCAGGGTTCCGGCGGCAGTATGACGACATGTGGCGACGGGCGCGGCGTCCAGGGAAGGGACACGACTGGTGATCGAGGCTGAGCTGAAGGCCCGCGTGCGCGAGCCCGACGCCCTGCGTACCCGGCTCCGCGAACGCGGGGAAGAGGAGATCGACGTCTACCGGGACACCTACTACAACAGCCCCGACGGGTCTCTGACGCGCGAAGGCCGAGAGCTGCGCGTCCGGATCATCGACCGGTCCGGGACGCGCCGGACGCTCCTGACCTACAAGGAACCTGCCGTCGACGTCGCGTCCGGCTCCAAGCCCGAGCACGAGACGAAGGTCGCCGACCCGGCCGTCATCGACACCGTGCTCCGAGCGCTCGGCGCGGTCGAGTACGTACGCCTGACGAAGCGGTGCGCGAACTACCGCTTCACCACGGCGGGCCGGGACATGCTCGCGACGATCGTGACCGTCCCGGAGTTGGACGGGACGTTCGTCGAGCTGGAGACGATGGCCGAGGAGGAGGACGTGGACCGCGCGCTCGCGGACGTCCGCGCGGTCCTGGCCGAGTTGGGCATCGGCGAGGACGACCTGACGACCGAGCAGTACACCGACGCCGTGCTGAAGGCCCGCGGCTAATTGCCCTGGCCTACCGTTCCCGGACGGTTAGCCGATTCGCCGCGCTGAACCGCTGTGTCCCCGTATCCGATCGCTGATCACGCCTTTGGCGCCTCGTCGCCCGTCTTCGGCGATGACGTCCCACGTGAAGAGCGCTGGCGGTTTCTGGCTTCCTCGGGGACGCCCTAGACGGGGAGGTCGAGGAGGGTGGCGAAGGTTCGGGAGCGTCTGTCGATCATTGGGCCGCCGTGGTCGACGGCGTCCGAGACCATCTGGCGGGCCTGTGGTGAGTAGTGGACGGAGTCGTTGCACACCGGGTAGGCGCGCTCCAGCCAGTCGAGGGCGGCGGCGTGGTCGTTGCGCTGATGGTAGGTGCGCGCGGTCTCGACCATAAGGCGCGCCCGCCGCTCGCGGCTCGGGATGGTGTCCGGGTCGATGCGCCGGGCCTCCTCCCGTGCGGCGGACGACTTGGACAGGTCCGCGCGGATCGAGACCGCGTGCACCGCCACATTGGACGCGCCGAACTGCGTCCAAGGATGGTGGTAGCCGGGCGGGAGCCGTTCGGCCGTCGCCTGTCCCTCGTCCAGATGGCGGAGCGCGTCGCCTTCCTTTTCGTCGCGGGCGCTGGTCATCGCGGCGTGCAGATGGAGGGCTCCGTACATGGCTCGGAGTTCGTCGTCGCCGTCTTCTAGCCGGGGGCGAAGGAGAACGGACGCCTCGTCCACGAGCTCCAGCGCGCCGTCCAGGTCTCCTGCGGAGCGTTGCACCATCGCGAGCGTCCACGCGGCGCCCGCAAGGGCGAGCGGACGGTCCGCGTCGTGGGCGGCGGACATGCTCCTGTCCGCGACGACCCAAATGAGCTCGGGCTCGGCCGCCCAGACGAGTTCATGCTGGACGAGGGCGTAGAGGTCCGCGAGGACGGCGCTGGCCGTCCTGCGCGCCTCGCCTTCGGTCAGCCGGACGGCGGCGCGAGCGTCCCGGATGAGCATGGGCAGGACGCGGCCCACGTCGGTGCGGTGGGGTGGGCGAGCCGTGCCACATGCGCCAGGCCTGGGCGACCCGATCGGCGAGGCCTGCCACGTCCACGGCTGTGCCGCTGACGGTGAGCAGGGGCGCGCGGACGGCCTCGCGGATCGCGGGAACCGCCTCGTGCGGGATGCGGGCGAACGAGGTGAGCGGGATGGACGCGGCGTCGCCGATGTCCATGTCGGTGCCCGCGAGGAGGGCGACGTCGCCCACGCCGAGCACCTCTGCCAACCTGACGAGGGTCGGCAGGCGCGGCGGGAGGCGGCGGCCGTTCTCGATGCCCTTGAGCCAGGAGGCGGATTTGCCGACCAGGCCCGCGAGAGTGGGCCGCGACAACCCCTTGCGCTCGCGCAGGACCTGGATGCGCTCGCCGGTGCGCCGCCCGGCCAGGTCGTCAAGCATGGCGGCGGCTCGTGGCAGTACTGTCGCGCATTGGCCCGCGCCTTCCGGAGAGGTCGACGGTTTCCAGGCTAGGCGCGCACCCCGCCTGTGTCCCGAGATGGCGGCCCACCGAGCCGCGCGCACGGCGGGTATCGGAAGGTTGGACCGGAATGTGCTCGCCGGTCGTCGGCCGACGTGGAGAAGCCATGCACTCTAGGACGACGCGGGTCGATCATTGGCGGGGTTTGAGGGCGCCTGCGCCGACGAGCCGGAAGGCGTCGGCGAGTGTGCTTCCGCGACGGCGAAAAACGCGTGTGCTGATGACGACGGACGAGGCGTCCGTTGTGTGTTGGGTCGCGCCTGGCGAGCTGGGCGGTTACGACATCCATCCGGCTTTGCGGCGGCGTATCGCGCATGGTTTGGCTAGGCCGGACGAGGCCCATGTTGACTGAACCGTCGTTGCGGGCTAACCGGGCACTGGCTTGGCGGTGACTACTCCTGAGATGTGAGCTGTGACTACTCTCCGTGTATGGATAACCACGAAGTGCGGCAGGAGTGGCTTCTTGTTGTCGTCACTGCTGGGGCCGCTCTTCTTGCCGTGCCGCTGACCGCTGGTGCGCTCATGCTGGGGGCCGCGCTCGCGAGTGATGGTGCTCCACTGGTTTCGATCCCGGCCACCGGTAACGCGCATAGCGTCGTTCACCAACCCGTCCAGCAGCATGGCGACCCGGACGAAGACGGCCAGGACGGTGATAGCGACAGTGACAGTGACAGCAACTGAGGCGACCGACACCAGCGGTCATTGGATCAGCCATAGCGTGATCTGGAATTCGTAGTACGTCTGGTAGCCCGTGCCGTTGCTGCTCACGTATTGGAGCCTGCCCAGCTTGCCTTGGGGTGTGATGAGGCAGAGGTAGGAGGGCGGAGCGGTGAAGCCGAAGATGTGACGCTTCCCCTGCGCCAGGACGGTACGGCACTCGGCGGGGGTCGGGGGTCTGCTCGGCCCCCACGAGGTGACGCCGCCCTGGCGGGGTGCGAGGAGTGCGCCTTGGGGGTTGTCGGTGTCGGGGCCCGACACCGCCCAGTTGTCGTCCACCGGTGACGGCGAGGGCGGGCGGACGTCGAGGTCGACGCGCTCGTTGAGGGAGATGCGGACGCTGCCGTCCCAGGACAGCTGGTAGTTGCGGTCCGGGGTGCCGGTCGGCGGGGACGGGGATCCCCCGTCCGGGCTGGGCGTGGGTTTCGGGTCGGGGTCGTTCATGCTGGTGAGCACCTGGACGACCAGGCCCACGACCGTGGCCACGGCGGCGATCAGCCCGAGGACCTCTCCGATGGTCTTGAAGCGGCTCCTTCGCGGAGGTTCCTCGTCCTCGGTGGGCTGTTCGCGCTCGACCATGGTCGTCCTTGCTCGATGAGCCTGCTCCCGTAGGTCGGATGGTAGGTCGAGACGCCGTGTCAGCGGACGTTTCGCCAGGCGGTTGGCCGTTAACAGCCAAGCGGCCGGGCGATGGTGAGGCCCCCGCAGGGTCAGGTCCAGGCGCCTGCGGCGGCGGCTTCGGCTACGAAGTCCTCGAAGGGCTTGGCCGGACGGCCCAGGGCGCGTTGGACGTCGTCGGTGACCGCTGTGCCCAGGCCGCCGTTGCGGATGTCCACGAGGATGTCGGTGAGGAGGCGCGCCACGTCCAAGGGGACGCCGTTGGCCACCTGGCGGTCTATGTAGGTTTCGGGGGACACGTCGTCGTAGCGGATGGTCCGGCCCGTGGCCTTGGCGATGAGGTCGACCGCTTCGCCGAAGGTGAGCGCTCGGGGGCCGGTGAGTTCGTAGGACTGGCCGGCGTGGCGGTCCGTGAGGAGTGCGGACGCGGCGACGTCGGCGATGTCCTCGGCGTCGATGAAGGGGACGCGGCCGTCGCCGACGGGGAGGGCCAGGGTGCCCGCGCGGATGCCCGGCAGCCAGAACGCCTCGCTGAAGTTCTGCGCGAACCAGGTCGGGCGCAGGATGGTCCAGGCGGCGCCGGAGTCGCGGACGGCCTGCTCGGCGGGCGCCAAGGGGTGGGTGTCGTCGAGGCCGGCGGCGGGGGCCGAGAGGAGTACCAGCCGCCGGGCGCCCGCGGCGACCGCCTCGGCCACGAAGGCCGGGATGCGGGTGCCGGCCGCCAGGTCCGGTTCCACGATGTAGGCGGCGGTGACGCCGTCGAGGGCGGCCTTCCAGGTGGTGGGGTCGTCCAGGTCGAGAGGGGTGTCGCCGCTGCGGGACGCCGCCCGGGCGGGGCGGTCGGCGGCGTGGAGGCGGTGGGCGATGCGGCGGCCGGTCTTGCCGGTGCCGCTGAGGATCAGGGTGGTCATACCGGCCAGTGAACTCCTCGGGCGGGAGACGATCCATGGGTGGGCGTCCGTAGATCCTTTGTGATCGTCTAGCGTGGGGCGGCATGGACGTCCTGAGCGATCTGCTGTACCGGGCCCGCGCCAAGGACGCGCTGGTCAGGCAGTTGATCCAGCGGCCGCCGTGGTCGATGACGTTCGCCGAGCCGCCGCCGCTCACGCTGATGGCCACATTGGGCGGCCCCGCGTCGGTTCGGGTGGACGGTGGCCTCGACTCGGCGTCGCTCGCCGCGGGCGAGATCGTCCTGATCAGCGGTAAAGGGGCTCACACGATCGCGGACAGCCTGAACACGCCGCCTCAGGTCGTCGTGGAGGGGCGGACGAAGCGAGTGATCGGGGGTGGCGAGGCGACGCCGCCCCTGGCGCCGCGTACCTATGGTGACGGGCTGCCTGGGGCCACGGTCATGTTGCGGGGCGCGTACGAGCTGCGCGGTGATGTCGGCAGGCGGCTGCTGGAGATGCTGCCGCCCCTGGCCGTCGTGCCCGCGGGGCCGCGGACCGGGGCGGCGCTCGATCTGCTCGCCGCCGAGGTCGGCCGCGACGAGCCGGGGCAGGACGCCGTTCTGGCCAGGCTGCTCGATCTGCTGCTCGTCCTGGCGCTGCGGGCCTGGTGCGCGGGGCCGGAGGCGGATCTGCCCGCGTGGTTCCGCGCGCTGGGCGATCCCGCCGTCGGGGACGCGCTGCGCCTCATGCACGAGGACCCCGCCCAGCGGTGGACGGTCGGCGCGCTGGCCGCCAAGGTCGGGATGTCCCGCGCGGCGTTCGCCGGGCGGTTCGCCCGGCTGGTCGGCGAGCCTCCGCTCGCCTACCTGACCGGCTGGCGCATGACCGTGGCCGCCGACCTGCTCCGCGACGGCGAGGAGAGCGTCGCGGCCGTGGCCCGCGCGGTGGGGTACGGGGACGCGTTCGCGTTCAGTGTGGCGTTCAAGCGCGCTCGCGGGGTAAGCCCGTCGGTCTGGCGGCGGGCGCGCGCGCCGCGGAACTGACGGGGGGCGGTGGCATCATGTGGCGCGGACGTGCGGTGAGGAGTGGCGGTGATGGCGCAGGAGCTCGTGCGGACGCGGGGGGCCGAGCCGAAGGAGCTGGTGCGGCGCGGGCATGCGCTGCTGGAGGCGGCGCGCGACCTGCTGGGCGATCACCGGCGGGCGCTCGCGGAGGTGCACGCGGCGCTGGCACCGCTGCGCAGGGAGGCGGGGCGCGCGCAGCTCGCCTCGATCCCCGTGGCGCGGCTCAAGGACGTGACGGGCGGGCGGCTGCGGCTCGGGCCGCTGGAGCAGGCCGGGCTTGAGACCGTCCTGGACGTCCTCGACAGCAATCCCTACCGGCTCCAGCTCCTGCCGGGCATCGGGCCGCAGACGGCCAACCAGCTGCACGCCGCGGCGGGGCAGCTCGCGGAGGCGGCGGAGCGGACGGCCGGGATCCGCGTCGACGTGGAGCGGCGTGACGAGGCGACGACACCGCTGGTGGTGGCGCTGCACCGGCTGGTGAACGCGGGGCCGGAGCTGCCGCGGGCGCGGGCGGCGGCCGAGGAGCTGGACGAGCGGCTGAGCCCGCTGGTCGCGGACGCGCGGCCGCTGGCGTCGTGGTGGCGGAGCCTGCTGGCGAGCCAGCGGCGCCGGGCGCGGGCGCGGGAGGCGGCCGGTGAGCTGGCGCGGGTCCTCGGCGCGGAGGACGCGCGGGACACCGCGCTGCTGATCTCGCAGGCGTCGGTCGACCTGCTCCGTCCGGCGGCGCCCGCGACGGAGGCGTGGATCGACTTCGAGCTGCGCGCCTCCGACTACCAGACCCTGCTGGCGGAGCTGGCGGCGCTCCACCCCGACCGGGACGCCGCGGAGGGGTTCCTCCCGGGCGACCTCGCGGCGCGGGTCAAGGCGCAGCCCCTGGACGACACGCACCGGCGGGTGTCGCTGCGCGGGTACCAGGCGTTCGGGGCGCGGTTCGCGCTCGTCCAGCGGAGGGTGATCCTCGGGGACGAGATGGGCCTGGGCAAGACGATCCAGGCCGTCGCCGCGGTCGCGCACCTGCGGGCCGAGGGGGCGACGCACTTCCTGGTGGCGTGCCCGGCCAGCGTGCTGATCAACTGGGTGCGGGAGATCGAGGCGCGCAGCGCGCTGGAGGCGCATCCGCTGCACGGGCCGGGGCGGGCGAAGGCGACCAGGCGCTGGATCGCCGCGGGCGGCATCGCGGTGACGACCCTGGACACGCTGCACACGCTGGACGTCCCGGCCGACGTCGCGGTGGGGATGTTCGTCGTGGACGAGGCGCACTTCGTGAAGAACCACGAGACGCGGCGCGCCCGGGCGGTCGCGAAGTGGTGCGCGCGGACCGATCGGGTCCTGTTCCTCACGGGGACGCCGATGGAGAACCGGGTCGAGGAGTTCCGCAACCTCGTCGCGCACCTGCGGCCCGAGCTGCTGCCGGAGATCCGGCACAGCGACGCCGCGATGGGGCCGCGGGCGTTCCGGTCGGCGGTCGCGCCCGCCTACCTGCGGCGCAACCAGCGGGACGTGCTCGTCGAGCTGCCAGAGGTCGTCCATGTGGACGAGTGGGAGGAGTTCAGCTCGGCCGACGCGGCGGCCTACAAGCGGGCCGTCAGGGACGGCAACTTCATGGCGATGCGCCGCGCCGCGTACGCCGACCCGCGCCGGTCGGCGAAGCTGAGCCGCTTGGTGGAGCTGGTGGAGGAGGCCGCGGCGAACGAGCTGAAGGTCGTGGTGTTCTCCTACTTCCGGGACGTGCTGGCGGTCGTCCGGGAGGCGGTCGGGCGGGACGTCCGGGGCCCGATCGACGGGGGCATGCCGGCGGCGCGCCGCCAGGAGCTGGTGGACGCGTTCACCGCCGAGCCCGGGCACGCGGTGCTGCTCGCGCAGATCCAGGCGGGCGGGGTGGGGCTGAACCTCCAGGCCGCCTCGGTGGTGATCATCTGCGAGCCGCAGGTGAAGCCGACGATGGAGACGCAGGCGGTCGCCCGCGCCCACCGGATGGGGCAGGTGCGGCCGGTGCAGGTGCACCGGCTGCTGACGCCGGGCGGCGTCGACCAGCGGATGCTGGAGATCCTGCGGGTCAAGGCGGGCCTGTTCGACGAGTACGCGCGGCGCAGCGACCTCGCCGAGCGGACGCCGGACGCGGTCGACATCTCCGAGCAGGCCCTCGCCCGGCAGATCGTCGAGGAGGAGCAGCAACGCCTCGGCACCTCCTGACCTGCCGCCCCGACGCGTTCGGCTCGGCGCGGGTGGACGGGGAAGAAGGGGGGTGGGGGGCTTGTTTCGATGGGCGGCATCTACGTGAGCGGAGGACGTCATGGCCGAGGTCAGGGTGGAGCGGACCGAGGACGGTTTCGAGGCCGTCAACGCGCGGGGCGCGCGGGTCGCCGTCGGTACCGGGGACGCCGAGGGCGTGTTCACGCCGGTCGAGCTGCTGCTGGCGGCGCTCGGGGGCTGCGAGCTGGTGACCGTGGAGCCGCTGACGGCCCAGCGGGGGCACCGGATGGCGCGGCTCGCCGCGACCGTCCAGGCCGACAAGGTCGCGACGAGCAGGCTCGGGACGATCACGATCACGTATGACGTGGAGCTGCCCGAGGGCGACGAGAAGGCCGCGGACGTGCTGGCGGCGGTGGCCAAGCGGGTCCATGAGGGCTACTGCACGGTCGGCAACGCCCTCAAGGAGGAGATGAAGGTCGACCAGGTGGTGTAGCGGGACCGGTTCCGGGGAGCCAGTCCGGATGCGGCCAGCGTCCGCGGCAGTTACTGCCACAATGACGGGTATTGAGTCGATCCTAGGGGTTTGTCCGCACGGTGGACCGGGAGGCGGCGCCCCCGGGCGACCCGCCGCCTCCTATGCTGAACCTCTGATCAACTCCATAGGCTCCGCGCGAGGGAGCGGGTCCCCCGGATACCCCGGGGGCCCTCCCCCGAAAGTCCGGATACCGCTTCAGGGTCGTACTACTCAAGGCTGAGATGAAGACCATTCGTCGCGGTGATCTCAATGGGGGGCCGCGAGGCAAAGATAGGTAGCATGGCCCAAACCGCCCCCCCAGCAGCGCGCCGAGGCCCGGTCGACCCGGCCCGGCGAGGCGTGCAGCGACAGCCGGCCGCGACGATGCGGCGCAGGGTGCTCACCGCGCCGCCGGTGTGGCGCGAGCTGATGCTGATCGTCCTGTTCTATACCGCTTATACGTTGACGCGGATCGTCCTGGTTCAGGACGGGACGGGGCCGGCGTTCGCCCATGCCGGCGACATCCTCCGGGCGGAGCGGTGGCTGGGGATCGACGTGGAGCTGGGCCTGAACCAGACGCTGCTCAGCGTCCCGTGGCTGGCGCGGACCGCGAACATCTTCTACGCGACGATGCACTTCATCGTGACGCTCGGCGTCGTCGTGTGGCTGTACCGGTACCGCCCCAGGGAGTACCGGTGGCTGCGCACCTCGATCATGGTCGCGACGGGGGTCGCGCTGCTCGGCTTCTGGCTGTACCCGCTGGCCCCGCCGCGGTTCCTGCACAGCGAGGGCTTCGTCGACCCGGTGACGGCGCTGCACTCGCTCGGGCTGTACGCGAGCGACGCGTCCGGGAGCCTGACCAACCAGTACGCGGCGATGCCGTCGATGCACGCCGGGTGGGCGCTGTGGTGCGGTTTCGTCCTGGTCAAGCTGGCGTCGCAGCGGTGGGCGAAGGTCGTCGGCGTGCTGTACCCCGCCACGACGGTCTTCGTCATCCTGTCGACCGCCAACCACTACGTCCTGGACGCGGTCGTCGGGATCGCGGTCATCGCCGGGTCGCTCGCGCTGTCGTGGCTGCTGTACGCGCGGTGCCCGGAGCGGATCCTGGACGCGCGGCGCCGCACCGTGCGGCGGATCGCGCACCGGATCGCGCCCAGGGCCGGACGGGGCGCCGGGCGCGCCCGCGCCGATTCGGCCGCCGCCGGTGGTGCGTCGAGATCCGCCGTTTGAGATCCTGAGAACGTGACCAGACCGGCGCGCGTCCCGGAGGCAGGCCGCGGCGCGGAGGGCGACGCGGCGGGGCCGGGCCGTGCCGCGGCACGGCCCCGCATCTGGGCCGAGCTGCTGCTTCTGACCCTGTGCTACCTGGCCTACTCGGCCGTCCGGAACATGGTGCCGACCGACCACGCGGCGGCGGCGCACCGGGCGTACGAGATCCTCAGCCTGGAGTACGACCTCGGCCTGGACGTGGAGTACGGGCTCAACCGGCTGTTCGTGACGCACGAGTGGCTCGCGGTCGGGGCGAACTACTTCTACGCCACGCTGCACTTCGTCGTGACGATCGCGGTGATGGTGTGGCTGTACGCGCGGCATCCGGCCCGCTACGCCACGTACCGGACGCTGCTGTTCGCCACCACGATGATCGGCCTCGCCGGGTTCTGGATCTTCCCGCTGGCGCCGCCGCGGATGCTGCCCGGTTACGTCGACACCGTGATCGCGTTCGGGACGTGGGGCATCTACGACTCGGGGCCGACCGCGTCGGTGTCCAACCAGTACGCGGCGATGCCGTCCATGCACACGGCGTGGTCGCTGTGGTGCGCGGCGGCGATCATCGGGATCGCGCGGCGGCGCTGGGTGATGGTGGTCGCCGCCCTGTACCCGGCCACCACCATCGTGGTGATCATGGGGACGGCGAACCACTTCCTGCTGGACGCCGTCGGCGGCGCCGCCGCGCTGGCCGGGGGGCTCGCGCTGACCCGGGGCGCGTTCCGGATCGTGGCGCTCGCCCGCCCGCAGGATCAGTCCCCGGCGCCGTAGAAGACCCGGTCGACGACGGCGCGGGCGCGGCGGGCGTGCCGCCGGTAGTCCTCCAGGAGGTCGCCGGTGCCCGGGTAGTCGAGGACGCGGGTGACGGCGCTGCGCTCCCGGTGGTGGTCGGTGGGCAGCAGGTCCGACGCCCTCCCCCGGACGAGCATGATCGACCCGCGGATGCGGGTGGCCAGGCACCACGCCTCCGTCAGGACGGCGGCGTCGCCCTCGTCGAGCAGCCGGGCGCCGACGGCGGCGTCCAGCGCGGCGAGCGTGCGGGTCGTGCGCAGCGCGGGGACCTCGCCCGCGTGCCTGAGCTGGAGGAGCTGGGCGACCCACTCGACGTCCGCGAGGCCGCCCGGGCCGAGCTTCATGTGCAGCCGCCGCTCGACGCCGCGGGGCAGCCGCTCGGACTCCATCCGGGCCTTCAGCCGCCGGATCTGCCGGACGGCGTCCTCGTCGATGCCGTCCTCGGGCCAGCGGATCGGGTCGATCAGGGCGCGGAACCGCGCGCACAGCTCCGGGTCGCCGATGATCGGGTCGGCGCGCAGCAGCGCCTGCGCCTCCCAGGGCTCCGACCAGCGGGCGTAGTAGGCGGCGTAGGAGGCCAGCGTGCGGACGAGCGGCCCCTGCCGGCCCTCGGGCCGCAGGTTCGGGTCGATCTCCAGCGGCGGGTCGGGGGCGGGCAGGGCGAGCAGCCGGCGCAGCTCCTCGGCGACGGCGTGCGCCGCGCGCCCGGCGGCCCGCTCGTCCGCGCCGGGCAGCGGGTCGTGCACGAACATGACGTCGGCGTCGCTGCCGTAGCCGAGCTCGTGGCCGCCGAACCGGCCCATCGCGACGACGGCCATCCGGGTCGGCAGCGCCTCCCCCGTACTGGACTCGATCTTGCCGATGGCGGCCCGCAGCGCGGCCTCGACGGTGACGGTGGCGATGTCGGTGAGGGCCTCCCCGACCGTCCGGACGTCGGCGAGGCGGAGCAGGTCGGCGACCGCCACCCGGAACAGCTCGCGGCGGCGCAGCCCGCGGACCACCGCGACGGCCTCCTCCGCGGGGACGCCCCGCTTCGGGGGGCCCGACGGGGCGGCGGCGTCGGGGTGGACGTGGCGGCGGACGGCGGCGAGGGCCTCCGAGCGCAGCGCCTCGTACGGGCGGGGCGTCAGCTCGGCGGCGCTGCCGAGCATCGCGACCGCCTCCGGGGCGCGCAGCAGCAGGTCGGTGGCGTAGCGGCTGCATCCGAGGACCCAGGCCATCCGCTCGGCGACGGTGACCTCGTCGCGCAGCAGCCGCAGGTACCAGGGGGTCGTGCCGAGCGCGTCGCTGACCTGCCGGAAGCCGAGCAGGCCCGCGTCGGGGTCGGGCGCGTCGGCGAACCAGCCGAGCATGACCGGCAGCAGCGTCCGCTGGATCGCGGCGCGCCGCGACACCCCGGCGGTGAGCGCCTCGATGTGCCGGAGCGCGCCCGCCGGGTCGCCGTAGCCGAGCGCGACCAGCCGCGCCCGCGCCGCCTCCGGCGTGAGCCGCGCCTCCTCTCCGGGGAGCCGCGCGACGGCGCGCAGCAGCGGCCGGTAGAACAGCTTCTCGTGGATGCGGCGGACCTCGCGGGCGTGCCGCCGCCACAGTGCGGTGAACTCGCCGACCGGGTCGGTGCGCAGGCCGAGGGCCCGGCCGAGCCGCCGCAGGTCGGCGGGGTCGTCCGGGACGAGGTGGGTGCGGCGCAGCCGGTGCAGCTGGATGAGGTGCTCGACCCGCCGCAGGAACCGGTAGGCGGACGCGAGGACCGCCGCGTCGTCCCGCCCGACGTAGCCGCCCTGCGACAGGTCCGACAGCGCGTCCAGCGTGGTGGGGCTGCGCAGCGTCTCGTCGGCCCGGCCGTGGACGAGCTGGAGGAGCTGCACCGAGAACTCGACGTCGCGGAGCCCGCCGGGCCCGAGCTTGAGCTGCCGCTCGGCCTCGGCGCTGCGCTGGTTCAGGTCGGCCTCGACCCGCCGCCGCATCGCCTGGACGTCCTCGACGAAGCTCTCGCCCTCGGCGGCCTTCCAAACGATCGGGGTGATCGCGTCCATGTAGCGGGCGCCGAGGCCGGGGTCGCCCGCCACCGGACGGGCCTTCAGCAGCGCCTGGAACTCCCAGGTCTTCGCCCAGCGCTCGTAGTAGGCGCGGTGGCTGGCGAGCGTCCGGACGAGCGGCCCGGCCTTGCCCTCGGGGCGCAGCGCCGCGTCCACCTCCCAGAGCGCCCCCTCCTCGGTGCTGGACGAGCAGGCCCGCATCAGCGCCGAGGCCAGCCGGGTCGCGGCGCGGAGGGCGGCGTCCTCGCCCGCCCCGTCGCGGGCCTCGGCGACGAACACAACGTCCACGTCGCTGACGTAGTTCAGCTCGCGGCCGCCGCACTTGCCCATGCCGATCACCGCGAGCCGGCACAGCTCGTGCTCGGGGACCTCGGCGCGGGCGATGGCGAGCCCCGCCTCCAGGGCCGCGGCGGCGAGGTCGGCCAGCTCGGCGGCGACCTCGGCGACGTCCGCGACGCCGATCAGGTCGCGGCCCGCGAGGGACAGCAGCCGCCTGCGGTAGGCGGCGCGGAGCGCGACGAGCGTCCACAGGTCCGGGGCGAGGGCGCAGAGAAGGGAGCCGATGCCGAACGCGGCGACGCCGGCCCGGAACACCCGGTGGGCGCCGTGCCGGTCGGCGACAGCGCCCGCGGACAGGAGCAGAGCGCCGAGAACGACCGTGTATCCGGTGACGGTCCACTGGAGGCCCGCGACCGTCCCGTGCAGGGAGCGGGCGAGGTCGGGTTCGGCCACCGAGAGGACGGTCGTGTCGAGCAGGACCATGAAGTAGCCGAGGGAGATGCCGAGGAGTGCCGGGCGGCGCCGCGCGCCCGCGGAGCGCTCCGGCGGCGGTGCGAGGGTTGTGCTCATGGCGGCCAGTCTCGGGACGTCCGCCGCCCGCCTCCACCGGCCCGGCCGCATGGGGCGTTCGGAATATCCGAACGCGCCGCGGGGGTTGGTGCGGGCATGGAGTTCCGCCAGTTGCGCACGTTCGAGGCCGTCGTCGGCCACGGCACCGTGACGGACGCCGCGAACGCGCTGGACCTCGCGCCGTCGTCGGTGTCGGAGCAGATCCGCGCGCTGGAGCGGTCGGTCGGCGTGCCCCTGTTCGACCGGAGCCCGCACGGGATGCGGCTGACCGCGGCGGGCGAGCGCATGCACGGGTGGGCGGGACGGTTGCTGCGGCAAGCCGAGCAGGCCCGGGCGGAGGTCGCCGGGGAGCGGCCTGTGCTGCGGCTCGGCGCGCTGGAGACGATCGCGGCGACCCACGTCCCGGGCGTGCTCGCGCGGCTCGCGGAGCGGCGGCCCGGCCTGCGGGTGGAGGTGCGGTCGGACGCGGCCCGCGACCAGCTCCTCGGCGCGGTGGCCGCCGGGGACCTGGAGGCGGCGCTCCTGCTGGACGCCGGCGACGGCGTCGGGGGGCTCGGCTTCACCCCGCCGCCCGCGCCGCTCGACCACCTCGACCTGGAGCCGGTGCCGCTCGCGCTCGTCGCCGCGCCCGGCCACCGCCTCGACGGCGTCCCCGGCCTGGCGCCGGACGACCTGCGCGGCGAGAAGCTGCTGGTGAACGTGCCCGCCTGCTCGTTCTGGCTGGCCGGGGAGCGGCTCCTCGGGTCCGCCGTGGAGCGGGTCAGGGCCGGGAGCGTGACCGTGATGAGCGCGTGGGCGGAGCGCGGGCTCGGCATCGCGCTGGTGCCGGAGTTCTCCGTCCGGGACCGTCTCGACGCCGGAACCCTCGTCCGGCTCGCGCTCGACGCACCGGGCCTCAGCCTCCGGCTGGTGTGGCGCGCCGATCGAGAGGCCCTGCCCGGCCTCCGGGAGATGCTCTACGCCGCCGTCGCCTGAAGGACGCGCCCGTTTGCCCTGGTCACCGCCGGGTACCGGCGCCTCGGAGGGCCTGGGACGCCGAGAGCCCGCCCGCCGAGGGGGACGCGATGGCGGGACGAGGAGGCGCGCCGGTGGCCGGACGGCTCGCCGGCGCCCTGGCGCGGGGCACGGACGACCGGCTCGGCGCCTCCGGGTTCATGAAGCGCAACCTCGGGAAGGCGTTCCCGGGCCACTGGTCGTTCCTGCTCGGCGAGATCGCGCTCTACGCGTTCGCCGTCCTGCTGCTCACCGGCGTCTACCTGACGCTGTTCTTCAAGCCGGTCAGCGGGCAGATCGTCTACGGCGGGTCGTACGCGCCGCTGCGCGGGGCGACGATGAGCGAGGCGTACGCGTCCGCGCTCCGCCTGTCGTTCGACGTGCGCGGCGGGCTGCTGATGCGGCAGCTCCACCACTGGGCGGCGAACGTCTTCGTCGCCGCGATCTGCGCGCACCTGCTGCGGATCTTCTTCACCGGCGCGTTCCGCAAGCCCCGCGAGATCAACTGGCTGATCGGCGTGACGCTGTTCGGGCTCGCGCTGGCCGAGGGGTTCGCGGGCTACTCGCTGCCGGACGACCTGCTCTCCGGCACCGGCCTGCGGATCGCGCAGGGCATCATGCTGTCGATCCCCCTCGTGGGGACGTACGTGAGCATGTGGGTGTTCGGCGGCGAGTTCCCCGGCGAGGACATCATCCCGCGCCTGTTCACCCTGCACGTCCTGCTGGTCCCGGGGCTGCTGCTCGCGCTGATCACCGCGCACCTCATGGTCCTCTGGCATCAGACGCACACGCAGTTCCCCGCGAAGGACCGCAAGGAGCGGCTCGTGTCGGGGCACGCGACCTTCCCGCACTTCGCCGCCCAGAGCGCCGCCTACTTCCTCTACACCGTCGGCGTCCTCGCCGCGATGGCGACGTTCGCGCAGATCAACCCGGTCTGGCTGTACGGGCCGTACGAGCCGGACCAGGTCTCCTCGGGCTCCCAGCCCGACTGGTACGTGGGGTTCCTGGAGGGCTCGCTGCGGCTGATGCCGCGCCTGAGCACGACCGTGGCCGGGCACACGGTCAGCTGGAACGTGCTCGTGCCCGCCGTCCTGCTCCCCGCCGTGTTCCTCACCGGGATCGCGCTGTACCCGTTCGCCGAACGCTGGGCGACCGGGGACGACCGCTACCACCACCTCCTCGACCGGCCGCGGAACGCCCCCACGCGGACCGCGATCGGCGCCGCGGTCGTCGCCTGGTACGGCAACCTATGGGCGGCGGGCGGCAACGACGTCATCGCCACCGTCTTCGGGTTCTCGCTGTACGGGACGACCTGGTTCTTCCGCGTCGGCTTCTTCGCCTTCCCCGTCCTCGCGTTCGTCCTCACCCGCCGTGCCTGCCTCAGCCTCCAGCGCCGCGACCTCCACGTCCGCCGGGAGGGCGTGGAGTCGGGACGGATCGTCCGCCAGCCTGACGGCGGGTTCGTCGAAAGGCACGAGCGGCCGGAGGCCGAGGAAGCGGCCCTGCTGGTGACCAGGCAGCCGCGGGAACTCGTCGTCCCCCGCCCGAAGCACCTGATCCCGCTGCCGACCCCGGGCCGCGCCAACGCCCAGCTCCGCAGCCGCGTGAACCACTTCTACCTCGACTACCAGAGCGAGGTGTCCGGCGGCGGCCAGGGTGTTTTCAACGGCCGGCCCGCCCTCCCCGGCGGGGACGAGGGCGGTCTCAAGGGCCGCCTCAAGAGGTTGTTCACGAGGAGCGGCGGGAAGTAGCGGTCAGGGGTTAGGGGTGGCGAGCTCGGCCTCCTGCGGCGACTCCTTCGGCGGGTAGTGCAGGTCGAACGCGGGACGCATCGAGCGGATCCGCGGCATGGCCGTGAAGTTGTGCCGGGGCGGCGGGCAGGACGTCGCCCATTCCAGCGAGCCGCCGAAGCCCCAAGGGTCGTCCGTCCCGACCTGCGCGCCGCGCTTGTGCGTCCGCCAGATGTTCCACAGGAACGCGAACGTGGACGCGCCGAGGACGAACGAGCCGATCGACGAGACGAGGTTCAGCGTGGAGAACTGCCCGGGGTAGTCGGCGTAGCGGCGCGGCATCCCGGCGGCGCCGAGCAGGTGCTGGACGAGGAACGTCGTGTGGAAGCCCGCGAACAGCGACCAGAAGTGGATCCTGCCCCAGGTCTCGTCCAGCCGCCTGCCGGTCATCTTCGGCCACCAGAAGTAGAAGCCGCCGAACATGGCGAACACGACGGTGCCGAACAGGACGTAGTGGAAGTGGGCCACGACGAAGTAGGAGTCGTGGAGGTGGAAGTCCAGCGGCGGCGAGGCGAGGATGACCCCGGTCAGGCCGCCGAACAGGAACGTGACCAGGAAGCCGAGCGCCCACAGCATCGGCGCCTCGAAGGTCAGCGAGCCCTTCCAGAGCGTCCCGACCCAGTTGAAGAACTTGATGCCCGTCGGGACGGCGATCATGAACGACATGATCGAGAAGAACGGCAGCAGGACCTGGCCGGTGGCGAACATGTGGTGCGCCCACACCGTCATCGACAGGCCCGTGATCGCGATCGTCGCGGCGACCAGCGCGACGTAGCCGAAGATCGGCTTGCGCGCGAACACCGGAATGATCTCGGTGACGATGCCGAAGAACGGCAGCGCCACGATGTAGACCTCGGGATGCCCGAAGAACCAGAACAGGTGCTGCCACAGCAGCGCCCCGCCGTGGTGCGCGTCGTAGACGTGGGCGCCGAGCTTGCGGTCGGCCTCCAGCGCCAGCAGCGCGGCGGTGAGCACCGGGAAGGCGATCAGCACCATCACGCTGGTCAGCAGCACGTTCCAGGTGAAGATCGGCATCCGGAACACGACCATGCCGGGGGCCCGCATCCCGATGATCGTCGTCATGAGGTTGACCGCGGTGAGGATCGTCCCGAGGCCGGACACCACCAGGCCCATCACCCACAGGTCGCCGCCGTTCCCGGGCGAGTAGGGGTCCGACGACAGCGGCGCGTAGGCGGTCCAGCCGAACGCCGCCGCGCCGCCGGGCATGAGGAAGCCCAGCAGGACCATCAGCGCGCCGAGCAGGAACAGGTAGTAGCCGAACGCGTTGAGCCGCGGGAACGCCACGTCGGGCGCGCCGATCTGGAGCGGGACGAGCACGTTCGCGAACCCGGCGAACAGCGGGGTCGCGAACAGCAGCAGCATGACCGTGCCGTGGATCGTGAACAGCTCGTTGTACTGCTGCGCGGTGACGACCTGGAGGCCCGGCCGGAGCAGCTCCGCCCGCATGACCATGGCCATCGCGCCGGCGAGCAGGAACATCGTGAACGCGGTGCCGAGGTAGAGGTACCCGACGACCTTGTGGTCCGTCGTCGACAGGATGCCGGCGAACCGGGCGCCCTTGCCGTGCCGCGCGAGCGCGTCGGCGACGCTGGTGTCCGCGTCCCCCGCGGGACCGGCGTCCGGCGCCTCCTCCAGGGCGGTCATGCCGCCATCACGCGCCGCCCTCGCCGCGCTCCAGCTCGTCCTGGACGGGCGGCCGCTCCGACTCGCGCATGTGCTCGGCGAGGCCCTGCCTCTCGTGGTGGTGGCGCTGGTACACCCGCTCCGCCGTGCCGCGGTCTGGGTCCGGGTCGATCGGGACGGAGCGCACGACCTCCGCCACGTTGTCGTAGGTGCCGAGGGGCAGCGACGCCAGCGCCCGCTCGGCCTGCGTCCCCGGCGCCCGGCGGTGCGCGTGCTCGGCGATGTCCTGCTTGCTCGCCGGGAAGGCGAGGTCCCCCAGCAGCTTCTCGACCTGCCAGGTGTCGGCGATCCTCATGGCGTGTCCCCCCGTGACTCGGCCCCGCGGCGCGCGGCGTGGTCCCTGCCGCCCGCCTGCCCGTTCAGCGACCGCCCAAACGGGACCCGCGGCCGGGACGACCTGCGCAGGGACGCGTCGGCTACCCCCTATCCCGATATCCCGCGGATCCGTGGGTCATGAATCAGTGGGACATGGGCGACCGCGCCACGGTTCGTTAGTACGATGAGGAAGATCGACCGCGTACCGAGAGACGGGCATGGCTGAGTACCGCATCGACGATCTGGCGCGCGCCGCCGGAACCACGGTCCGTCACGTACGGGGCTTCCAGGAACGCGGGCTGCTCCCCCCGCCGCGCATGAGGGGCCGGGTCGGCTACTACGACGACACCCACCTCGCCCGGATCAACCTGATCGGGCGGCTCAAGGACCGCGGCTACACGCTCGCGAGCATCGTCGAGATGCTGTCCGCGTGGGAGCGCGGCCACGACCTCGGCGACCTGCTCGGCCTCGAACGGGTGATCCACGACCCCTGGTCGGACGAGGCGCCCGCGTACATGTCGCTGCCCGAGGTCGTCCGGATGTTCTACCCGGACGTCCCGGAGGAGGTCCTCGAAGGCCGCGGGCCCGATGACTTCGGCACGCTCGGCCGCGCCGAGGAGCTGGAGTTCATCCGCTGGACGGGCGACCGGTACGAGGTGCCGAGCCCGCGGCTGCTGGAGGTCGGCGCCCAGCTCGTCGCGGCGGGGATCCGGCTGAGCGCGGTCTTCGACATCGCCGAGAAGCTGCGCGGGGACGTCGACGAGATCGCCCGCCGCTTCGTCCGGCTGACCGTCGACCACGCCGGGTTCGACACGAGCCAGGTCCCCGAGGGCACCGACTTCCGCGAGATCGCCGACACCATCCGGCGGCTGCGGCCGGCCGGCATCCTGGCCGTCCAGGGGCTGCTGGCCCGCGCGCTGCACGCGGAGATCCAGGCCGAGTTCACCCGCCAGATCGAGCACCTGGGCCCGCGCCCCCGCCCCGCGGCCGGCGCGGAACCCGGTGGGGGCACGGAGCCCGCCGCGGGCGCGGAGTCCGGTGGGGACGCGCGGCCCGGGCGGGAGGCGGCCGGCGGAGCGGCGCCGGCCGTCCCCGACCTGCCGGCGTGACCGGTGCCCGGCCCGCCGGTCAGTAGTCGAACCAGCCGGCGAGCTTCGCGCCGAACATCATGTCGCCGGACAGCTTGATCTTGCCGGTCATGAAGCCCTCGACGCCCGGCAGCCGCCCCGAGCACAGCCGCAGCAGCGTCGGGACGGTCAGCCCGAGGGTGACCTTCGGGGCGGCGGGGGCGCCGCGCTCACCGGCGGCCGTCCCGTCCGCGATCGTCAGGGTGTAGGTCAGCGGGCCGGAGGGCGTCCGGACGTCCCAGCGGACCACGCCGCCGTCCTTCCCGGCCCGCTCCGGCACGAAGTGCTCGCCCATCAGCGCGAAGACCTTGTCGAGGACGTCCGCGGCGCCGACCGCCGCCACGAACCCCTCGATCAGCGCGTCGTCCACGCCCGGGGTGTCCAGCAGCTCGCGGAGCTGCTCGGGCGACTCCACCTCCGCCAGCGTCTGCTTGAGCCGGCCGGCGTCACCGAGGTCGGGCAGGGTGTCGCTCATCGCGGGTTCCTCCTTGGAAGCGGTGCGGTCCCCCACGACGATTCCAGCGGGCCGGTCCGCGCAGAACTGCCCGGCGGACGGATTCCGCGGGCCCCGCGCTCACCTCGATGAGCGGTTCCCGCCCGTCCCGGCGCCGCTCGCGAACCAGTCGGGCTGGGCGCCGCGCTCGGCGGTGGCGGTCCACAGCCGCAGCGCCATCAGCAGCTCGACGTGCAGCGCCGGGTCGTGGATGGCGTCGCCGAACAGCTCGTCGAGCTTGCGCAGCCGCAGCCGGACGGTCTGCGGGTGGACGTGCAGCCGCGCGGCGGCGGCCGAGGCGTTGAAGCCGCACTCCAGGACGGCCTGGAGCGTCTGCGCGTACTGGTGGCGCCGGTTCGGCCGCACCGCGAGCAGCGGCCGCAGGCGGCGCCGCGCGGAGTGCTCGACCAGCTCGCGGTGGTCGAGGACCACCAGCGTGGGCGCGTGGTCGGCCGCCATGACCGGCTCGTCGCCGGGGGCTGCGCCGGGGAGCACGCCCCGTCCGGCGAGGTCGAGCGCCTGCCGCGCCCAGCGCAGCGACCGGGCGAGCCCGGTGAGCTCGACCGGCGGCCCGACGGCGGCCGCGCGGCCGTGC
>NZ_CAACUY010000110.1 GCF_900659615.1 Actinomadura fibrosa | reverse complement strand
AGGGCGGCCAGTGCCGCGCGCCCGCCCGCCACGTAGCCCGCCACCGCGACCCGCGCCCACCCGCGCAGCCCCACGAGCAGCGGCCCCGAGCCCTGGTCGAGCAGCTCCGCCGCGCGCCCGGCCTGCAACGCCAGCACCCCCCGCAGCCGCGTGGGCGTCACCGGCCTTGCCAGGTCGTCCTCGGCGCAGCCGAACCGCCGCAGATCCTCGGCCGGCAGGTAGACGCGGCCGACGCGGAAATCCTCCCCCGCGTCCTGGCAGTGCTCGATGATCTGGAGCGCGGTGCAGATCCGGTCGGACGGCTCGATCAGCTCCGGGTCCGCGACCCCGAACACGTGCAGCACGATCCGGCCGACCGGGTTCGCCGACAGCGTGCAGTAGTCGAGCAGCTCCTTGAACGTCCCGTACCGGTGGACGACCTGGTCCTGGCGGTTGGCGCGCACCAACCGGCGGAAGGGCTCGGCGGGAATGGACCGCGCCTGGACCGTTCCCGCCAGTCTCCGTAACTGCGGCAGCCGCGGCGTTCTCCCCGCGTACACGCGGTCCAGGTCGGCGTCCACCGAATCGAGGAGCCGGGCCCGCTGGCCGCGCGGCGCCTCGTCGCCGATGTCGTCCACCAGCCGCGCGAACCCGTACACCGCCCGCAGGTCGGCGCGGTGCCGCGCGGGCAGCAGCCGCGCCGCCACCGGGAAGTTCTCCCGGGCGGCGAGTTCCGCCAGCGCGCGGTCGTGCGCATCGGCGCTCCACGGCGGTTCAGTGGTCACCACTGTGAGATTCGCCGGTCCGGCACCAGAAAAACTCTGTCCAAGGTATGGAGTTATTGAAGCGCCGTGCGTGTCCGCGACGGAAACGACGCAACAGGAAAAACGCCCTTTATGGCAACGGCGCGCGCCCGGTCAGCCGTTCCGCCGGTTCTGGCCGTCCTCCTCGGGCGGCGCCGCGGCCTCCCACGCCGCCTGCGCCGCGCCCCGGTGCTCCTCCGCCAGGCGCCGGTGCTCGGCCGGATCGCCGACCCCCATCAGGATCGCCGCCTCATGCCGCCGCGCGGCCTCGTCATGAGCGCGGGCCTCCGCCAGCCGCGCCACAGCGGCGCGCCGCTTCGCCTGCTCACTACGCCGCGCCGCAAGCTCCGCCGCCCGCGAACCCTCAGCCCCAGAAGCCCCGGGCCCCGGCAGCGGCACCGCCTTCGACGGCGCGGCTCCTGAAGGCGCCATCCCCGGCGCCGGAGCCGTTCCCGGCGGCACCGTCCCTGAAGGCGCCGCCCCGGGCACCGCTCCCGGCGGCGGGACCGTCCCAGGCGGGACCGCCCCTGGAGACGCCGTCCCCGACGAGGGCGCAACTCCCGGCGGGACCGCTCCTGATGCGGCTTCCGGCGGGATTGCTCCTGATGGGGCTCCCGCTGAGGGGGCGGTGAAACCGTTCTCACGCAGCTCCCGGCGGCGCCGCTCGGCCGCCTCGGCGCGGGACGCCGCCTCGTCGGCGCGCCGCTGCGCGACGGCCCCGCGCGCCCGGCGCTCGTCACTCGTCGCGGTCGGCGGAGGCGGACGCTCGGCCACCGGCGCCTTCGCACGGTTCTTCAACTGCCGGTGCCGCCGCCGCGCCGCGTCCGCGTCCGGCAGCTCCAGCACCGCGGCGACCTGCTCGTAGTCCAGGCCGAGCTCCAGCGCCCGCTCGAACAGCGCCGCCTCCAGCCGGTCGACGTCCAGCCGCGCGGCCGACAGGACGAGGAACGCCGCCCCGAGGTCCATCGCCGAGGCCCCCGCGACCTCGCCGTGCCCACCGTCGTCGCGGGCCTCCCCACCGTCGCGATCGCCGCTCCGCGCCGCGACCGTGTGCTCCCCGGTACCGTTCCGCAGCACCCGGGTGATGGCGTCCAGGTCGTGCATGGGGTGCTTATGCATCTCCCACAGAACCGCTTCGACGCCCGTCGCATAGCGAGAGGTCAGATGCTGGCGCGCGGCCCGCACCAGATCAGGATCGGGATTCGGCAACTCCGCCATATCCCTAGTGAAACCCCCTCGAAACGACCATGTCGACCTCTACTCCACGCTTCCCGCATCTCCTCGCCGGAAACGGCCACCCACGGCCCCGCATCGGCCCTACCCGATGCCCATCGTCCGCCTACAGCCGCTTGAGCCCGACGACCAGCCCCCGAAATCCGTCCCGCCCAAGCAAGATCACACCCCCACCCGGATGTGGACGCTGACATCGTGTCGGGGGCGGCGTTGGAGCGAACCGTTCCGATCCTGCGCGCCACGGGCTACCACGTGGACATGGAATTCTGGGAGGCCGGTGCCGGGGCGGGTTGCTGCCCGCCCGAGTGCAGCACCATCGGAGACTGACGAAAGGCGCAGATGCGCGGCGAATGGGCGGGGCTTCCCGAGGACGTGCGTAAGGGCATCGCCGAGCGGATCGGCCTTGTCCGCAGCGTCCAGGCAGCGTCCGGCGGAAGTAACGCCGCCTTCGCGGCCACGGTGACCGGCACGGCAGGGCCAGCCTTCGTCAAGGCCGCTCGCAGGACCGCACCGGACCAGGACGGCCCGCAGGTCCGCGCGCTGCGCCGAGAGGTGCTCATCAACCCGTGCGTGCCCGAGTTCGCCCCCCGGCTTCTGTGGACCGTCGAAGCCGGGGAGTGGCTCGCTGTCGGCTACGAGCACATAGACGGCCGCCACGCCGACTACGCGCCAGGCTCACCAGACCTAGAGACGCTGACCAAGACGGTCCGACAGCTCCAGGGCACCCCATGCCCTGACACGGTCGCGATGCGCGTCGAACGCCGCTGGGAGCACCTGGTAGCCGACGCGTCCGCGATGGCCGGTGACGCCCTCCTGCACACCGACCTCAACCCTCACAACCTGCTGATCACGCCGGATCACCGCACCTACGTGGTGGACTGGGGATTCGCATCACGCGGTGCACCCTGGATCGAGATCGGCCAAGTCATTCCCTGGATGGTCCACGCCGGGCACACTCCCGCCGACGCGGAGCGATGGGCCGCACATTTCCCGAGTTGGACGGGCGCTTCACCTGACGCCATCGACCGCTACGCGAACGCGTCCGCCGAGCGGTGGCGCCAACGCGCCGCCGCCAGCTCGACCGCCGCACCCCTCGACAACCTGACCGTAGCCCAGCAGTGGGCAGAGCACCGCAACGCTCGCTCTTCGTAGGTTGCCCCCACACCGCCGCTGAAAGGCTTACTGCTGCCACGTGGTGCCCTGGCCGGCACGGGTAGGGCTTCGACGGCGGTTGAGAGGCTAGTGCTGCTTGAGGTGCGCGAGGAGCGCGCGGAAATCGTCCTTCGCGAGGAGGAACTTGGGCCCACCCGGGTCCTTGGAGTCGCGCAGACCAACGGCGCCCGCGAAAGCCGCCACCTCCACACACGAGCCGCCTTGGTCGTTGCTGCGGGCAGCTTTCCGCCAGGCTGTCACGTCCCCCATCGCGTTACCGCCCTTAGGTGGGTATGGGCCGCAGCGTACGTCGTCACGGTTGTACGTGGGATCTTGTTCGTCGTAGCGGAGGCTCCACGGGCGACTGGTTGTCAGTGCCGCTTGAGCTGGGTGAGCATGACGCGAAAACCGTCCCGTGTGAGCAAGATCTTGGGTCCGTCTGGGTCCTCCGAGTCCCGCATGGCGATCGCCTGCGACATCGCTCCGAGTTCTACACAGTTGTCACCCTCCTCACTGCTGAAGCTCGACTTACGCCAGCACATCTGGGTCAGGTCCACTGCTCGCGCACAACCTTCCGGATCAGGTCCAGGGAATCACATACCGACAGTGAGTGTGCCTGTAGCCTACTGAAGGTCTCCGAGACGGTAGCGAGTTCTTTCGCGTCCGTGCTCGTATCAGCGCCCGTTGCGCGGTCCAGGTAGACGACTTCGCTGCGATCGGGCTGCGTGGCGATGGCGAAGGACGCCTTGGCGCCGCGGTGGTAGGCAATGGGCGCGATCTGCAAGTGGACGTTGTCTTGCTGCTCTGACACGGCGATCAGGTGTTCGAGTTGTTCGCGCATCACCTTGCGGCCGCCGACCTCCCTTATGAGCACTGTCGCGTCCAGGATCACGAACAGCGTGGGCGCGTGCTCCCTCGTGAGGATCGCTTGCCGGCGCAGGCGTGCCTCAACGGCATCCTGGGTTTCGAGAAGCGCTCGCATGTAGTGCTCGGTTTGCAAAAGGCCGTAGACGAGCCGACTCTCATAAGCGCGCAGGACGGACGCGGTCGGCTCGACGCTTGAGAAATCGGTGAAGTGGCGCGGATAGGGCGTCGATCGCAGGTGCTTGTTCCAGGCCTGCGCGAGTCTTTCCCCGCTCCCCAGCGCCTTGTCCAGCCGTTTCGCGAAGTCCTCGCGGCAGCGGGTGTTCCCTGATTCGACCTGACTGACATAGGACCGGCTGACGGATGCGAGTGCCGCGAGTTCGGTGCGGGTCAACCCCGCGCTCTCGCGAAGCCGGGTCACTTCGGCACCGAAGGCTCGCAGTTCTGGTGACGGCTTACGTGCAGGCATCGGTCGGCCTCCGGGGCGTAAGAGGGCGTAAGCAGAGGTCGCGTAAGCGTCACCGCGGCGTCTCTACCTGTGCACTTACGCGCTGACACTACTCCTCGAAGCGGAGCATGTGCGGTGAGTCACAGGATCTCGGAGGTGATCGGTTGTGCGGGAGTGTGCGGTGGTCGTTGTGCCGGTGCGGGCGGAGGCGATCAAGATGGCGCGGGACTGGCTGGGCGAGGTGCTCGGCGGGTGGGGGCAGGACGCCTATATCGCGAAGCTCGCCGTCTCGGAGCTCGTCACTAACGTGCTGAAGCATACGGACTGTGGGACGGCGACGGTGCGGGTCGTCCGGGGGAGTGGCGGGACGGTCGTGGAGGTCTTCGATGCGTCCGCTGTGCTTCCGGTCGCTGGGAATGGGGACCTCCTGGACGAGGGTGGACGGGGGCTCGCCATGGTGGGGGCGCTCGTCAAGGACTGGGGTGCGGAGCCTCGGGATGGTGGGAAGGTGGTGTGGGTCCTTCTGCCCGGTGACGGCTCCGGGGCGGCCGTGTGAAGGAGGCGGAAGTGCTGGCGTGGTTCCGGAACGCTTTTCCCGGGTGGGCCTTCTCGGTGGAACGTGGCGTGTGGCGGGCCGCTGGGCGGGTGCTGGTATCGGCCTCGTCGGCGGACGTCCTGTTCGACAAGCTCGTCCGGATAGACGGGCGGGGAAGGGAAGTGGCCGGCGGGCGGGCGCGGTGCGTCGGCGGTTTCGGGTCGGCGGAGGGGGCGCGGCGGTCTTGGTGATTAGCTTCAGCCGCATGGGCTACGACATCGCGGTGTTCATCGCCGACTGGGCGTACTTGGAGGGTGTGCCGGCTGAGCGGCGTGCCGAGGTGATCGGGAACGTCCCGTACCTGGACGACGACCAGGCGTACTTCGACCTGGGGGTCGGGTGGTGGCCGCCGACCAGGGACGCGGAGTGGGCGGCCGTCTATGAGTTCCGCTACTCGAAGTTCGGGCGGCATTGGGGGCTCGGGGACGCCTGGGAGGCGATCCGCGATCATGCGGAGCCGGGGCTCAGGGACGCGATGGATGAGTTCCTCATGGGCCTGGTCTGGGAGGGGCCGGAGGGGGAGGCCGTCCATGTGGACGCCGGGCTCGTCCCAGATGAGGGGCTGAACCGCGAGATCGTCCGGGAGCCGGGGACCGTGGCCGCTCTCGCCCGCGCCTGGGAGCGGGCCGCGCCGGGCTTCGACGCCTTGGCCGAGCCTTTCGACCGCTATGCGGCGCCGCGCGGCGGCTGGGTGGACGACTGGGGCCAGTTCGCCGGGACGGTGCGCGGCTGGGCCGAGGTCGTGACCAGGGCGGACCGGCTGGGGTGGGGCGTCATCGCGCTCGGGGAGTGAGGCCCCGCGCGCGGAGCCGGGGCGAGGTGCAAGTAACTTGATGTCGAGATAAATTGGAGATAGCTTGACATCAAGAGAAAAGCTGCCGAAGTTAGGTGGACCTGATTCCCGGTCCTTCGCCTGACTAGGGCAGGATCAGGGGAGATGAGCATGCTGTCCGCCCCGCGCGCCGAGCGCCGGCGGGGACGGTGAA
Source organism: Actinomadura fibrosa (assembly GCF_900659615.1). Taxonomy (GTDB): domain Bacteria; phylum Actinomycetota; class Actinomycetes; order Streptosporangiales; family Streptosporangiaceae; genus Spirillospora; species Spirillospora fibrosa. The sequence continues at coordinate 23,707 of NZ_CAACUY010000110.1, read as the reverse complement.
GGTTTCACACCAGAGAACAGCGCCGCGCGGTCATGTCCCGGACCGGACGCGCGGTGGCGACGGAGGAGGAGTCCGTGTCCGCGAACAGCTTCGGCAGCCTTGACAAGCTGCAGGTGGGCGACAAGTCCTACGACATCTACCGGCTGGACGCCGTCGAGGGCTCGGCCCGTCTCCCGTACAGCCTCAAGGTGCTCCTGGAGAACCTGCTGCGCACCGAGGACGGCGCGAACGTCACCGCCGAGCACATCCGCGCGCTCGCCGGGTGGGACTCGCAGGCGCAGCCGAGCAAGGAGATCCAGTTCACGCCCGCGCGCGTGATCATGCAGGACTTCACCGGCGTGCCGTGCGTGGTGGACCTGGCGACGATGCGCGAGGCCGTGCGGGACCTGGGCGGCGACGCCACCCGGATCAACCCGCTCGCGCCGGCCGAGATGGTCATCGACCACTCCGTGATCGTCGACTACTTCGGGTCGCCGGACGCGTTCGAGCGCAACGTGCAGGTCGAGTACGAGCGCAACAAGGAGCGCTACCAGTTCCTGCGCTGGGGGCAGACGGCGTTCGACGAGTTCAAGGTCGTCCCGCCGGGGACGGGCATCGTCCACCAGGTGAACATCGAGCACCTGGCCCGCGTGGTGTTCGACCGGAACGGCGTCGCCTACCCCGACACGTGCGTCGGCACCGACTCGCACACGACGATGGAGAACGGCATCGGCGTCCTCGGCTGGGGCGTCGGCGGCATCGAGGCCGAGGCGGCCATGCTCGGCCAGCCGATCTCGATGCTGATCCCGCGCGTGGTCGGCTTCAAGCTGACCGGCGAGCTGCCCGCGGGCACCACCGCGACGGACCTGGTGCTGACGATCACCGAGATGCTGCGCAAGCACGGCGTCGTCGGCAAGTTCGTCGAGTTCTACGGCGAGGGCGTGCACGCGCTGCCGCTGGCCAACCGCGCCACGATCGGCAACATGAGCCCCGAGTTCGGCTCCACCTGCGCGATCTTCCCGATCGACGACGAGACGCTGAAGTACCTGCGCCTCACGGGCCGCAGCGACGAGCAGATCGCGCTGGTCGAGGCGTACGCGAAGGCGCAGGGCATGTGGCTCGACCCGTCCGTCGAGCCGGAGTTCTCCGAGTACCTGGAGCTGGACCTCGCGACGGTCGTCCCGTCGCTGGCCGGCCCGAAGCGCCCGCAGGACCGCATCTCCCTGTCGGAGGCCAAGGAGACCTGGCGCCGGGACGTGCAGAACTACGTCTCCAGCATCCAGGGCCCGGCGGACGAGGCGTCCGACGAGTCGTTCCCCGCCTCGGACTCCCCGGCGATCAGCCGCAGCGGCAACGGCGACAAGCCCCGCGAGCACGCGACGAACGGGGCGAGCCGCCCGCACAAGGTCGTCCCGGTCACGCTGGACGACGGGACGTCCTTCGAGCTCGACCACGGCCACGTCGCCGTGGCGGCCATCACGTCCTGCACCAACACGTCCAACCCGTACGTGATGATCGGGGCGGCGCTGCTGGCGAAGAACGCGGTGGAGAAGGGCCTGACCCGCAAGCCGTGGGTCAAGACGTCCCTCGCCCCCGGGTCCCAGGTCGTGACCGACTACTACGAGCGCGCGGGCCTCACCCCGTACCTCGACAAGATCGGCTTCAACCTGGTCGGGTACGGCTGCACGACCTGCATCGGCAACACCGGCCCGCTCCAGCCGGAGATCTCCAAGGCCGTCAACGACAACGACCTGGCGGTCACGGCGGTGCTGTCCGGCAACCGCAACTTCGAGGGCCGCATCAGCCCCGACGTGAAGATGAACTACCTCGCGTCGCCGCCGCTGGTCATCGCCTACGCGCTGGCCGGGACGATGGACATCGACATCCTCAACGACCCGATCGCCGACGGCACCGACGGCCCGGTCTACCTGCGCGACATCTGGCCCGCGCCGGAGGAGGTCGCCGCGATCGTCGAGTCGTCCATCGGCCAGGAGATGTTCGTCAAGGACTACGCCGACGTCTTCAAGGGCGACGACCGCTGGCGGGGCCTCGACATCCCGACCGGCGACACCTTCGAGTGGGACCCGGACTCCACGTACGTGCGGAAGGCCCCGTACTTCGACGGCATGGAGACCGAGCCCGCCCCGGTCACCGACATCAGCGGCGCCCGCGTCCTCGCGAAGCTGGGCGACTCGGTCACCACCGACCACATCTCCCCGGCGGGGTCCATCAAGGTCGGCACGCCCGCCGCGCAGTACCTCCAGGACCACGGCGTCGCCGTCAAGGACTTCAACTCCTACGGCTCCCGCCGCGGCAACCACGAGGTGATGATCCGCGGCACGTTCGCGAACATCCGGCTGCGCAACCAGCTCCTGGACGGCGTGGAGGGCGGCTACACCCGCGACTTCACCCAGGACGACGCGCCGCAGTCGTTCATCTACGACGCCGCGCAGAACTACGCCGCGCAGGGCACGCCGCTGGTCGTCCTCGCGGGCAAGGAGTACGGGTCCGGCTCGTCCCGCGACTGGGCGGCCAAGGGCACCGCGCTGCTCGGCGTCCGCGCCGTCATCGCCGAGTCCTACGAGCGCATCCACCGCTCGAACCTGATCGGCATGGGCGTCCTGCCGCTCCAGTTCAAGGAGGGCGAGTCCGCGGAGTCGCTCGGCCTCACCGGCACCGAGACCTTCGACATCACCGGGGTCACGAAGCTGAACGAGGGCGAGACGCCGCGCGAGGTGACGGTGAAGGCCGACGGTAAGGAGTTCACCGCCGTCGTCCGCATCGACACCCCCGGGGAGGCGGACTACTACCGCAACGGAGGCATCATGCAGTACGTCCTCCGCAACCTCCTCCGCAAGTAACCCGCACGTAGCAGGACGGGCCGTCTCCCCTCGGGGAGGCGGCCCGTTTCGCATGGGCGGCCAGGCGTCAGCGGCCGGTGGCGAGGCTCAGGCCGCCGTTGACCTCGATGACGTGGCCGGTCATGAACCCGTTGGTCGCGGCCATCACGATCGCCTGCGCGACGTCCTCGGGACGGCCGACGCGGCCGACCGGGAGCGCCGCGGCGTGCTCGGCGAACATGGCCGCGCGCTGGTCCGCGGGCAGGGCGTCCCACCACGGGGTCTCGATGACGCCGGGGGAGACCGCGTTGACGCGCCGCGGCGCCAGCTCGACCGCGAGGGGGCGCACGACCGCCTCCAGCGCGCCGTTGATCGCGGCCAGTCCCGCCGTGCCCGGCAGCGCCGCCCGCGCCGACGAGGCGGTGATGAACGTGACCGACGCGTCGTCCGCCAGCCGCGGCAGCGCCGCCTGGAGGATCCGCAGGTGGAGCCAGAACTTGGCGTCGAAACCGGCGCGCAGCTCGTCCAGGTCGAGGGTGGCGAGCGGGCCCGCGCCCGATCCGCCGCTCAGGGCGAGCACGAGGTGGTCGTAGATCGTGTCCTCCGCGAAGAACGCTGCCACCTCGTCCGGCGCGGCGCCGTCCACTCTCCGGGCGGTCACCGCGCCGCCGATGTCCGCGGCTGCCTTGGCGAGCCGCTCCTCGCTCCGCCCGGTGATCACCACGTCCGCGCCCTGCCCGGCGAACAGCGCGGCCGTCGCCGCGCCGATGCCCGAACTGCCCCCGCACACCAGAACACGCTGCCCCTTGAGCGACATCTCCGTCGCCTCCTCGTTATCGAGACTGTTCGTCTCGACAAGTATTTATCGAGACCTCCGGTTCCGTCAAATGGATAGGCTGGGGCCCATGACCGGCGACACGAGGCGCCCGCACACCGGACGCCGCCGCAACGAGGCCGCGCGGCGCGCTATCCTGGACGTGGCCGTCGAGCTGCTCGGACGCACCGACGACGCGCCCGTGACGATCGACACCATCGCCGCGGCCGCCGGGGTCGGCAAGCAGACGATCTACCGCTGGTGGCCGTCCAAGGGCGCCGTCCTGCTGGAGGCCATGGCCGAGCGGGCGGGCCACGACATCCCCGTCCCCGACACCGGCACGCTGCGCGGCGACCTGGACGAGTTCCTCACCGCGACGTTCCGCCGCGCCGGGATGCGGCTCACCGCGACCGTCCTGCGCCACTCGATGGCCGAGGCGCAGCGCGACCAGCACGCCCGCGAGCAGATGCGCGCGTTCGTCGGCGCCCGCCGCGACGTCCTGCGCGGCGTCCTCGCCCGAGCGCGCGACCGCGGCGAGATCGCGCCGGACGCCGACCTCGACCTCATCGTCGACCAGGCGTACGGGGTGCTCTGGTACCGCATCCTCACCGGCCACGCGCCCCTCGGCGACGCCGACGCGTCCCGCCTCGCCCGCGCCCTGTCCGACCAGGCCGCCGCGACCCTGACCCCCTGACGCCGGACCGCGGCGCCGACGGTGCCGCCGGGCCGGGCGTCTCAGCGCTCCGTGGCCAGGCGGAGGCCGAAGGCGATGAAGGCCAGGCCCGTGACCTGCTGGACGCGGCGCTTCACCGCCGGTCGGGACAGGGCGCGGCGGGCCGTCCCGGCGGCGCCGACCAGCAGCGCGAACCACAGCAGGCCCTCGCCGGTGTGGATGGCGGCGAGGAGCAGGCTCGTCCCGAACACCGGCGCGCCGTCCGGCACGAACTGCGGCAGCAGGCTCACGTAGAAGACGCCGATCTTCGGGTTGAGCAGGTTCGTGACGAGGCCCGTCCGTAGCGCGGCGGGACCGGTGAGCCGCGGCTCGGGGACGTCCGCGCCACCGGACGGGCGGCGGCGGGCCGTCCAGAGCGCGCGGGCGCCGAGCCACAGCAGGTAGCAGGCGCCCGCGACCCGCAGCACGTCGAACGCGAGCCGGGACGCCGCGAGCAGCGCGGTCAGCCCGGCGGCGCTCGCCACCGCCCACAGCAGGCAGCCGGCCGTGACGCCCGTCCCGGCGAGCCAGCCGGCGCGGCGGCCGCCCGTCACCGTCGCGCGCAGGACGAGCATCGTGTCCAGCCCTGGGGTGATCGTGACCAGCGCGGCCACGGCGGCAAAAGCCAGGCAAGCGGTGAGCATGCCGTCATTCTGCCGCGAGCCTCCGCGGGAATCTTCCCGGCCGGGAGGGGAATGGCCGTCCCGATCCGTTGATTGGACCAAGACATGGCTGACATCACCAGGAAGATCGGCGACCTCGACGTCTCCCCGCTCGCGCTCGGCGGGAACGTCTTCGGCTGGACCGCCGACAGGGACGCCTCCTTCGCCGTCCTCGACGGCTACACCGGAGGCGGCGGCAACTTCGTCGACACCGCCGACGTCTATCCGGCCTGGGTACCGGGCAACTCCGGCGGCGAGTCCGAGACGATCATCGGCGAGTGGCTGGCGTCCCGGCGGAACCGCGACGGCGTCGTCATCGCGACCAAGGTCGGGCGGCACCCCGAGCACCAGGGCCTGTCCGCCCCGGTGGTCAAGGCGGCCGCGGACGACTCGCTGCGCCGCCTCCAGACCGACTACATCGACCTGTACTACACGCACTACGACGACCCGTCCGTCCCCGTCGAGGAGATCATGGCGACGCTGGACGAGCTGGTCACCGCGGGCAAGGTCCGGCAGATCGCGGTGTCCAACATCGAGCCCGACCGGCTGGAGGCGTCCCTCGCCTTCGCCGAGCGGGAGGGCACCGCGCAGTACGTGGCCATCCAGCCGGAGTACAACCTCGTCTCCCGCGACACCTACGAGGGCCCGCGCCGCGACATCGCCGAGCGGTACGGTCTCGCGGCCGTCCCGTACTACGGCCTCGCGTCGGGGTTCCTGACCGGTAAGTACCGTCCCGGCTCCACGGTGGACAGCGCGCGCGCCGGGAAGGCGGCCTCCTACCTGGAGACCGAACGCGGACGCAAGGTCCTCGCCGCGCTCGACCTCGTCGCGGGCGAGCTGGAAGTCCCCGTCGCGACCGTCGCGCTGGCCTGGCTCGCCGCCCAGCCCACCGTCGCCGCGCCGATCGCCAGCGCCCGCACGACCGACCAGCTGCCCGCCCTGCTCGCCGTGGCCACGACCGAGCTGACCGAGGAGCACCTGGCGGCCCTGACGGAGGCGTCCACCTGACACCCGGCGCACCCGCCGAGCGCGGATGGCGCGGTCGCCGACCGGAATAGCCGGGATGTACCGTCCTGCGACGTGCCCCATCTCGACTTCCTCCTGCTCGGCGGGCTGGCCGCGCTGGCGGGCGCGATCGTCCAGGGCAGCGTCGGCCTCGGGGTCGGCCTCGTCGCCACGCCCGTCGTGACGATGCTGTTCCCGTCCCTGATGCCCGGTTCGATCCTGGTGGTCGCGACCGTGCTGCCGCTCGCGACGCTCGCGCAGGAGATCCGGCACGCCGACCTGCGCGGCCTCGGCTGGGCGTTCGGCGGCCGCGTCGCCGGGACGCCGCTCGGCGTCTGGGTCGTGGCCGCCGTCCCGTCCCGCGTGCTCGGCGTCGTGATCGGCGGGCTCGTCCTCGCCGCGGTCGCCGCGACCACGTGGTCCGGCGACGTCCCGCGCAACCGGACGACGCTCACCGCCGCGGGCCTCGTCGCGGGTGCCACCGGCACCGCCACCGCGATCGGCGGCCCGCCCCTGGCGCTGCTCTACCAGCGCGAGAGCGGCCCCCGCGTCCGCGCGACCCTCGCCGCGTTCTTCACCCTCGGCGCGCTGCTGTCGCTGCTCACCCTCGCCGCCGCCGGCCGCCTGCCCGCCGAGCAGGTCACCGCCGGCCTCGCGCTCACCCCGTTCGTCTTCGCGGGCTTCCTCGTCGCCGGCCCCCTGCGCCGCCACCTCGACGGCGGCCGCACCCGCGCGGCCCTGCTGCTCGTCATCGCCGCCTCCGCGACGGCCCTGATCGTCCGGAACCTCCTCTGATCCGCGTCCGAGCCGCCCGCGTTCGTCCCTAATCTGGACGGATGCGCCCCACCAAAGCCGACCTTGAGGCCGCCCGCGACCGCGTGATCCCCGACCTGCTGCCCCCGGACGGCGAGACGCTCCGCGTGCTGTTCTGCGGCATCAACCCGGGCCTGTACTCCGGCGCCACCGGCCTCCACTTCGCCCGTCCGGGCAACCGGTTCTGGCCCGCGCTGCACCGCTCCGGCTTCACCGACCGCCTCCTGCACCCGTCCGAGCAGCACCTCCTGCCCGGCTACGGCCTCGGCATCACGAACCTGGCGCCCCGCACCACCGCCCGCGCCGACGAGCTGACCGAGGAGGAGCTCCGCGAGGGCGGCCGCCGCCTCATGGCCCTGGTCGAGCGGTACCGTCCCGCCTACCTCGCGGTCGCCGGCGTCACCGCCTACCGCACCGCCTTCGGCCGCCCCCGTACCGCGATAGGCCCGCAGGACGAGCCCTTCGGCCCGGCGAGACTCTGGGTCCTCCCCAACCCCAGCGGCCTGAACGCCAGCTGGACCCCCGAAAAAATAGCCGCCGAATTCACCCGCCTACGCAAAGCCGCCGAAGCCGCCAAGCCTCTTTGAGCCGTTCTTAGAACTCGGTGAGCACCTGAGGGGCGAACCGGACGGTGAACGGCTTGTCGGCCTCCACCTCGACCTCCAGCACGTTCCCGGCCTCGACGACCTGGTCCAAGCGGTAGCTGCCGTACACCCGGCCCAGTGGGAAGGGCTCGATCGCGTCGTCCTGGACGTACACCTGCACCTTGGGGACGGGCGTGTAGTCGACGATCCAGTACTGGGGAATCCCGAGCGCCGCGTACTCCTTGAGCTTGCACACTCGATCGGTCCGCTCGCTCCTGCCCGGTGAGGACACGACCTCCACGACCAGCAACAGTTCGTGCCCGGGGATGATGGTGACGTCGCGCTCCACGATCGCCGCTTTGGCGATTCTCCTTGGAATCGCGAAGACGTCCGGCTTACGGATGCCCGCGGGTGTCGTGACCTCCCATCCGCCGGCGGCGACGAACGCCGCTGCCCCGGCCTGCGAGACCGCGTCCCTGATGAGGTCGTGCACTCTCATGACGGCCCAGTTGTGCGCCGCGCTCGGCGAGGATTCGAGCAGCCAGCCGTTCTCCAGTTCGCGGCCCCGCCCCTCGTCCTCCCGGTCATGCAGATCGTCGGCGGTGTACGGACCGAGGTCTTCCTGCCCGTGAGTGACCTTCACTGACCGGCTCCCATCAACGCTGCGTCCGAGTTCGGCACACAGCGTAGTGGGGTGGTGACGGTCAGGGGGTGTGGTTCAGGGCGGCGGTGGCGGCGAACATCGCTTCCACCTCGGTGACCAGGGACGGCTTCGGTTCCCAGAGGCCGGGGCGGCCGAGGGCGACGATGGGGCGGGGGAGGGCGCGGACGGACGCCAGGCGGTAGTGGTGGACGCCCGGGTCGGCCCAGGGGCCGCAGTCGCAGGAGGCGCCCGCGACGGCGGCGGAGCAGACGTCGGCGAGGTCGGCGACGGCGATCACGGCGCCGATGGTGGCGAGGGAGTCGCGGGGGTCCCAGCCGGCGGCCTGGACGAGCGGGGAGTCGCAGGCCTTCAGGTCGACGCGCATCGAGGCGTGGACGAGCAGCGGGCCGCGGTAGGCGGTCGGCAGCGCCTGGTTGGAGACGGTCTTGCCGCCTCGCGCGATCGCGAACGCCCAGGGCTGCTGCACACTGATCGCCTGCACGCGGTCACCTCCAGTGAACGCCCTGTTCACGGTCGCGCGGGCCGGGCCGGGCTTTCCGCGCGACGATGCCCGAGAGGTTAGGCGCATCTCGGGCGATATGCCAACGGACGAGACAAAACCGATGGCGTCGAATTCCATGCCGATCCTTTTGATCACTCCTGTGACGCGTGAGGATTGCCGCGGGTTGACATGATCGCGTCGCGTGCCGGGCCACCGTCATCCCTTCAGCGCGCCGGCCATCAGGCCGCGCATGAAGAACCGCCCGAGCAGCAGGTAGACGAGGAGGGTGGGCAGGGACGCCAGCAGCGCCGAGGCCATCTGCTGGTTGTACTGGACGGCCACCGCGCCGGAGCCCGCGGTGTTGTTCAGCATGACGGTGACGGGCCAGCTGTCGGGCGCGCCGAGGAACACCGCGAACAGGAAGTCGTTCCACATCGAGGTGAACTGCCAGATCAGCACGACCGCGAACGCGGGCGCCGAGACGGGCAGGACGACCGACCAGTACGTGCGGAGCATCCCGGCGCCGTCGACCCGGGCGGCCTCGATCAGCTCGTCCGGGATCGTGACGTAGTAGTTGCGGAAGATCAGCGTGCAGATCGGGATGCCGTACACGACGTGGGCGAGGACGAGGCCGCGGATCGTCCCGACGAGCTCCATGTCGGTCAGCAGGCCCGCGAGCGGGATCATGACCGCCTGGTACGGGATGAACATGCCGAACAGGAACAGCGTGAACACGACGTCCGCGCCGGGGAACCGCCATTTGGAGAGGACGTAGCCGTTCAGCGAGCCCAGCACCGCCGAGATCAGCGAGCCGGACACGGCGATCTTGACGCTGTTCTCCAGGCCGGGCCTGAGCGTGTCCCAGGCCGAGCTCCAGCCGGACGTGCTCCAGTGGCTCGGCAGGCTCCACGCGGTGCTCGGGTCGGCCTCCTGGAGCGGTTTGAAGCTGGTGACGACCAGCACGTAGACCGGGATCAGGAAGACGACCACGAAGAGCAGGAGGATCGCGGGCTTCAGGTAGCGGAGCGTCGCCGCGCCCGCCGTGGTCGGCGCCGTCATCGCGTCCGCTCCGCCCGTACCGACCACACGAGGTAGGGGATCACCAGCAGCGCCACGGCGAGCAGCAGGTACGTGGCGATGGTGGCGCCGTTCGCCGGGTCGTGCCGGTCGAACACCTCCACGTACGTCGCGATCGCCGGGACGTAGGTGATGATCTGCTTGCCCGCGATCGCCATGATCAGGTCGAACACCTTCAGCGAGATGTGCCCGAGGATGATCAGCGCGGACAGCGTCACCGGGCGCAGCTGCGGGAACACCACGTACCGGTACACCTTCCACTCGGACGCGCCGTCCACCCGGGCGGCCTCCCGCAGGTCCTCGGGGACGCTGCGGAAGCCGGCCAGGTACAGCGCCATCACGTAGCCCGACATCTGCCAGATGGCGGGCAGGGCCATCGCGGCCATGCCCCAGTCGGGGTTCTGCCACCAGTCGTTCGACAGTCCGCCGAGGTGCAGCTTGTCGAACAGCTGGTTGAACCCGACGGCGCGCTCGGGCGGCGCCGGGTTCATCAGCCACCGCCACACGACCCCGCTCGCGATGAACGAGATCGCCATCGGGAACAGGTAGATCACCCGGAAGGACGCCTCGCCGCGGATCCCCTTGTCCATGAGGAACGCGAGGAACGCGCCGAGCAGCAGGGCGCCGAGGACGAAGACGGCGGTGAACAGCAGCGCGTGCTTCACCGCGCCCGGCCAGCTCGGCTGGTGCCACAGGTCCACGAAGTTCTTGCCCTTGTCGAACCCGTAGGGCGAGACCTCGTCATGCTTGCCGCTGAGCGCGACCCGCGTGTTCCAGAAGATCAGCCCGTAGACGAACAGGCCGATCGCCACGATGGACGGGGACACCAGGAGCAGGCCGGGCAGCCACCTCCGGGCGCGGTGGGGGAGCCAGCGGGTCACTGGCCGCTGTTCTTCGCCGCGCTCACGAGCGCGGCCTGGAGCTTGCCGACGTCCTTGTTCTGGAGGAAGAGGCCCACCGCGGTGTCGATGTCGGTGTGCTGCTTCTTGCTGGCGTTCACGCCGTGCCAGAACGAGCCGGCCAGCTTGATGCCGGGCTTGTTCCACTCGTTGAACGCGTACTCCAGGTAGCCCTTGTAGAGGGTCTTGTCGGCGTCCTTACGGGCGGGGACGGAGCCCTTCTTCGGGTTGAAGAGGTCCTGCCCCTCCTTGCTGGACACCTCCTTCAGCCACGCCAGCGCGCCGCCGCGGTGGGGTGCTCCCTTGGGGAGAGTGAAGCTGTCCGACAGCCACATGTAGGTGCCGTCGGTGCCGGGGGACGGGGCGTACTTGAAGTCGGTGTCGAGCTTCTTGCCGAGCCCGTTCGGGGCGCTGCCGGTGAAGTAGCCGTAGGCCCAGTCGCCCATGATGTTGAAGGCGGCCTTGCCGTCCACCACGGCCTTCGCGGCGCCCTGCCAGTCGGTGGACGCGGCCTCGGTGGTCGTGTACTTCATGATCTCGGCGTAGTCGTTCAGCGCCTTGGTGAGGGCCGGGGTGTTCCAGTCGGCGCCGGGCTTCCAGAGCGCGTTGTAGGCGTCGGTGCCGAGGTCGCCGAGCAGGACGTTCTCCAGCAGGTGGTCGGCCGTCCACTGCGCGCCGAGGGACAGCGGCACCTTCTTCGTCTTGTCCTTGACGGCCTTGAGCGCGGTGATGAAGTCGGCGATCGTCGCGGGCGGGCCGGAGATCCCGGCGTCCTTCAGGATGCCGGGGTTGTACCAGAGCATGTTGGAGCGGTGGATGTTCACCGGCACCGAGTAGATCTTGCCCTGGTAGCTGATCTGGTCGAGGAGCTGCTGGGGGTAGGCCGCCTTCAGGTTGTTGTCGCCGTAGAAGGAGTCGAGCGGCTCGATCTGCCCGGCCTTGATGTAGTCGAGCAGCTCGGCGCCCGCGTGGCCCTGGAAGGAGTCCGGCGGCTTGCGGTTCTGGAGGCGGCTGGCGAGCACCGCTTGGGCCTGGGTGCCCGAGCCGCCCGCGATGGCGGCGTTGACGAACTTCGTGCCCGGGTTCTTCTTCTCGAAGTCCGCCTTCATGGCGGCGAGCCCGTCCGCCTCGCCTGGACCGGTCCACCACGAGAAGACCTCGACTTCGGACGTGTCGTTCTTGCCCTTGTCGTCGTTCCCGCCGCAGCCCGACACGGCCAGCGCGCCGCTCAGCGCGACGGCCGCGAAGGCCGTCCACCGGCGCCTGCCCAGCGGTCGTCTGGAAGCCTGTCCTCGCATCGCCCGTCCCTTCCGCTGCCCTCAGGGAAGCAAGCGTCCGGTCGGACGGGCGCCCGGTCAACACCGGTCGCCGAAAAGTGATCTCGGAGTTATCGAGCCGTGCGCCGTGCCGTCACCAGGTGAGCGCGGGCGGCAGCGGGGCGGTGCCGGCGTCCGGCCAGCCGGACGGCGGGCCCAGCGGGGCGAGCTCGGCGAGTTGCAGCCGGTACCACGGCGAGGACTCGGGCCGGTCGACCAGGTCGAGGCACCGTTCCCACGTCCACCACTCGGCCGCCTCGACCTCCTCGGGGTTCGGCCGGACCGGCGTGCCGGACGGCACGGCGACGCGGGCGACGGGGCAGCGCTCGTGCTCGACGGTCCCGTCGTCGGCGACGGCCCGGTACTGGAACCCGGGCAGGACGGGGGTCACCGGAGCGGCCCGGAGGATGGCGTCCGGTATGCCTAGTTCGTCCTGCAATCGCCGGAGGATCGCCTCGCGCAGGCCCTCGCCCGGCCCGGGGTGGCCGCAGCAGCTCCCCGTCCAGACGCCGGGGAACGTGCGCTTCCCGAGCGCGCGACGCGTGATCAGCACGCGACCCTCCGTGTCCACCACATAGCATGAAAAAGCCAGGTGGTAAGGGGTGTCCCTATGATGGCTGGTGGCCTTCGGAGCCGTCCCGACGGCCTCGTCCGCTGCGTTGAGCAGCACGATCTCTTCGACGCCCATGCACACTTCCTACCCCATGACCGCAGGTGAGGACAGGAGTTTCACACCCGATCGGCACAGGCCCTCCGGCACGTCGCGGGCGAACCGGGATTAAACTCGGAACGGCCGAGACGTGGGGAGCAAGGTCCCTGATGGAGGAGTTGACACGCGTGAGCCTGCTGGAGTCGATCCACGGTCCCCGTGACCTCAAGCGACTGGACGCCGCGCAGCTGCCTCGCCTGGCCGGGGAGATCCGCGAGTTCCTCGTCGAGGCGGTCTCCAAGACCGGCGGTCACCTCGGCCCGAACCTCGGCGCCGTCGAGCTGACCATCGCCCTGCACCGGGTCTTCGACTCGCCGCACGACAAGATCCTCTTCGACACGGGGCACCAGGCGTACGTCCACAAGGTCCTGACCGGACGGCACGACTTCGCGAAGCTCCGCCGCCGCGGCGGGCTGTCGGGCTACCCGAGCCGCGCCGAGTCCGAGCACGACCTCATCGAGAACTCGCACGCCTCCACCGCCCTCTCCTACGCCGACGGGCTCGCCAAGGCCTTCCAGCTCCGCGGCGAGGACGACCGCGCCGTGGTCGCCGTCGTGGGCGACGGCGCGCTCACCGGCGGCATGTGCTGGGAGGCGCTGAACAACATCGCCGCCGGCGTCGACCGCCCGGTGATCATCGTCGTGAACGACAACGGCCGCTCCTACTCGCCGACGATCGGCGGGCTCGCCAGCCACCTCGCCGACCTGCGCGTCACGCGGGGCTACGAGCAGGCGCTCGACCTGATCAAGAAGACGGTGCCGCGGGCGCCGGTGGTCGGCAACGTCGCCTACGAGGCGCTGCACGGCATCAAGAAGGGCCTCAAGGACGTCCTCCAGCCGCAGGCCATGTTCGAGGACCTCGGCATGAAGTACGTCGGCCCGATCGACGGCCACGACGAGGACGCCGTCGAACGCGCGCTGCGCAGGGCCCGCGGCTTCGGCAAGCCGGTCATCGTGCACTGCATCACGACCAAGGGCCGCGGCTACGCGCCCGCCGAGAACGACACCGAGGACTGCATGCACGGCGGCGGCGCCTTCGACCCCGCCACCGGCAAGAAGGCCCCCGGCAGCGGCGCCCCCGGCTGGACGACGGTGTTCGGCGAGGAGATGGTCGCGATCGGCCGCGAGCGCCGGGACGTCGTCGGCATCACCGCCGCGATGCTCTACCCGGTCGGGCTCGCCCCGTTCGCCGAGGCGTTCCCCGACCGCGTCTACGACGTCGGCATCGCCGAGCAGCACGCCGTCACCTCCGCGGCGGGCCTCGCCATGGGCGGCCTGCACCCGGTCGTCGCCGTGTACGCCACGTTCCTGAACCGGGCGTTCGACCAGGTCCTGATGGACGTCGCGCTGCACCGGCAGCCCGTCACGTTCGCGCTGGACCGGGCCGGCGTCACCGGCGACGACGGCGCCAGCCACAACGGCATGTGGGACCTGTCGATCCTCCAGCTCATCCCGGGGCTGCGCGTCGCCGTCCCGCGCGACGGCGCCCGGCTGCGCGAGCTGCTGCGCGAGTGCGTCGCCGTGTCGGACGGCCCGACCGCCATCCGCTACCCGAAGGGCCCGGCCGCCGCCGACCTGGAGGCGGTGGGCAAGGCCGGGGGGATGGACGTCCTCGCCCGCCACGACGGCTCGAACGGCACCCGCGTCCTGCTGGTCGCCGCCGGGTCGATGGCGGCGCCCGCCGTCGAGGCCGCCGGGCTCGTCGCCGCGCAGGGCATCGGCGTCACGGTCGTCGACCCCCGCTGGGTCAAGCCGCTCGATCCGGCGCTGCTCGGACTCGCGCGCACGCACAGCCTCGTCGCCGTCGCCGAGGACAACGGCCGCACCGGCGCCGTCGGCGACGCCGTCGCCCGGCTGCTCCGCGACGCCGGAATCGACGTGCCGATCCGCACGTTCGGCATCCCGCAGGAGTTCCTCGACCACGCCTCCCGGGGCGAGATCCTCACCGACATCGGCCTCACCCCGCAGGCCCTGGCCCGCGACATCACCGAGTCCGTCGCCCGGATCACCGCCCCCGCCGAGACCCACGAGCCCGCCACCTCCGACTGACCGCGAGGCCCGCTCACGTGGGCGTGGCCGTGGCTGTGGTCGTGGTCGTTCGTGGTCGGTCTTGGCGGGTCAGACGCCTTCGGCGGAGAGCAGTTGCCAGAAGTGGGTGATGGTCGCGGCCGTGGTGCCGAGGTCGCGTCCCGAGTAGGTCCAGCGGCCGCGCAGGCGCCAGCCGCGTCCGGCGCCGTCCCGGACGAAGATCTGGAGCGGGAAGCAGGCGTCGTGCGCGCGGATGACGCCCGCGGGGTCGACCGAGGGCCGCAGGTCGGGCTCGCCCTCGCAGCGCACGCCGATCACCGTGGTGCGGGCGTCCTGGCGCAGCAGCCCGCGCGTCAGGTCGTACACCAGGACGGAGACGTAGTTGGGGCCGAGCCACCTCAGGTCGGGCAGGGTCTCGGGGGGAGGGAACCCGTACAGTTCTGGACCGGCGGTCACACGCCGCACGGTAGCGCCCCCGTCACACTCCCGTCACTACTTTCGCGGGGGCATGTTTCCGGCGAGTCCAACGTCACCCGCGTGATCAGCCGGACGAGCGCTCCGCGGGACGGCACGCCGCGGTCATCGCCTCCCAGCGGGCCAGCTTCACGCGCTCGCCGCGGTCGAGGCTGCGGGCCAGCGCGATCTCGGCGGCGTCGAGGTTCAGCCAGTCGGCGTAGGTGACGACGGGCAGGCCCCGCGACTCCAGCAGCTCCTCGATGGTGTGCTCGGGCGGCGTCCGGTCCGCGGCGAGGTCCGCCAGGAGGTTGCGGACGGTCTCGGCGGCGTCGGACTTGTTGGTGCCGACGACGCCGGTCGGGCCGCGCTTGATCCAGCCGGCGACGTACTCGCGGGGGACGGGCGCGCCGTCCGGGCCGAGGATCCGGCCGCCGTCGTTCGGGACGACGTAGGCGCGCTCGTCGAACGGGACGCCCTCCAGCGGGACGCTCTGGTAGCCGACGGAGCGCAGCACCATGCCGACGGGCAGCGTCTCGAACTCGCCGGTGCCGGTGACGCGGCCGTTCTCGTCCAGCCGCGTCCGCTCCAGGCGGAGGCCCTCGACGCGGTCGGTGCCGAGGATCTCGACGGGGGCGCGCCAGAAGCGCACGTCGATGCGGCGGGGGCGGTCGGCGGGCGGCTCCCCGGTCCAGCCGTTGAGGACCTTGACGTTGCCGCGGACGTGCCGGTCGGTCTCGGCGAGGGCGGCGCTCGCCGGGTCGAGGTCCATGTCGGCGGGGTCGACGTGGATGCCCGCGCTGGGCAGCTCGCCGAGCTCGCGGGCCTCCTTGGTGGTGAACTTGGCCTGGGCAGGCCCGCGCCGCCCGATCATGTGGACGCGCCGGACGCGGCTGGCCGACAGCGCCTCGATGACCTGCTCGGGGACGTCGGTCTCCCGCAGCTCGTCGGCCGTCTTGGCGAGGATGCGGACGACGTCCACGGCCACGTTGCCGACGCCGATCACCGCGACCTCCTCGACGGACAGGTCGAAGGCGTGGTCGGCGGCGTCGGGGTGCCCGCAGTACCAGTTGACGAAGTCGGTGGCGGCGACGCTGCCGGGGAGGTCCTCGCCGGGGATCGCCATGTGCCGGTCGACCATGGCGCCGGTCGCGTAGATCACCGCGTCGTAGCAGCCGAGCAGGTCGGCGCGGGTGAGGTCGCGGCCGAGCTCCAGGCAGCCGAAGAAGCGGACCTCGGGGCCCTCCAGCACCTTCTGGAGGTACCGGGCGATCGACTTGATCGACGTGTGGTCGGGGGCGACGCCGTACCGGACGAGGCCGTAGGGGGTGGGGAGCCGGTCGAGGACGTCCACGCGCACGTCCCCGCCGGACTGCTTGACGAGCGCCTCGGCGGCGTAGAGGCCCGCCGGACCCGAACCGATGACCGCGACGCGCGCTGGATTCGCCATGCGGGTCATTGTGCACACGGCGGCGGGCCAAAGGACAAGTGACCCGGATCACGGCGCGGCGGGCCGGGCGTCAGTCCTTCAGGGTCTTCCCGGACGGCGCGGGGGCCTGCCCGGGGCGCAGCCGGCTGTGCCGGTGCCCGTACACGGCGTAGATCACGGCGCCGAGCACCATCCACGCGAGGAACCGCAGCCAGGTCTCCACCGGCAGGTTGACCATCACGAACAGGCAGCCGAGCACCGACAGGACCGGGACGAGCGGGACGAGCGGCGTGCGGAACGCGCGCGGCAGGTCGGGGCGGGTGCGGCGCAGCACGAGCACGCCGACGGACACGACGAGGAAGGCGAACAGGGTCCCGATGTTGACGAGCTCGGCGAGCTTGGCGAGGGGGATGAACCCGGCGAGCGCCGCGACGATGACGCCCATGATGACCGTGGACCGGTACGGGGTGCCGAACCGGGGGTGGACGGCCGCGAGCCACGCGGGCAGCAGCCCGTCCCGGCTCATCGCGAAGAACACGCGGCTCTGGCCGAGCAGCAGGATGAGCACGACGGTGGTGAGCCCGGCGACGGCGCCGATGCTGATCACGGTGGCGAACGCGGGGTGGCCGACGGCCTTGAACGCCTCGGCGAGCGGCGCGTCCGAGCTGAGCCGCTTGTAGTTCTGCATGCCGGCGACGACGAGCGACACGGCCGCGTAGAGGACGGCGGTGATGAGCAGCGAGCCGATGAGCCCGATCGGGAGGTCGCGCTGCGGGCGCTTCGCCTCCTCGGCGGCGGTCGCGACGATGTCGAAGCCGATGTAGGCGAAGAAGACGACGGCGACGGCGGCGAAGATGCCGAGCCAGCCGTAGCTGACGGGGGTGATCCCGAACAGCACCTGCATCAGCGGCGCGGCCCCGCCCTCCACCGACGGGTTCGACTGCGACGGCGGGATGAACGGGTGGTAGTTCTCGCCCTTGACGAAGAACAGGCCCGCGACGATCACCAGCAGGACCACGAACACCTTGATCGCCACGACGACGGCGTTGACCCGCGAGGAGATCTTGACGCCGAGGACGAGCAGCGCGGTCACGAGCAGCACCAGCACGATCGCCGGGACGTTCACGACGCCGCCGCCCTCGCCCGGCGGGTGGACGATGGCGTCGGGCAGCGTGATCCCGGCGTCGTCCAGCAGCGAGACGACGTAGCCCGTCCAGCCGACGGAGACGACGGCCGCGCCGAGTGCCAGCTCCAGGATGAGGTCCCAGCCGATGACCCAGGCGGGGAACTCACCGAGCGTGGCGTAGGAGAAGGTGTACGCCGAGCCCGCCACCGGGACGGTGGAGGAGAACTCGGCGTAGCAGAGCGCGGCGAGCCCGCAGACGACGGCGGCGAGGACGAACGACAGCGCGACCGCGGGCCCGGCCTTCTCGCGGGCGACCTGGCCGGTGAGCACGAAGATGCCCGTCCCGATGATGACGCCCACGCCGAACACGATGAGGTCGATCGCGGACAGGTCCCGCCGGAGCCGGTGGCCCGGCTCCTCGGTGTCGCGGATCGACTGCTCGACCGACTTCGTGCGCAGCAGGTTCATCCTCGGGGCTCCTCGCGGTCCGGTGCGGCGGGGCCGGCCGCGCGCGCGTCGGGCGTGCGCCGGCCGACCCGCCTATGCCCGTATGTGCGCGCCTTATGAGCGGGTGAAACGCGAGGGTGTCCGGGACGTGCGGAAACGCCGGAAAAGAGGCGCCCCGGATCCCGTCCGAGGCGCCTCTCTCCGTGACGTGGCCGTCAGCCCGCCAGTGAGGCGACTCCCGGCTCCAGGAAGCGGCGCCCGGTGGCCTTCTCCGAGACGCCGGACCGGTCGAGGTACGGGGTGATGCCGCCGAGGTGGAACGGCCAGCCCGCGCCGAGGATCATGCAGAGGTCGATGTCCTGCGCAGCCGCGACGACGCCCTCGTCCAGCATGATGCGGATCTCGTCGGCGAGCGCCGCGAGGGCCCGCTCCAGGACCTGCTCCTCGGTGGACGGCCGCGTCCCGCCCGCGAAGATCTCCACGACCTCCGGGTCGAGGGTGAAGTCCGGCAGGTACACGCCCGTCTTGCCCGCCGCGACCATCTTCGCCAGGTTCTCCGACAGCGGGAACCGGTCCGGGAACGCGGCGTGCAGCGTCTCGTTGACGTGCAGCGCGATCGCCGGGCCGACCAGGCCCATCAGCACGAACGGCGGCATCGGCAGGCCCAGCGGCGCGGCGGCCCGCTCGGCCGTCTCGATCGGGGTGCCCTCGTCCACCGCCTGGACGATCTCCGCGAGCAGCCGGAGCAGGACGCGGTTGACCACGAACGCCGGGGCGTCCTTGACCAGCACGCAGGACTTCTTCAGCGCCTTGCCGGTCGCGAACGCGGTCGCGAGCGCCGCGTCGTCGGTCCGCTCGCCCCGGACGATCTCTAGCAGCGGCAGCACCGCGACCGGGTTGAAGAAGTGGAACCCGACGACCCGCTCGGGGTGCCTGAGCTGCGACGCCATCTCGCTGACCGACAGCGACGAGGTGTTGGTCGCGAGGACGCACTCGGCGGAGACGTACTCCTCCACCTCGGCGAACACCTTCTGCTTGACCGACATCTCCTCGAACACGGCCTCGATGACGAAGTCGGCGTCGGCGAACGCGTCCTTGGTCAGTGAGCCGGTGATGAGGGACTTCAGCCGGTTGGCCTTGTCGGGCGACACCCGGCCCTTGCCGAGCAGCTTGTCGATCTCGCCGTGCGCGTAGCCGACGCCCTTGTCCAGCCGCTCCTGGTCGAGGTCGGTCAGCACGACCGGGACCTCCAGGCGGCGCGCGAACAGCAGCGCGAGCTGCGAGGCCATCAGGCCCGCGCCGACGACGCCGACCTTGGTCACCGGGCGGGCGAGCGCCTTGTCCGGCGCCCCGGCGGGCCGCTTCGCGCGCTTCTGGGTGAGGTCGAACGCGTACAGCCCGGCGCGCAGCTCGTCGCTCATGATGAGGTCGGCGAGCGCCTCGTCCTCGGCGGCGAAGCCCTCGTCGCGCGTGCGGTCCTTCGCGGCGGCGACGAGGTCGAGGGCGCGGGTGTAGGACGGGGCCGCGCCGTGCAGCTTGCCCTCGACCGTCCAGCGCGCCATCGCGACCGCGTCGTCCCACGCCTTGCCCTTGTCGACCTCGGGACGCCGGACGGTGATCTCGCCGTTCAGCACGCGGGCCGTCCAGGCGAGCGACTCCTCCAGGAAGTCGGCCGACTCGAAGATCGCGTCGGCGATGCCCAGCTCGTAGGCCTGCCGGCCCTTCAGCATGCGGTTCTGCGCGAGCGGGTTCTCGATGACGACCTTCAGCGCCTTCTCCGCGCCGATCAGGTTCGGCAGCAGGTACGTGCCGCCCCAGCCGGGCACCAGCCCGAGGAACGCCTCCGGCAGCGCGAACGCCGGGACGCCCTCCGACACCGTCCGGTACGTGCAGTGCAGGCCGATCTCGACGCCGCCGCCCATCGCCGCGCCGTTGTAGTAGGCGAACGAGGGGACGTCCAGCTCGCCGAGGCGCCGGAACACGTCGTGCCCCAGCTTCCCGATCGCCGCCGCGTCCTCGCGCCGCCGGATCAGCGGGACGCCCTTGAGGTCGGCGCCGACCGCGAAGATGAACGGCTTGCCCGTGACGCCGACGGCCGCGATGTCGTCGCGCGCGGCGACCTGGTCGATCGCGGCGTTCAGCTCGGCCAGGCCGTTCGGGCCGAACGTGTTCGGCTTGGTGTGGTCGAAGCCGTTGTCGAGCGTGATCAGCGCGAGCGTGCCCGCCCCGTACGGGAGGGCCACGTCGCGGACACGCGCGTGCGTGACGACCTCGTCCTCGAAGATCTTGGCGATATCGCTCACTGTGCTCTCCCCGGGGGCGGTCCCCCGGCCCCCCAGAACGCCTTCGTCGCTCATTTTGCGCCTTCCCAGTTCACGTTCTCCCAGAGCACGGTGCCGCCCATGCCCATGCCGACGCACATCGTCGTGAGGCCGTACCGGACGTCGGTGCGCTCCTCGAACAGCCGGGCGAGCTGGTTCATCAGCCGGACGCCGGACGAGGCCAGCGGGTGGCCGAGCGCGATCGCGCCGCCCCACGGGTTCACGCGCGGGTCGTCGTCGGCGATCTTGAAGTGCTCCAGGAACGCCAGCACCTGCACCGCGAACGCCTCGTTGATCTCGATGAGGCCGATGTCGTCCATCGTCATCGCGTTGCGGGCGAGCAGCCGCTCGGTGGCCGGGACGGGCCCGACGCCCATGACCTCGGGCTCCACACCGGCGAAGGAGAAGTCGACCAGCCGCATCCGCGGGGTGAGGCCGAGCTCGCGGGCCACGTCCTCCGCGGCCAGCAGGCAGGCGGTCGCGCCGTCGTTCAGGCCCGCCGCGTTGCCCGCGGTGACGTTGCCGTGCACGCGGAACGGGGTCTTCAGCTTCGCCAGGTCCTCCAGCGTGGTGCCGGGGCGCGGCGGCTCGTCCTCGGTGGCGAGGCCCCAGCCCTTCTCCGCGGAGCGGATCGCCGTCGGCACCAGGTCCGGCTGGATCTTCCCGGCGGCGTAGGCGGCGGCGACCTTCTGCTGGCTGCGCACGGCGTAGGCGTCGGCGCGGTCCTTGGTGATCTCCGGGAACCGGTCGTGCAGGTTCTCCGCGGTGGAGCCCATGACCAGCGCGGACGGGTCGACGAGCCTGTCGGCCAGGAACCGCGGGTTCGGGTCGACGCCCTCGCCCATCGGGTGCCGGCCCATGTGCTCGACGCCGCCCGCGATGACCACGTCGTAGGAGCCGAACGAGATCCCGGCGCCGGAGGTGGTCACCGCGGTCATCGCGCCCGCGCACATCCGGTCGATGGCGTAGCCGGGGACGCTCTTCGGCAGCCCGGCGAGGACGGCGGCGGAGCGGCCGATGGTCAGGCCCTGGTCGCCGGTCTGCGTGGTCGCGGCGATGGCGACCTCGTCCACCCGCTCCGGCGGGAGGGACGGGTTGCGGCGCAGCAGCTCGCGGATCGCGCGGACGACCAGGTCGTCGGCGCGGGTCTCCGCGTACAGGCCCTTGGGGCCGGCCTTGCCGAACGGCGTGCGTACGCCGTCGACGAACACGACGTCGCGTGCGGTGCGAGGCACGGGGGCGTCCTTCCTGCGGTCGATGGGACGAGCCGGTCGACGCGGCGAGCCGGTCAACGCGGTGCGCGGGGAGCCGGTGGCGTTGAGCCTCGTGCCGCCCGCGCTGGGCGGGGCGGCACGAGTACCCACGGCAACGATGCTACTCGCTGGTAACCCGTAATACTACTCGTCAGTAACCACTGACATCGGGTCAGGACGACGGTGCCCTTGTTCGCATACGGACCCATGGGTAACGTGGCTCGAAATCACCGGAGGAGGGCACGGTGGTGCACGCGAGGCCCGTCTATCGGCCGGGATTGCGCCGGCGGATCGGGCACATCCGCGATCTCACCGCCCTCCTGACGCGCACGGGCCTGCTGTTCTCCGGCGGCCCCCGCCGGATGCTCCGCCAGTTCGGCGCGCTGCGCCGCTGGGGCACCACGCTCGCCGGGCTCGTCGCCGCCGCGTCCGCGCGCTCCCCGTCCCGCCCCGCGCTGATCGACGACGAGGGCGTCCTCACCTTCGCCGAGCTGGCCGACCAGAGCGCCAGGCTCGCCGCCGGGCTGCCGCTGCACGGGCCCCGCCCGCGCGTCGGCGTGCTCTGCCGCAACCACCGCGGGATGGCGCTGACCCTCGTCGCGTGCAGCCGGCGCGGCGCCGAGGTCGTCCTGCTCAACACCGGGTTCGGCACCGGGCAGATCCGCGCCGTCCTCGGCGAGCTGCGGCCCGTCCTGATCGTCGCCGACGCCGAGTTCGCGCCGCTGCTCGCGAACGTCCCCATCGCGCTGCGCCGGACCGTCCTGTGGGCCGACCACCGCCCGCCCGGTGCGGGCGGCCACGGCGCGCCGCTCGCCGCGCCCGTCGCCACCGGGACGGTCCCGCCCCCGGCGAGCGCCCCCCTCGACTCCGATCCCGGAATCCCCGTTCTGGCGGAGGCCGGCCCGAGCATCGGCGAGGTGATCCGCTCCGTCACCGACGCCGAGGTCGCGGCGGCCGCCGGGCCCCCGCAGATCCAGAGCCGGACGATCATGCTCAGCTCCGGGACCACCGGACGCCCCAAGGGTGCCCGCCGCCCGCCCCGCCCGGGGCTGTGGCCGCTCGCCTCGATGACGTCCCGCATCCCGCTGCGCGCCCGGCAGACCATGCTCATCGAGGCGCCGCTGTTCCACACCTGGGGCTACGCCGCCCTCCAGATGGCCTGGGCGCTGCGCGCGCCGGTCGTCCTGCACCGCCGGTTCGACCCCGAGCAGACGCTCCGGACGATCGCCGCGCACCGCGACACCGCCGTGTTCGCCGTCCCGGTCATGCTCCAGCGGATCCTCGAACTCGCCCCCGACGTCCGCGCCGCCCACGACACCTCGTCGCTGCGGATCGCCGCGCTCAGCGGCGCCGCGCTGCCCGGCGAGCTCGCCACCCGCTTCATGGACGCGTTCGGCGACCGCCTCTACAACGTCTACGGCTCCACCGAGGCGTCCTGGGTGTCCATCGCGACCCCGCGCGACCTGCGGCTCGACCCGCGCACCGCCGGGCGGCCGCCGCGCAACACCGCGCTGGCGATCTTCGACGCGGACGGCCGGCGGGTCGGCCGCTCCACCATCGGCGAGATCTTCGCCGCGAACGAGCTGCTCTTCGAGGGCTACACCGGCGGCGAGCCCATGGAGGTCCGCGGCGGGCTGCTCGCCACCGGCGACCTCGGCCACATCGACCACCGCGGCCTGCTGTTCGTCGACGGCCGCCGCGACGGCATGATCGTCTCCGGCGGCGAGAACATCGTCCCCCGCGACGTGGAGGACGCCCTGCTGCGCCTCCCGGAGGTCCACGAGGTCGCCGTCGTCGGCGTCCCCGACGACGACTGGGGCCAGCGGCTCGCCGCCTACGTCGTCCTGCGGCCCGGCGCCCGGCTCGGCCCGGAGGCCGTCCGCGCGTACGTCCACGCCCAGGTCGCCCGGTACGCGGTGCCGCGCGACGTGCACTTCATCGCCGAGCTGCCCCGCAACGCCACCGGCAAGGTCGTGCACCGCTGGCTGACCGCCCACCCCGGCCGGCCCGAGCCCGAGGGCCGGGTCGCCTGGCCCGCGCCGCCGTCCTGGCCGCTGCCCACCGGCTGAGCCGCCCGGCCGCGGGCGGCTCGGCGG
>NZ_CAACUY010000109.1 GCF_900659615.1 Actinomadura fibrosa | reverse complement strand
AGCCACGCGACCAGGTCGGCGCGGGCCGCGGTGCGCTCGCGGTGCCCGGCGACCAGGCGGGTCCGGCCGCGCAGGACGCGGTCCAGCGCGTCGCCGACGCGGGCCTCGGTGGCGCCGTCGAGGCTGGACGTGGCGTCGTCGAGGATCACCACGCGGGCGTCGCGGCAGACGGCCCGGGCGAGGCCGAGCCGTTGCAGCTCGCCGCCGGACAGCGTCAGCCCGGCCACCGCGGTGTGCTCCCGGTGCGGCAGCCGCGCGACGAAGGCGTCCGCGCCGCACGCGGCCAGCGCAGCGCGAACGCTCCGGCGTTCAACCGGCCGGTCGGCGTAGGCGACGGCGTCGGCGACCGTGTCGCCGAGCAGGTTGGGACGCTCGAACGCGTACGCGATGGCGACACGGGCTTGCGCGGCGTCCAGCTCGCGCAGCGGGACGCCGTCCAGCTCCACGTCGCCGGTGTCGGGGCTGAGAAGTCCACCCGCCACCTCGGCCAAGGCGGACTTGCCCGCGCCGGACCGTCCGACCAGGGCCACGGAGCATCCGGCGGGAACGTCCAGGTTCACGTCGCGGAGGACCCAGTGCTCCCCGCGGCGCACACCGATCCCGCGCAGGGTCAGCCGCCCGCCGCCGTTCGGAAGCGCCCGAGCGCCGGTCGCGGGGACGGGCGCATCGAGCACCTCTTGGACGCGTGCCGCGCAGCCGTGGGCCCGTGCCAGCCCGCCGAGCGGACCCGCCAGCCTGAGCAGGCCGAGCGCGAGCCCCGTGTAGGCGGACGCGGCGGGCAGCGCGCCGGGACCGAGGCCGCCGGACGCCACCGCGACGCCCGCCGTCCCGAGGACCAGGACCTGCGTCAGCGGGGCGGCGAGGCCGAGCCGGACGGCCATGCGCCGCTGCACGTCCCAGAACCGGTCCCCGGCGGCGCGCAGGTCGGCCAGCGGCTGCCGCACCCGCGCGATCTCCCGGTCCAGCGTTCCGGCCGCGCGGATCGCCGGAGCGCCCCGCACCGCTTCGACCAGCCGGGCCGACAGCTCGCCGAGCACGCTCATGTAGCGGCCGGTGAACAGCGACATCTGCCCCAGGGACGAGCGGGTCGTCCACGCCGCCGCGGGCGCCGCGCACAGGAACAGCAGGCCCAGGCGGACGTCCAGCGCGAACAGCGCCGCCAGCCCGCCGAGCGAGATCACCACGGACGTCGCCGCCCGAGCCGCCGCGACCGGGGCGGCGGCGGCCTCGTGGGCCGCGCCGGTCAGCCTGCTCAGCAGGTCCCCGGTGTCGAAGGCGCGCTGGCCGCGCAGGTCCAGCGCCAGGACGTGCCGGACCAGGCGGCGCCGCAGGTGCAGGGCGCCGCGCTCCTGCACGACCGCGGCAGCCAGCCGCCGGGCCGCCTCGGAGACCGTCGCCAGCAGGAGCACGCCGAGCGCCGGCACCGCCGCGGGCGCGATCGGGGACCCGGCCAGCGCGGCGTCCACGGCGCGGGCCACGGTGGCGGGCAGGGTCAGCAGCGTGGCCGCCTCCAGCAGCGAGGCGGCGGCCAGCACGAGCCCCCAGCGGCCCGACGACCGCGCCGCTCCCCGGAGCGCCTCGGCGGTCCCGCCCATGTCACCTCCCGGACGTGCGATTCGTTGTCGGACGTGCGAAAGGGGCGCCGCCACCAGCCCTCATGGCGGCGCCCCTGCCGGACATGGCGCCTCACGGCGCCTCATGGTGCCGCGAGATCAGTGCCACTCGTCGAACGGCATGTAGATCTCGTCGTTGTTCCGGATCCCGGTGTTGCCGGTCGCCTCGGTGAAGTCGCCGAGGTCGATGACCTCCGGCGCCTCGTAGGAGAACGCGTCCATCTCTTTCACCTCCTTTCCGCATGGTCGGATGGTGTACGGGCGGTCTCTCCGGCCCTGGCGGTCGCCGACCGGTCTTCGGAGACCGGCGGCCGGCGCCTCGGGGCCGGTGGGCGGGGCGGCCCGACGGAGATGAGCCGTCCGTAGAAGGCGGCGCCGGCGCGCTCGCCGATCATGACGCCGCCGGCCTCGACCCAGGCGTGCGCCATGAACGGAGGAGCCGTGAGCACGCCGACGCACCAGGTAGGCCACACTCCGCGCGTCCGGCCGAGCAGCACCACCGCCAGGGAGCGCCGCAGGCACGCCTCGGTCCCGTGCGATCGCAGGCTCGCGGCGAGGACGTCGCTCAACAGCGCCTCCGCCTCGTCGCGGGTGGCGGGCCGTGCGCCCCTGGAGGCGAACGCGAGCACCTTCTCGATCCGCCGCGGCTTCAGGCGGGCCAGGCAGGCGCCGGCGCCGACGGCCAGGCGGACCCGGACGCGGGGCCTCATGAGGCCACCAGCCCGAGGTCGCGGAGCCTGGCGAGGAGGCCGGCGATGTCCGCGCGGGCCCGGTCCTCGGCGATCCCGTACCGTTCGTGCAGTTCCCGGGCCGTGCCGGGGACGTCGCCGCCGTCCTCCAGCAGCCCGACGATGACGGCCGCCGTGCGGCTCAGCCGGAAGTACCTGCCGCGCCGCTCGTCCAGGAGCACTTCGCCGTACTCGGTGGCGGTGCGGGCGATGTCGCCGCTCAGACGGAAGACCTGCGCCATCACGCACCCGCTCTCGACGACGGGACCGCGGCGGCGGCCCTTCGCTGGTAGGTCAGGACGGCCGCGCAGTTGACCGTCAGGTCGAGCGCGCCGTCCCGCTTGCGATGCCGCTGGGGGCGGGTGTGCTCCCGCAGCGCCGCCAGGTCGATCAGACCGGCCGCCGCCAGGCCCGACTCCTCGCAGAGGGCCATGAGCTCGTCCCAGTACCGGTCGAGCCCGCGCGCCGCCTGCGGAGCGCCGCCGATCTTGGTCGAGCGCGCGAGGAAGTCGTCGGGGAGCCTGCCCCGCATCGCGGCCTTGATCAGCGGCTTGTACTCGGTCGGAGCGTCGCGGTCCGCCAGCCGGACCGACAGGCAGGCCTCCACGACACGGTCGTCGAAGAAGGGCGACTCCATCGCGATGCCGTACCAGGCACCGAGCTGCTGGACGCCTCGCGAGATCCTCGTGCCGTCCCGGACGACCGCGAGCTGCGCGTGCGCCGCGCGGGTCGGTCCGAGAGGCCGCGCCCGCCCGGCCTGCCCGGCCAGACGTCGTGCGAGGAGCGCGGCGGCGTCGTCGGTCAGCCAGCGCGGGAGCCGGATGTCGGCGCCCCACGTCAGGGTCTGCTCCGTCCGCTCCTGGTCGGCCCGCCGGAGCCCGGCCGCCTGAGCGTCGAGCCACCGCGCGTACGAGGTCCTGTTCAGCAGGGGCCCGATTCCCGCCAGGGTGGGTTTTCCGGCGAGGCATTGGGCGGCGCGTACGTGGCGCAGCGCCAGCAGCGGATGCCGCCGGAACAGCGTGTGGTGGATCGCGGCCGGCGAGCGCAGCAGATGGTCGCCGCCGAGGCCGGTCAGGTACGCGCGGGCACCGCGGTCACGGGCGCGGACGGCGCCGGCAGCCAGCCGAGGGCCCGCCAGGACGGCCTGGGACGGGCGGTCCATGCGGTGCCTCGCCGAGAGGATGCCCTCGAAGAAGTCCGGCATATAAGCCATCGACACCGCTTCGTGCTCCAGGCCCGGCATCGCGGGCAGAGCCTTCCGCGCCCACTCCAGGTCCTCGGTGCCGGTCGGATCAGCGTTGTAGCCGGTATGGGACAGGACGCGGGCCGGTCCCCTGACGGCGAAGTAGCACAGCGGCGTCGAGTCCAGCCCGCCGGACAGGTCGCAGTGGATCACACCACCGGCCGCGGTACGCGCGGCCACGGCGCCTTCGAGAGCGCGTGCCAGCGCCTCGGCCCCTTCGCTCCTGGACAGTTCGGCGTCCGGCTGCCGCCACCACGTCACCGAGCGGCACGTCCCGTCGCGCTCCACGAGCAGGTACGCCTCGGGCTCGACCGGCTCCACGCCGCGCCACAGCGGCAGGTCGCCCAGCGGGCGCGGCAGGCCCCGCACCAGCGCCGCCGCGAGCGCCAGGTCGTCGTAGGGCAGCCCGCCGAGGTCGGCGAGCACGTCCGCCCGATCGGAGGCGACCGGCACACCGCCGATCACGGCGTGAAAGACCCGCCGCATCCCCGACGCGGCCCCTTGCGCGCGGAGCCGCCCATCGGCGGCGCCGAGCAGGTGGAATCCACCGGCCAGCATCCGCGCCGTCGCGTCCAGCTGCTCGACGGACGCGAGCCGGCCGGCCGCGGCGTCCAGTCCCGCGGCGGTGGCCGAGGAGTACCCGAGCACGGCGACCCGAGCGTCACGCGCCCGCCCCACGGCCACCTGGTCGTCCGGCATCTCCCCCATGAGCCAGGGCCGCCCGGAGGGATGGTCCTCCAACCGGCGCGCCCCGGCGGGAAGCCGCTCCACGACGTCGGACGCGGCGTCCGTGTCCGGCAGCATCACGAAATACCAACCCGGGCTCGTCAGTGCTCCCATCGCGAGCTCCCCTCGTCTACCTGGTCTCCTTCAACGCTTATAACGCTAGGTAGCGAGGACGTCACGCGCACGTCACTCAATCAGGGGACATGCGGGGAGCGCCCGACGAGCGGCGGCCCCTGGGCCGGGGGACGCCTGGGTGGCCTGGCCCGGCGGCACGTGCGGGTAAAGCAATCGTGTCGGCGGGCCGGAGAGCGTTGCGGCGCCCCCGCCGAGCACTAATGTGACGCCTCAGCACGATCTGATCACCAGGCGTGACCTCCGGTTCGCCGCCCACTCCCGCTGGAGCCCTGTTGCTGCTGTTGCTCGCCGCGTACTGCGCGGCCGCGGCGGCGGCGCCGGTACTCGTGCGGGCCCTCGGGCGGGGCGCGTTCCCGCCGCTGGCGGCGGTGCTCGCCGCGGCGGCCGCGTGGGCGGCGGAGCCGTGGCTGCGCGGCGGCGCGCCGCGCACCGAGTCGTGGTCGTGGATCCCCGGCCTCGGGCTGCACCTGTACCTGCGCTCCGACCCGCTGACCTGGATGATGACGGTCGTCGTCGGCGGCGTCGGCGCGCTCGTCGTGCTGTACTGCGGGCACTACTTCGGCGGCGCGGAGCCGAAGCTCGGCGCGTTCGCCGGGGAGCTGGTCGCGTTCGGCGCCGCGATGCTCGGGCTGGCCCTGGCCGACGACCTCGTCCTGCTGTACGTGTTCTGGGAGCTGACGACCGTCCTGTCGTACCTGCTCATCGGGTACGACGCGGAGCGCGGCGCCGCCCGGCGCGCGGCGACGCAGGCGATCGTCATCACCACGTTCGGCGGGCTGGCGATGCTCGTCGGGCTCCTCCTGCTCGGGCAGGCCGCGGGCACCGGGCGGCTGTCGGCGATCGTCGCGGCGCCGCCCGGCGGGGGCACCGTGACGGCCGCGGTCGTGCTGATCCTCGCCGGCGCGCTGGCGAAGTCGGCGATCGTCCCGTTCGGCCTGTGGCTGCCGGGGGCGATGGCCGCGCCGACGCCGGTCAGCGCGTTCCTGCACGCCGCCGCGATGGTGAAGGCGGGCGTGTTCCTCGTCGCGCGGCTCGCGCCCGCGTTCGCCGGGACGCCCGGCTGGCGGCCGATCGTGCTGGGCTGCGGCGTCGCGACGATGCTGCTGGCCGGATGGCGGGCGCTGCGCGAGCACGACCTGAAGCTGCTGCTCGCCTACGGGACGGTCAGCCAGCTCGGGTTCATGATCGTGCTGGTCGGCACGGGGAACCGGGTCGCCGCGCTCGCCGGGTTCACGGTGCTGCTCGCGCACGCCCTGTTCAAGTCGGCCCTGTTCCTCGCGGTCGGGGTGGTCGACCACGCCACGGGCACGCGCGACCTGCGCAAGCTGTCCGGGCTCGGACGCGAGACGCCGGTGCTGGCCGGGGCGGCGATCGCGGCGGCGGCGTCGATGGCGGGCGTCCCGGCGACGCTCGGGTTCGCCGGGAAGGAGGCCGCGTACGAGGCGTTCCTCGGCGGCGATGCCTGGCTGCTCGTCCTGCTCACGGTGGGGTCGGCGCTGACCGCCGCGTACAGCCTGCGGTTCCTGTGGGGCGCGTTCGCGCGCAAGGAGGGCGTCGCGCCGCGCGACGTGCACGGTCCCGGGACTCTGCTGGTCGCGCCGGTGGTGCTGCTCGCGGCGGCGGGCGTCGTCGTCGGGCTGCTCGCCGCGCGGCTGGACGCGCCGATCGGGCGGGAGGCCGCGCCGTTCCCGGTGACCCGGCACGGCGGCTACCACCTGTCCGCGTGGCACGGGTTCGGCCTGCCGCTGCTGCTCACGGCGGTGTCGCTGGCGCTGGGCGCCGCGCTGTTCGCCCTGGGACGGCACATCGCGCGCGTCCCCCAGTTCTTCGAGCCCGAGCGGGTCTACCTGCGGTTCATGCACGGGCTCAGCACGTTCGCGCTGCAACTCACCGGGACCGTGCAGCGCGGGTCGCTGCCCGACTACCTGCTGGTCATCCTGCTCACCGCCGTCGCCCTGGCGGGCGGCGCCGTCGTGGCGGGGCTGCCGTGGCCGGACCCGCTCGGCGGGCGGCTCTGGGACTCCCCCGCGCAGGCGCTCGTCGCGCTGCTCACCGTCGCCGCGGCGGCCGCGGCGATCCGGGCCCGCGACCGGGGGCAGACGGTGGTGCTGTCCGGCGCGTCCGGGTTCGGGGTCTCCACGCTGTTCGTCCTGCACGGGGCTCCCGACCTGGCGCTCACTCAGTTCCTCGCCGAGACCGCGGGCCTGATCGTCTTCGTGCTGGTGCTGCGGCGGCTGCCCGCCCGGTTCTCGACGCGCTCCCCCGCGCAGCGCACCGTCCACCTGGTGACCGGCGCGCTGGCCGGGCTCACCGCGACCGCCGTCACGCTGCTCGCCGCGCAGGCCCGCCGCGACGTCCCAGTCTCCGCCGCCTACCCCGGCGCCGCCCACGAGGCTGGCGGCGGCAACATCGTCGCGCTGACGCTGGTCGACCTGCGCGCCTGGGACACGTTCGGCGAGAGCGCCGTCATCACGCTCGCCGCCCTCGGCGTGACCAGCATGGTGTTCGCGCGGCGGCCGCTGTCGGCGCCGCCCCCGCCCGGTCCCGGCACCAGCGTGTGGGGCGTCGAGGAGATCACCGCCCTGGACGCCGCCCCGCCCCCCGGATGGCTCGCGGCCGGGTCCACGCTCGCCGCCGAACGGCGCTCCATCGTGTTCGAGGCCGTCGCCCGGGCGATCTTCCACACCGTGCTGCTGTACTCGCTGTTCCTGCTGTTCACCGCGCACTCCGCGCCCGGCGGCGGGTTCGCGGGCGGCATCGTCGCGGGGCTCGCGCTCGCCGTCCGCTACCTCGCGGGCGGCCCGTACGAGCTGCACGAGGCGGCGCCGGTCCCGGCGGGCGCTCTGCTCGGCGCGGGCATGATCGTCGCGGCCGGGACCGGACTCGGCGGGCTGGCCTGGGGCGACGCGGTGCTGGAGAGCACGTCCGTGGACGTCCACCTGCCCGTGCTCGGCCACGTCCACTTCGTCACGTCGCTGCTGTTCGAGACCGGCGTCTACCTGATCGTCGTCGGGCTCGTGCTCACCGTGCTCACCGTGCTCGGCGCCGAGATCGACCGGCAGACCGCGGCGGACCGCACCGGCGAAGGGACCGCCTGATGAGCCCGTCGCTGATTCTCGCCGCGACCGGCGGGACGCTCGTCGCCGCCGGGGTCGTGCTGCTGTTGGAGCGCAGCCTGTCCCGGCTCGTTGTAGGGGTCCTGATGCTCGGCAACGGGGTGAACCTGCTGATCCTCACCGCGGGCGGCCCCTCCGGCGCCGCGCCGATCCTCACCGGCCACGGCCCGCACGACGGCCCGCGCGGCGCGCTCAGCGACCCGCTGCCGCAGGCGATGATCCTCACCGCGATCGTGATCTCGATGGGGTCGGCGGCGTTCGTGCTGGCCATCGCCTACCGCGACGGGAGGCTCAGCGGCGACGACGACGTCCGCGACGACATCGAGGACCTCCGGCTGCGCCGGGAGAGCGAGGACGACGTCGGCCTGCGCGCCGAGCGCGAGCGGCGCGCCGTCGCCGACCCCTCCGAGCTCGGCGCCCGCGAGGAGTCCGACAGCGACTTCCCCGGCGGCGTCCCCCGCGACGTTCGCCGCCGGTCGGGACGGGGCGGCCGGTGAGCGTGCTCGTCCCGCTGCCGGTGCTGCTGCCCGTCCTCGCCGCCGGCGTCAAGATCCTCATCGGACCGCGGCGGCCGGTGCTGAAACGCGCGATCAGCCTCGCCGCGCTCGCCGCGGTGCTCGGCGTCGCGGTCGTCCTGCTGGTCCGCGCCGACCGGGACGGCCCGCAGACCGCGCGGCTCGGCGGCTGGCCCGCGCCGGTCGGCATCACGCTCGTCGCGGACCGGCTGTCGGCGCTGATGCTCGCCGTGTCGGCCGCCGTCACCCTGTGCGTGATGGTGTACGCGCTCGGGCAGGACGTCGCCGAACGCGACCGCGACACGCCGCTGTCGGTGTTCCACCCGTCCTACCTGCTGCTGACCGCCGGCGTCTGCGACGCGTTCCTCGCCGGCGACCTGTTCAACATGTTCGTCGGCTTCGAGATGATGCTGATGGCCAGCTACGTGCTGGTGACCCTCGGCGGCACCATGGCCCGCGTCCGCGCCGGGACGACCTACATCGTCGTCGCGCTGCTGTCGTCGATGCTGTTCCTCGTCGCGATCGCCGTCCTGTACGCCGCGACGGGCACCGTCGACATGGCGCAGCTGTCGGCGCGGATCGCCGGGCTGCCCGCCTCCGTCGCCCGGATCGCCGAGGTGGCGCTGCTCGCGGCGTTCGCGGTGAAGGCGGCGGTGTTCCCGCTGTCGATGTGGCTGCCCGACTCCTACCCGTCCGCGCCGACCCCGGTCGGCGCCGTGTTCGCCGGGCTGCTCACCAAGATCGGCGTGTACGGGATCGTCCGGGCCGAGACGCTGCTGTTCCCGGACGGCCACCTGCGCCGGGTCCTGCTGATCGCGGCGCTGCTGAGCATGCTCGCCGGGGTGCTCGGCGCGATGGTGCAGATCGACGTGCGGCGGCTGCTGTCGTTCACGCTGGTGAGCCATATCGGCTACATGGTCTTCGGGGTGGCGCTGGACTCGGCGGCGGGGCTCGCCGCGACCGTCTTCTACGTCCTGCACCACATCACGGTGCAGACCACGCTGTTCCTGGCCGCCGGGCTGATCGACCGGCGCGGCGGCACGACGTCGCTGGCCCGGCTCGGCGGGCTCGCGCGCACCGCGCCGCTCGTCGGCGCGCTGTTCTTCGTCCCGGCGATGAACCTCGGCGGGATCCCGCCGCTGTCGGGATTCATCGGCAAGCTCGGGCTCCTGCGGGCGGGCCTCGCCCAGGGCGGGCCGCTGGTGGACGCCCTCGTCGCGGGCGCCGCGGTGACGAGCCTGCTGACCCTGTACTCGCTGGTTAAGGTGTGGAACCAGGCGTTCTGGAGCGCCCCGCCGGACGACCCTCCGCCGGACGCGCGGACCGCGCGGCTGCCCGCCGCGATGGTCGCCGGGAGCGCCGCGCTGGTCGTCCTCAGCCTCGCCTACACCGCGGCGGGCGGCCCGCTGTACGCGCTGTGCGAGCGCGCCGCCGCCGAACTGCTGGCCCCGGAGACCTACACGCGGGCCGTTTTCCCATCGGGAGGCGCCACTTGAGGGAGTCCACCGCCGGACGCCGCCGCGCGGTCCGGCTGCCCGCGGTCGTCTGGCTGACGCTCGTATGGGTGCTGCTGTGGGACCGGCCGACCGTCGCGAACCTGCTGTCCGGGCTGGTCCTCGCGGTGCTGCTCCAGCTGGCGTTCCCGCTCCCGCCGGTCGGCCCGCAGCTGCGGCTGAGGCCCTTCGGGCTCGCCGTGTTCGCGCTGCGCGCCGCCGCCGACCTGCTGCACAGCGCCGGGCCGCTGGCCTGGCAGGCGGCGGGCGGGCGCGGCCGGTGCGCGCGCAACTCGGTCATCGCGGTCCCGCTGCGCACCCGCTCCGACTCGATCCTCACCATCATGGCGATCGCGCTGTCGGCGACGCCCGGCACGCTGGTGCTGGACGTCCGGCACTCCGACGCGACGCTGTTCCTGCACGTCCTCGGCGCCGGCGACGACGCGGCCGTGGCGAAGGCCCGGCGGGACGTGCAGGCGCTCGAACGCCGGACGGTCCGCGCCTTCGGCACCCGCGACGACCTGCGCGCCCTCGCGGGGGACGGGACGTGACGGCCGTGCTCGGCGCGGTCGCGGCCGTGCTGTTCCTCGCCGCCGTGTGCACGCTCGTCCGGATCGTCCGGGGGCCGTCGATGCTCGACCGGGCGATGGCGCTGGACGTCCTGCTCGCCGTGATCATGGCGGGGCTGGGCGTGTCCGCGGTCGCCGAGGGGGACACGTGGGTGATGCCGACGCTGCTGGCCCTGTCGCTGCTGGCCTTCGTCGGCTCGGTCGCGGTCGCCCGGTTCCTCGTCCCCCACGCCGCCCGGCCGGACGAACCGGACCAGGGGGCGGACGCGTGAGGACGGCGTTCACGGCGGCGCTCCTGCTGCTCGGCGCGGGCGCCTCGCTCAGCGCCGGGCTCGGCGTGCTGCGGCTGCCCGACCTGTTCACCCGGATGCACGCCGCGACGAAGTCGCAGGCCGTCGGGCTGCTGCTGGTGCTGGCCGGCGTCGGCGTCCGGTTCCCGACCGTCGAGGTGCTCACCTCGCTGGCGCTGGTCGCACTGCTCCAGCTGATCACCGTCCCGGTCGCGGCGCACCTGGTCGGCCGCGCCGCCTACCGCACCGGCCGCGTCGACCGCGGCCTCCTGCACACCGACGAACTGGAGCGCGCGCTCGAAGCACCGGACGAGGACTGAGCCCGGCGTGCAACGCGGGGACGCCGGGGAGCCGCACTCCCCGGCGTCCGCTGCGCCGCCGCGTCCTAGCGGAGCCAGAGCGTGTACGGCGGGTAGATCGCCGGACCCGCGTACGTGCACTTGTACTCGTTGAAGCCCTCGCGGACGTACTGCTGACCGGCGTCGATGCACTTGCTCTTGGTCGTGTAGCCGCCGTACGACTTCCAGCTGGCCGCCTGCGCGGGGGCGCTCAGGCCGGCGACCGCCGTCACGGCGATCCCGACGCTGGCGACTGCGGTGCGGATCCGCATCTGGTCTCCTTCCGAAGGGGGGACTCGGACTCGCGCCGACGACCGTTCCGGTGCCGGCGGGCAGGCTCGCGCGACCCGCCGGGCGCACCGCCGCGAGGCGTCCCGAAAGGCCTCCCGACCAGGACCGACACACTGAACGATCACGACGCGACGATGATCAGAGTCTCCCGGCCCCCCGGCTCCGACAAGGGCCCCAGGCACTATCGCCATCCCCCGACGGCACTAACCGGCCGCGCCGCGTCACCTCCGGTCGGCGGTTACCGGGCGGCGGCGAGGCCGTCCAGGGCGAGGGCGATGAGGCGGTCGGACGCGGCGGCCGACAGGTTCTCGCGGAGCGCGGCGGCGGCGGTGGTCAGCGCCGTGACGTCCGCACCGGTCGCATCGGGACGGACGGTGCCCGACGCACGCGCCAGCGCGACGAGCCGGTCGCCGATCCCGGCCATCCGCACGCAGGAGTCGTGCAGTTCCGACGCCTCGTCGTCCAGGCCGCCGGCCAGCATCGAGGCCAGGCCGCCGTAGGTGGCGGCATGCTCGGTGACCGCCCGCACCCACGTCGCCAGGGCGGCGGGATCGTTGTCGGCGACGAGCCGGTCGCCGAGCTCGAACAGGGCCTCGTTGCGCTCGCGCAACAGCGCGCCGACCAGCGCGCGGCGCGTCGGGAAGTGGCCGTAGAGGGTGCCGATGGCCACGCCCGCGCCGCGCGCGACGCTCTCCAGGCTCGCGCCGACACCGCGCTCGGCGAAGGCGGTGTCGGCCTCGGCCAGCAGGCGCTCGTAGTTGCGCCGCCCATCGGCCCGCCGTCGGCGGGTGGTGCTCACGCGTCCTCCCCTTGTAAGTCGAGGGTACCTCGATATAAGTTCCCGAGGCAGCCTCAGTTTAGCGTCGCCCCCTGCGGCGCGCCCCCCGGAAGGACGCTCATGATCCTGGTGACCGGAGCCACCGGCTCCATCGGCACGCACCTCGTCCGGTTCCTGCTCGACGACGGCGTCCCGTTCCGGGCGCTCGTCCGGGACCCCGCCCAGGGAGAGGCCCTCGGCTGCGACCACGTCGTGGGCGACTTCGACGACCCCGGCTCGCTCGCCGCCGCCATGCGGGGCGTGGACCGGCTGTTCCTCAACGCCGCCGGCGCCCAGCCGGTGACCGAGGGCGAGCAGCCGATGATCCGCCAGCAGCGGGCCGCCATCGACGCCGCCCGCGCCGCGGGGGTGGCCCGGGTGGTGAAGGTCTCGGTCTGGCATGCCCACCAGGGCGGGCGGCTGGCGGAAGGCGCGCACTGGGAGATCGAGCAGTACCTCAAGGCGTCCGGGCTCGGCTGGACGATCCTCCAGCCGAGCGGCTTCATGCAGAACTTCATCACCGGGGCGGGCACCTTCACCGCCGAGGGCGGGCTCCTCGGTGCGTACGGCGACGCCGGCGTCTCCTACATCGACTGCCAGGACATCGCCGCCTGCGCGGCCGCCCTCCTGTCCGGGACGGCCGGACTCGGCGAGACCTACGTGCTCACCGGCCCCCAGGCGCTCACCCACACCGAGATCGCTCGCGAGATCTCCACCGTACTGGGCCGCTCCGTCGCGCATCTCGAAACGTCACCTGACGAACTGGCCGCGACGCTGCGAGCCCAGGGCCTCCCGGCCGGGTTCGCCGACGACCTCGCCGAACTCTGCCGCGAGGTGGCGGCCGGCTCCCTGGAGGCCACCACGAGCGCGGTGCGCGAACTGACCGGCCGCGAACCGCGCACGTTCGCCCGCTTCCTGGCCGACAACGCCGACGCGCTGCGCGCCAGCCTGCTCACCGCGACCCGCTGAGGCAACGACCCGGGTCGCGAGCGGCCCGTGAACCGGAGCGCGAGCACCAGGCGCACGACCGACCGCAACAAAGGCGCATCCAGCCTGCGGTCGCCGGAGTGGACGGGTTATCGATGCCACTTTCCGCCGCCTGTCACACGTGATCCCGGCCCAGCCCGGCATATGCCGCGTGCGCGACAAATTACCGATATCGCTATTTACCGCCAGAAGGACGTATATCGGCCGGACGCGTTGATCGCCGTCTGCTCGTATGCCACGCTTACCGGTGCTCCCCCCGGCAGGCCGCTCGCGAACCCACCCGCCTTGGGGCGTCGCTGTCCGCCGGTGTCCGCCAAAGGCCCAGCTGGAGAAAGTTACTGTGACCCAACGTCGCGCCGAGGCCGCGCACATGTCCGTGACCGGTCCGAGCCGGTGAGGTGGCGGAAGCGCCGGGCACCGCACGCCGCGTCGTTCCCCACCGGGCAGCCGCACCCCGGCCAGCCTCATGTCGGCCAGCCTCATGTCGGGCAGCCTCATGCCGGGCAGCCGCTCGCGGAACAGGCGCAGATGTGGGCCGCCGCGCCGCCGGCGGGGGCCTGGGCACCGGCGCAGACCGAGCCGCAGGCACCCGCCCAGGTCACACCGCAGGCGGCCGCGCCGGTCATGCCGCAGGCGGCCGCGCCGGTCACGCCGCACGCACCCGTCCAGGTCGCGCAGCAGGCGCCCGTCGCACCGGTGCCCGGCCTCCCCGCACCGCAGGCGCCGGTACCGGGCCCCACCACGAATTCCGTCGCCGCGGGCGATTCTGAGGCGTGGGCCGAACTGTGCGAGCGTTTCTGCCTGCAATTCCTCCTGCTGGCAGAGCGGATGCGTCCGGAATTGGACCTGCTGGAGCGCCAGGAGGAGGACCCCGACCTCCTCGCGGCCCTCTACACGATCGACCACGGCGTGACGCGGATGCGGCGGGCCGCCCGTGACCTGCGGGTGCTCGCCGACCGGGACGGCGAGGCCGTCTCCGGGCCCGACACCTCCCTGCTGGACGTCGTGCGCATGGCCGAGTCGTCCATCGAGCAGTACCAGCAGGTGTCGATCCTGCGCGTGGTCGAGCTCGCGGTGCCCGCGTACGCGGTCGAGGACCTCGCCTCGCTCGTCGCCGCGCTGCTCGACAACGCGACCAGGTACTCGCCGTCGCGGGTCACCGTCAGCGCCCACCTCCTCGACAACGGCTCGGTGATGCTCCGCATCGAGGACTCCGGCATCGGCATGACGGCGCAGCAGCTGGAGAGCCTGAACGCCGCGCTGTCCGGGCCCGTCCCGGCGGTGACCGGCGAGACGGCGCGGCGCACCGGCTTCCCCGTGGTGCACCGGCTGGCGCACCGGCACGGCGTCGGCGTCCGGCTCGCGGCCCGGCCCGCCGGGACCGTCGCGATGGTGACCATCCCGGCCTCCCTGCTCTGCGAGATACAGCAGGACGAGCCCGACGCGGACGGCACCGGCCCGGCGCCCGCCGAGCTGACGCACCTGACCCTGACCCAGCGCACGGAGCCTCCCGCGCGCACGGCGCCGCCCGCAGCCGCCGAGGACGTGGCCGACCTCGGCGGGCTGCCCCGCAGGCAGCGCACGAGCCTGCGTCCGGTCGCCACGGCACCGGCTCCGTCTCCGACGCCGGCCTCCCAGACGGCCGGGACGACCGCGTCCGGCGACGACGGCGCCGGCTCGTTCGCGGCGGATCTGGAGGCTTTCAGCGCCGGGACGAGCGGCGCCGCCGACGGAACCGACGGGCACGACCGGGAAGAAGGACGGCAGTGAGCATCGCCTCCAGCGGACCGCAGGGTCCCCAGGACTTCGGGTGGCTGCTGCGGCAGTTCGCCACCTCCACTCCTGGTGTGACGTTCGCGCTGATCGTGTCCTCGGACGGCCTGGCGCTGGTGCAGTCGGCGCCGCGGCCGTCGGAGTTCGTCGATCCGATGGCCGCGCTGACCAGCGGGATGATCAGCGTGGGCAACAACCTCGCCCGGCACGTCGGGGCGGGCGGCTGCGACCAGATCATGCTGAAGTTCGGCAGCGGCCACCTCCTGTTCATGGGCATCGGCCAGCTCGCCGGCCTCGTCGTCCTGGTCGGCGAGGGCGCCAACCTCGGCGCCGTGGGCCACAACATGACCAAGTTCGTGCACGGTGCCGGGCACGTCCTCACCCCGCAGATGCGCGACGACCTGCGCCGGATGACCGAGGGGGCGCTCGGGTGACCCCCGCCACCAGCGCGGCCGCCGCGCGCCGCGGGACCGGACCGCCCGGTACGGCAGGGAGGAACAGATGACGGCCAACCCCTGGGTGCGGCCCTACGTGCTGACCGGCGGGCGGACCCGCGGCAGGCGCCACCTGCTGGTGCACACGCTGGTGTCGGGCGGCCGGTACGACGCGGCGTTCGCCGGCCGGCTGCTGCCCGAGGCCAGGGCGCTGTACGAGCGGGTGCACACCACCAGCGAGTCGGTCGCCGAGCTGTCCGCCCACTGCGGGGTCTCGCTCGGGGTCACCCGGGTGCTGCTGGCCGACCTGGCCGCCGGCGACCGGATCGTGATCGCCGCCGAGGACTCCTCGCCGTACGACCCGCACGTCCTGGAGAGAGTGATCGATGGTCTACGCGAGCTCGCCTGAACCCGGCGGCGTCCCGCACACCGGCGCGGGGCGCGGCGCCGCGCCGAGGCCGGGCCCGCGCACGTCGGTCAAGCTGGTCGTCGCGGGCGGGTTCGGCGTGGGCAAGACGACGCTGGTGGAGGCGGTGTCGGAGATCCCGCCGGTGAACACCGAGGCGTGGATGACCCAGGCGGCCAGGACCGTCGACGCACTGGAGGAGCCCGGCGCCAAGACCACCACGACCGTCGCGATGGACTTCGGCCGCGTCACCCTCGCGCCCGACCTCGTCCTGTACCTGTTCGGCACGCCCGGGCAGCCGCGGTTCTGGCCCATGTGGGACGACCTGTGCCGCGGTGCCAGCGGCGCCGTCGTCCTGGTCGACACCCGGCGGCTGGAAGCCTCGTTCGCGGCGGTCAACTACTTCGAGAACGACTCCGACGTGCCGTTCATCGTGGCGGTCAACCTGTTCGACGGGCGGCAGACCCACACGCTCGCCCAGGTCAGGCAGGCGCTGGAGCTGGACCCGCGGGTGCCGCTCATCACCTGCGACGCCCGCCACCGCGGCTCGGCCGTGGAGACCTTCACCCGCACGCTCCGCCACACCCTCGACCGCACCGCGAGCCGCGGCCCGCTCGCCGCCCGCTGACCCGCCGCCGGGCACCTGGCGCCCGCCTGAGGAGGACGCTTTGCGAAGGATCCTGATCGTCGGAGCCGGCCAGGCCGGTCTGCAGCTGGCCCTGTGCCTCCAGGCCGCGGGCTACGAGGTGACGGTCATGTCGGCGCGCACACCGGAGGAGATCCGCGCCGGCCGCATCATGTCGACCCAGTGCATATTCTGGCCGCAGCTGGCGATCGAGCGCGACCACGGGCTCAACCTCTGGGAGCACCTCGCGCCGCGGATCGTCGCGCAGCGCGTCACGGTCGCCGCGCCGCCCGGGACCCGCGCCTTCCAGACCCTCGGACGCTGGGACGACGTCGCCCAGTCGGTGGACCAGCGGGTCAAGATGGCCGGCTGGCTGGAGCTGTTCGAGGAGCGCGGCGGCAACGCCGTCTACCACAGCGTGATGACCTCCGACCTGGAGGGCCTCTCCGCCCTCTACGACCTGACGATCATCGCCGCGGGCAAGGGCGAGCTGGTGGAGCTGTTCGACCGGGACGCGGCCAGGTCGCCCTACGACCGTCCGCAGCGGCACCTGTCGTGCATCTACCTGCACGGGATGACGCCGTGGCCCGACCACCCCGAGCCGCACGTCCGCATCACGGCCACGCCCGGCATCGGCGAGCTGTTCTTCATGCCCGGCTACACCCACACCGGCCACTGCGACATCATCCTGTGGGAGGCCGTCCCCGGCGGCCCGCTCGACTGCTGGGACGACCGGCCCGGCCCCGCCGGGCACCTGGCCCGGACGCTGGAGCTCATGCGCCAGTACGCGCCGTGGGAGTACGAGCGGACCGTCGCCGCCGAACCCACCGACGCCCGCTGCACCCTGTACGGCGGCTACCCGCCGATCGTCCGCCACCCGGTCGGGAGGCTGTCGCCGTCCGCGCTGGTGCTGGGCATGGGCGACGTGGTCGTCGCCAACGACCCCGTGACCGGCCAGGGCGCCAACAACGCCACGCGCTGCGCCGAGATCTACCTCCGGTCGATCCTGGACCGCGGCGACCGGCCGTTCGACGCCGCCTGGATGCAGCAGACCTTCGACGCCTACTGGGACTACGCCAAGTACCCCACCGCCTACACCAACATGATGCTCGGCCCCCTGCCCGAGCACGTCCAGAAGGTCCTGGCCATCGCCGCCGAGAACGACGCGGTCGCCCACCGCTTCGCCCACGGCTACGCCAACCCCCGCGACTTCGACGACTGGCTGATGGACCCGGCCAAAACCGACCAGTACCTGGCAACGGTCACCAACTGACCGGCCCCCGTCTCGCGTCGCTGGCAGTAGGCGTCACGGGCCGGTTGTCAGGGGGAGGGTCGGGTCGGCGGACCATTCGGCCAGGGAGCCGTCGTAGAGGCGGACGTCGGTCCGGCCGAGGAGCGCCAGGGCGAAGACGGGGACGGTGGCCGAGATGCCGCCGCCGCAGTAGGCGACGACCGACGGCTCGGCCAGCAGGTCGCGCAGGCGCGCGGTCAGGGCGGGACGGGGCAGGAAGCGGCCGTCCTGGTCGAGGAGGTCGCGGGCGGGGACGTTGACCGAGCCGGGGATCCGTCCGGGACGGGTGTAGGAGGTCGGCCCTTCGCCGCGGAAGACCTCGGGCGAGAGGGCGTTCACCAGGCATGATCCGCCCGCGGCGACGATCTGTTCGACGTCGGGGCGGCGGGCGAGCAGGTCGGGGCGCGGGTGCGCGGTGAAGTGCGCGGGCGGGTGGACGGCGGTGCCCGGCTCGACGGGCAGTCCCGCCGCCCGCCAGGCGGGCAGGCCGCCGTCCAGGACGCGGACGGCGTCGAAGCCGAAGTAGCGGAGCAGCCACCACAGCCGCGTCGCCCACATCGGGGACTCCTGCGCGTAGACGACGACGGTCGTTCCCGGTCCGATGCCGAGCCGGGACGCCGCGGCGGCGAACCTGGCGGGCGCGGGCAGGGCGAACGGGAGCGGGCCCGGTTCGGCGAGGTCGGTGACAAGGTCGGCGAAGGCCGCGCCTGGGATCGCGGCCTCGCGGTAGGCGGCGAGTCCGCTCTCCGGCACGTACGGGCCGCCGCCGGGCGGCCGGAGCAGGCGGACGGTGGCGTCGAGGACGCGCAGGCCGGGGTCGCCGAGGCGGGCGGCCAGGTCCGCGGGGGTGATGAGGGCGGTCACGGCGTCCACCGGTGGGCGTGCGCCGGGTGGTCGGGGCGGACGCGCGGGCCGCCGCTGATCCGCTCGCGCAGCGTGGTGCCCTCGTAGGCGGGCCAGACGCGTCCGCGGCGGCGCAGTTCGGGGACGACGAGGTCGACGAAGTCGCGGTGGCCCGCCGGGGCGACGGGGTCGGCGAGGTTGAAGCCGTCCACGTCGGCGTCCTCCATCCAGCGTTCCAGGCCGTCAGCGACGGTGGCGGGCGAGCCCACCAGCACGGGTCCTCCCCCGCCGACGCCGACGAACTCGCCGATCGCGCGGGGCGTCCAGGTCCGGGTCGGGTCGAGGGTGGTGAACAGTTCCACCATCCCGCGGATGCCGTCGGTGTCCACGTACTCCAGCGGCTTGTCGGGGTCGAGGACCGACAGGTCGATCTGCATGAGCGCGCTCCAGCGGGCGAG
The DNA here is from genome assembly GCF_900659615.1 of Actinomadura fibrosa. Taxonomy (GTDB): domain Bacteria; phylum Actinomycetota; class Actinomycetes; order Streptosporangiales; family Streptosporangiaceae; genus Spirillospora; species Spirillospora fibrosa. Next base: position 11,103 of record NZ_CAACUY010000109.1, on the reverse strand, counting down.
GCTGCCCTCCCAGCTCGCGCAGGCGGCGTAGGAGGCGTACTTGGCGCGGGCGGCCTCGTCGGTCTCGGCGGCCACGACGGTCATGATGGGGAAGAACTTCAGGGAGCGGGGGTCGCGTCCCTGCTCGGCGGCGGACGCCCGCACCCTGTCGACGAGGGAGCGCGCGCCGGCGGGCTCGTACGCCGACAGGAAGACGCCCTCGGCGTGCCGGGCGGCGAACGCGATGCCCGCCGGGGACGTCCCGGCCTGGTAGAGCGTCGGCGTCCGCTGCGCCGACGGCTCCGACAGGGCGATGTCCCGCACCCGGTAGTACTCGCCGTCGTGCAGGACGGGGCGCACCCGCGCCGGGTCGGCGAACACGCCGTCGCGGACGACGGCGTCGTCCCGCCAGCTCCCCTCCCAGAGCTTGTAGACGACCTCCATGAACTCCTCGGCCCGGACGTACCGCTCGTCGTGCGGGAGCTGCCGCTCCAGGCCGAGGTTGCGGGCGGCGCTGTCGAGCGCGGACGTGACGATGTTCCAGCCGATCCGGCCCCGGGTCAGGTGGTCGAGCGTGGTCATCTTCCGGGCGAAGGCGTAGGGCTGCTCGTAGGTGGTCGAGACCGTGACGGCGAACCCGAGGTGCTCGGTGGCGGCCGCCATCGCGCTGATCACCAGGAGCGGGTCGTCGGTCGGGGTCTGCACGCCGTCGCGCAGCGCCGCGTCCACCCTGCCCTGGTAGGTGTCGAGCGGGCCGAGCGCGTCGGCGACGAACAGCGCGTCGAAGCAGCCGCGCTCCAGGATGCGGGCCGTCTCGATCCAGTGGTGCAGTTCCCGGTACTCGTGGGCGCGGCTGTCGGGGTGCCGCCACAGGCCGACGGCGGTGTGCCCCACGGTCGACTGCCGCAGCCCGTGCAGCCGGATGCGCCGGCCCGCTCCTTCATCGCTCACAGCCTCTCCTCCAGCAGGGTGCCGAGCAGCTCGGCCTCGATCTCGACGAACTTCGGATCGGTCACGGTCTCCAACGTCCGTGGGCGGGGCAGGTCCACCAGCACCTCCTTGACGACGGTCGCGGGACGCGGCGAGAACACGTACACCCGGTCGGACAGGAAGATCGCCTCCCGGACGTCGTGGGTGATCAGCAGGACCGTCCAGCGGTACCTCTCCCACACGCCCTCCACCCACTGCTGCATCCGGGTGCGGGTGAGGGCGTCCAGCGCGCCGAACGGCTCGTCCAGCAGCAGGACGTCCCGCTCCTGGACGACGGTGCGCAGCAGCGCGGCCCGCTGGCGCATCCCGCCCGACAGCCGCGCCGGGTAGGACCGCTCGTATCCGGCGAGGCCGAACGTCTCCAGCAGCGGTTCGACCCGGCGGCGGGCCTCGGCGCGGCGCACCCCGGCGATCTCCAGGCCGAGGGTCGCGTTGTCGATGATCCGCCGCCACGGCAGCAGGGCGTCCCGCTGCGGCATGTAGGCGAAGCGGCCGGGACGCTCGGCGAGCGGCCGCCCGTCCAGGAGGACCTGCCCGGACGACGGCGCGAGCGCCCCGGTCAGCACCGAGAACATCGTCGACTTGCCGCTGCCGCTCGGGCCGAGGATCGACACGAACTCGCCCTCGGGCACGTCCAGGGACAGGTCCTTCAGCACGGGCACCCCGTCGAACGACCGGTTGAGCCCGCGGATCTCCACCGAGGTCATGCGTCCCTCCCCGCCCGCGTCCAGGGCGCCAGCAGCCGTTCCGCGGCGAAGGTGAGCGCGAACAGCGCGAGGGTCAGCGCGGCGCTGACGCCGACGGCGGCGAGCACCAGGTCGGTCCGGAAGGAGTTCTTGGCGTTCTGCATGTAGATGCCGAGCCCGGTCGTCGCGCCCGCGTACTCGGCGAAGATCGCCGCGACGACCGCGTAGGTGATCGCGATGCGGAGCCCGGCGAAGAAGAACGGGACGGCGGTCGGGACCCGCAGGATCCGGAAGATCCGCCAGCGGCCGGCGCCCATGCTGCGCAGCAGGGCCTCGCTGTCCGGATCGGCCGCGGCGTAGCCCTCGGTCAGCGCCACGGTGATCGGGAAGAACGTGACGAACGCGACCAGCAGGACCTTGGGCAGCAGGTCGAAGCCGAACCAGAGCACCACCAGCGGGGCGATCGCGATCAGCGGCAGCGTCTGGGTGACGACGAGGACCGGCGTCAGCGCCCGGCGCAGCGCCGCCGAGACGTCGATCAGCACCGACAGCCCGAACCCGACCGCGAGCGACAGCCCGAACCCGGCGAGGGTCGCGCGCAGCGTCGGCAGCGTGTTGGTCCACAGGTCGCCGCGGTGCTCCCACCCCTGCGCCAGGACCCTGCCGGGGCCCGGCAGGACGTCCTCGCCCAGGTTGCCGTGCGCCGAGTAGAACTGCCAGGCCGCGACGATCAGCGCGATGAGCGCCAGCGGCGGCGACCAGCGCCGCACGAGCCCGCCGGGGCTCATGACGTCACCACCACGTCGGCCCGCTCGGCGGTGCGCTCGCGGGCGAGCAGGTCGTCCTCCTGCGCCGCCCACCGGTCCCAGTGCGGGAGGTAGGTGTCGCCGTCGCGGGCGAGGGCCCGGCGGCGCCGGACGTCGTCCGGCGCCTCGACCCAGACCAGCAGGCTCGCGTAGGCGGCGGCGCGGCGGCTGCCCGCGCCGACCCCCTCGACGACCAGCTCCGCCGGCGGGTCGAGCGGCACCGGCCCGGCCCACCGCCCGGCGTGCCAGTCGTAACGCGGGACGAGCGCCCGGCGGCCCGCCGCGATCGGGGCGAGGACCTCGGCGACCAGCCGGTCCACCCCGCCGGCCAGGCCGTCCCAGCCGCCGTACAGGTCCTCCAGGTGCACGACCGGCGCGGCCAGCTCGGCCGCGACGGCCTCGGCGAGCGTCGACTTGCCCGCGCCCGACCGTCCGTCGACCGCGAGGACCCGCGTCGCCCCCGCCCTCGGCTCGGCGGCCCGCAACCGGGCGGCCAGCGCGTCCGCGCTCGCGCCGCTCACGCCGGGCTCCCGTAGACGGCCACCTTGCGCGGACGGATCCGCAGGACGACCCGGTCCGCCTCCTCGGCGGGGACGAGCACCTCGTGCGGGCGGCCCGTGTACGCGCGGGCGAGCCGGTCTATCAGCTCCGCCGCGCCGTCGGCCTCGACCCGGGCGACGCCCTCGATCCGCACGTAGTGCTGCGGCCGGCCGCGCGCGTACAGCAGGACGCCGACGCGCGGCTCGGCGAGCACGTCCCGAACCTGCCTGCGGAACCGCTTGGTCACCATGAGCAGCTCGTCGCCGTCGCGTCCCGCCCACATGACGTACTGGTGGCGCTCGCCGGTGGCCAGCACGGCGAACTCGGGTGCGTCGACGAGCGCCCGGGCGGCCGGCGGCAGCGGCACCGTCCCGTCCGGCCGCGTCACGCCGCCTCCAGGAAGGCGTTGGTCGTGGCGTCCCGCCAGACCGAGGCGTCGGGCAGGATGCCGTTGTCCGCGAGCCACCGGGCGTAGGGGTCGTGGAGCTCCTCGCGCTGGACGCCCCAGCGGTCCTCGTGCAGCCACGTCCCGGAGACGAGTTCGAGCGAGCGCTCCAGGACGGGACGCGGGAAGTACGGGATGTAGTGCTCGAACGCCTCCAGCGCCAGCTCCGGCGAGGCGACGGCGGCGAGGTAGCCGCGGCGGACGGCACCGAGGAACGCCCGGACGAGCTCCGGGTCGTCCTCCAGCGTCCGGTCGGCCGTGCCGAGGAGGTAGCTGTGGTAGCTGGGGGCGCCGATCCGGTCGACGGGCCAGTACAGGCCCGCCGAGCCGAACAGGACGTCCCAGGCCCAGTAGTTGCCGAACGTGGCGTCCGCGGCGCCCGCCTCCAGGTCCTCGACGTGCAGCTCGCGCAGCCCGCTGTCGACGATCGCCACGCCGTCGGGGTCCCCGCCGTCCGCGGCGACCAGGTACCGGACCATCGCGACGCCGCGCGGCGTCGGGTTCAGCGCGATCCGGCGCCCCTCCAGGTCGCGGGGCCGGGCGATCCCCGATGCGGCGTGGGTGCGGACGGTCTCCATCGCGCGGTGGTTGACGGCCGCGATCCCGGTGAGCCGCTCGCCCCCGGCCCGCCGGACGAACAGCCGGTTGGCGGGGAACACCGCGAAGGCGGCCTCGCCCCTGGCCAGGTACTCCAGCGAGTCGCCGCGCGCCGGGTCGGCCGAGGACAGCTCGACGTCGAGTCCCGCGCCGGCGAACCAGCCCTGGCGGGCGGCGACGAACAGGCCCGCGGAGTTCGTCCACGGGTGCAGGTATTCGAGCATCACCCTCACGTGCCGGGTCATGACGCCGCCTTGGGCAGGTACTCGTTGGTGTAGTAGGTGGACCAGTCGGGCCTGGCCGTCAGCTTCTTGCCCGTGCCGTCGACGAGCAGGCCGTTGGCGAAGAGGAAGTCGCCGTAGGCGGTCCAGAGCGCGGCGCTCTGGTAACCGACCTTCCCGTCCGCGTCCTTCAGGTAACCGCCGTCCACGAGGGCCTGCTGGCTCTGGTACACGAGCTGGGGGTTGGGGAAGGCCGTCTTGTTGGCGTCGATGAGGATCCGCGCGGCCTCCTTCGGGTGGTCGGCGGCGTAGAGGTAGCCCTTCTGCACGGCCGACAGGAACCCCTTGGCCCGGGGCCCATTGCCGTTGAGGTACTTGCGGCTGGACGCGAGCAGCGTCGAGTACTGGTCGGGGAAGCCGTAGTCGGTGAGCTTGAAGGTCTTCATCGGCTTACCGACCAGTCTGGCCTGGATGACCTCCCAGGTGCTGACCGAGATCGTGAAGTCGGCCTTGCCGCCGTAGACGGCGTCGTACGCGGCGGTGTTGAGGCTGACGTTCTTGAACGTCCCCGTGCCGCCGTCCCGCTTGATGACGTGCTTGAGCTCCGGGACCTCGTCGGGGGTGCCGAAACCGGCGTAGGTCTTCCCGTCCAGGTCCTTGGGCGAGGCGATGTCGGCGCGGTCGGCGCGGACGCCGATCACGTACGTGCCCTTCTGGTCGGGCGCGAAGACGCCGACGACGTCGTGCCCGCCGGCCCGCGCGTAGGCGACCCCGGCCTGGTAGGAGTAGCCGAAGTCCGCGGTGCCGCGCTCGACGAGCGTCTCCGGGGCCGTCGACGCGTACGGGATGATCTTGAGCTTGACGCCCTCGGCCTTCAGGTAGCCGAGCCTGTCGGCGACGTACAGGCCGGTGTAGTCGGTGTTCGGGGTCCAGCCGAGGGCCACCGACACCTCGGTCAGGGGCTTACCACCGGACGCGGTCTCCTCGCCGTCGCCGGACGAGCCGCAGGCGGCGACGGCGAGGAGGAGCGCGGCCGTCAGCGCGCCGAGCCGCGCGGTTCGCAGGGTCATCTCGATCTCCTTCTGAGCTGGGCATACGCAGGTGAGGCGCCCAGGAGCCCGCATACTATGGTCAAGCAGTAGGAATTGTCGAGTACGCGTGTATACACGCGCATCCACTAGTATCCGGGCCATGATCTACGAGCGCCTGCGCGACGACGTCCTGGCGGGCCGCTTCCCCGCCGGGACTCCGCTCCTGGAGACCGTCCTCGCCGCCTCCTACGGCGTCTCCCGGACGCCGGTGCGCGAGGCGCTCGCCCGGCTGGCGCAGGACGGCCTGCTCAAGCGGGCCGCCCGCGGCTACGAGGTGCGCTCGGGCACGCCGCAGGACGTCCTGGAGATCTACGAGGCGCGCATCGCCCTCGAAGGGCAGGCGGCCTTCGGCGCCGCCGAGCGCCGCACCGACCTCGACCTGGCCCGGCTCCGCCACCTGCACGACGCCGCCGGCGACCCGGCGGCCGCCCGCGAGGCCCACGCCCAGTGGCACGCCGCCCTCTGGCGCGCCGGCCACAACGCGACCATCGAGGCCCTCCTCGAACGCCTGACCGCCCAGCTGCGCATCTACGACCAGACCCCGCACGAGTCGCCCGACGACCTCGCGCTCTCCCACGACGAGCACACCGCGCTGCTGCGCGCCGTCGAGGACCGCGATCCGTCCGCCGCCCAGGAGGCCATGACCGTCCACCTGCGCCGGTCCCGCGACCTGCGCCTGACCCGCTTCGCCGTGGCCCCCTGGCCCTCCGCCGCCGCACAGGCCCGTCCCGAGGACGCGTGAGAGCCGTCCCGAGAGGCGGTCTCCGAAAGCCACGGACGTCGGGTCGGCTCCCAGCGTCTCCTTGCCATCACGGGGACGTCTGCCCTACCTTGCCGTCAATTATCAGTAATCCTTGGTGCAGAATTACTGGTTCGTTCCTATCGTGGAGATGAGTCCGCGTCCGCGGCTTCCGCGGGGCGCGCAGGCCGACGACGAGGAGCGGGGACCCCATGCACAAGGAAGGACCGAGGCTCTCCGACGAGAAGGCGGTGATGGACATGCGCCGCGACCTTGAGGTCCGGCTGGCCGACCTGGAGAGCCGGATCGCGCTGCTCCGGCAGCACAACGACCACAACCAGCGGCACGCGTGCGACCGGGGTCACCAGGTCGACGACCTCCAGGACCGGCTCGACGCCACCGAACGCGTCCAGGTCACGCGGAGCGGCCTCGACCAGCGCTTCCGCCGCGCGATCGCGCTGCTGTCGCTGCTGGCCGCGGCGGCCTCCGCGGTCGCCGCGCTGCTCGCCGTCCTGCTGAGCCGCTGAACGCCGGCGCGGAGGCGCCCGTTCCGGCCGGCGATGACCGCATGTGGCTAGCCCGTCGCCGGGTGCCGTTCGGAGAAGTCCTGGTGGGGGCTGGAACGGTCCGCCCAGCATCGCGGAGGCGTGGCGGCGCTCGCCCGAACAACCCTTGACGCCCGGTCGGGGCGGGGAGACTCTTCGCAGGTTCCGGGTGGCCGCGGCCCGGGATCCCGCGAGACGCCGCGGCGGTCACGCCACAGGGACGGGCCGTCGCGCTCGCCGGTCGATCCCTCGACGAAAGCGCGGCGCAGGGGAGATCCCGTGGAGCCCAGGCGAAGCTGGACGGAGTCCGGACGTCGAAGCGAGCCGACCGCGGAGGTGATGCACCGTATCCGGCGGGTTCGGGCGCGGGGCGGCTCGGGTGGAGCCCTCGGAACGGGGGTGCGGGCCCGGCTGGAGGACGCCCTGAACGCCGACCTCGGCGCGCTCCGCGTGCACCGGAACGAGGACTCCGACCGCCTCTGCGAGCTGTACGGGACCGACGCCCTGGCCAGCGGCGCGGACATCTTCCTGCGCCACGACGCCCCCGCCGCGGACACCGCGCCGGGGCTGTGGCTGCTCACGCACGAGGCCGCCCACACCGTCCAGCAGAGCACCGGCCTCCGGGAAGGCGGACTCGCGCAAGCCATCGCGGAACGCTCCGCCGATGCCGCCGCCGCGACCGTCCTGGCGGGGACGTCCCGGGCGGTGGGGAACCGCGTCGTGGTCCGGCGTCCGGGGCCGGGCGACCCCGTCATGGTGCAGTGCCACGCGTCCTGGGAGCACCGGCTGCTGGGCGACGCGGCCACCGGCGACCTCGACGCCATCGCGCGCGGCGCCCCCGAGCGGCTGGACATCCTGAAGAAGCTCCGCGACTACCTCAAGCTCTGGGTGGACGGGCCGGACGGGATCACCACCGACGTGATCCACAAGTACTACCCGTACATCCAGACGTTCCCGCTGCCCACCGACAACGGCACGCTGCTCGCCACCTACGGCGAGCTCAACACCCTGCCGGACTACATGGCGAACCCCGCGGTGCAGGAGGCGCAGCCGGAGGCGCTGCTGCTGAAGATCCTCCAGGCGGTGCGGCAGGAGGGCTACAACCGGGTCGACGGGCTGCTCGGCGGCAAGCACCCGCTGGACTTCAAGGACGCCGTCGCCATCAACACCGGCTGGTCGTTCATCGACCTGCTCACCGAGACCTACCAGCTGAACGACCTCACCTGGGACATCGGCCCCGAGCACACCAACCACTACACGGCGCTGGTGGCCCGCAACGCCTGCCACTTCGCCCCGTTCTCCTGGTACCGGTGGCGCCAGGCCTACGACAGGGCGGTCGAGCTCGCCAGGCTCTCGCACGCGGCCCGCGACGAGAAGCAGAAGATGTACTACGCCTACCAGGCGTGGATCCACCACGGCTACGCCGACCACTTCCTCCAGGACTCCTTCGCCGCCGGCCACCTCATCAACAAGAACCTCGTCATGCAGTGGTTCGTGGAGTGGGCCGAGAACCAGCCGCTGATCCCGGTCTACGACTGGCCGCGGGTCAGGAACATGGTCACCGCCGAGCAGCCCGGCCTCGCCGCGCGCGCCCTCTACAACCGCAAGGATCCCGGGACGGTCCGCGACCCCCAGACGGCCGAGGAGCAGCCCGAGCAGTGGGACCGCATGCAGGTGTCGGGCGTCCGGGAGACCAAGACGCTCACCCAGGGCGAGGCGTACCAGTGCTATCTGGCCTTCCTCAACTCCACGGTGGTCCAGTCCGCCTCCGGGGTGCTGCACGACCACTTCAACGCCGCATCCCTGCGCGTCGCCTCGCTCGCCGACAGCACCGCGTACCAGATCTGGGGCGACGACACGATGCTCAACGGCGGCGACGGCGTGCGCATCGCCAGCGAGACGGCGCACATGTCGCAGCGCTCGCTCCGGGACTACATCCTGACCGGGGACAGCGCCGTCAGCCCCGAGGACATCGCCCAGCACTTCCCGGCCTGGGTCGAGGACAAGGGATCGCTGGTCGGGCTCGAAGAGTGGAACGACCGGCAGCGGAACCTCGCGGTCAGCCTGTTCCCGTCCGTCCACTACTACCTGCTGCGCCTCTACCCGGAGGTGAAGTACGTCTCGGTCGACTGGAACAAGCCGTACCAGCCCGGCTGGCGCCCCTGGTCGGAGGCCGGCCGGACGCCCGCGCCCGCGATCCAGCCCGGCGCGGCGATCACCGCCCTGTGGCGGGCGCGGCGCGAACGCCTCGACCTGTTCACCACCGCCCCGAGCGGCGCCGTCCTGACCTGCTCCTGGGACGAGGAGTCCGACTGGACGCCATGGGAGACGGTGGGGACCACGACCGTGTTCCCCGGCGCCACGGTCAGCGCGGTGTGGCGCGGCGACCGCGGCGACCACCTCGACCTGTTCGCCACGGCCGAGAACGGGGCCGTGCTCAGCACATACTGGGAGCCCGGCATCGGCTGGCAGCCCTGGTTCACAGTGCAGGACTTCACCAAGGCGTTCCCCGGCGCCACGGTCACCGCGGTCTGGCGGGAGGGCGGGGACACCCACCTGGACCTGTTCACCACCGCGATCGACGGCGCCGTCGCGTCCACCTACTGGGACATCGAGAGCGGCTGGACGCCGTGGTTCGTCGTGAACAACGGCCTCGTGACCCCGGGCGCCCCGATCACGGCGCTGTGGCGCCGCCCCGAGCACCTGGACCTGTTCGCCTCCGTCTACGACGGATCCGTGCTCAGCACCTACTGGGAACCCGGCGTGGGCTGGCAGCCCTGGTTCGTCGTCGGCAAGCAGCCCGGCGTCGCCGTCCCGGGCGCCGCGGTCGCCGGGGTGTGGCGCACCGACGAGCAGCTCGACCTGCTCACCGTCGGCAAGGACGCCACACGCCCCAACGGGACGGTGCGGTCCGCCACCTGGCAGGCGGGAACCGGCTGGCAGCCCTGGTACGCCGTCCAGCCCGACACGGGCCGCGCCTACCTGGGCCGCAACGCGACGGTCACGGCTGTCCGGTCGGGCGGCAACGACTTCACCGACGCGTTCGTCCTCTCGCCGGACGGCATCGTCCAGGCGACCTATCGCGGCACGAAGACCGACTGGGTCCCCTGGTACGGCATCCATCCGGAGACCAAGATGCACCCGGGCGCGGCCATCACCGCCCTGTGGCGCGACGCCGACCGCCTCGACCTGTTCGTCAGCGCCCCCGACGGGACGGTCCTGACCACCCGCTGGGCACCCCCGATGCCCTCGGGAACCGGACACCTCGGCATCCCGCTCTGACCCACCCTCGCGGCGCCGGCCGGCCGCATCCCCGGCCGCCGCCGCTCCCGGGACGTCACCGCGCGGGACGGCGTCCTCAACGTGCGCGGCTTCGCCGACGTGCGCGGCTTCGCCGACGAGACCGCCCGGCAGATCGCCGTTATCCTGGCGCGGACGGTCGCGGGCGCCGTCCGCGTCCAGGTGCACGCGTCCGCTGAAGAGTCCTGACCCGCGCGCGGCGCCGGGCCACTGCCGACGCGCTACGAGGCGGCCGTCGAAAGAGGGAGCCGTGCAGCAGGAACGGGATCTGGGCGTCGACGGCGAAGCGATCAACCCGACCACGCGAGCCGGCCGCTGGATCAACCTGGGCTTCCTGGCGTTTCTGACCCTGGCCTTCGGCGCCGGCGCGGCCGGAGGCACCGCCCAGGGGAAGGCGGCCGCCCTGCCGTGGTGGCCGGTCTCCTTCGTGCTCGCCGTCGTCTGGTTCCACTGCTGGCGGTACTACCTGCGCCAGCGGGCCCGGCTGCACGGCACCGTCCTGACGGTCACCGACCTGACGGGGACGCGACGCTGCGATCTGGCGAGGGCCAGGGACATGACGCTGCGGGGAGCGGTGTTCGGTCTCGGCGGCTCGGTGCGGGATCAGGCGGTGCCGGTGCTGTTCGCCCGGGACCCGGACGAGAAACGCCCGGTACGGCTGGCGTTGCGCAACCGGCACGGCGGCCCGATGACTGCGGACGACCTGCGATCGCTCGCGGACGCCATCGAGGGCAGGCCCCGGACCCTCGCCGACGATCCCCAGGCGATCAGCGTGCTCCGTGAACTGCGCGGCGGGGACGGCTCCTGGACGAACCACCCGGACTGGTCGCACAGGAAGCACGGCTGACGCACCGGTTGACGCCCCGGCGCCGGTGGGCGGTCTCGGTCGCCGAGACCGCCCACCGCTCCGTCGGAGGGTCACTCGGTGGGGGCCAGGACGACGACCTTGCCCGTGAGGGTGCCCGCGGCGGCTCGCGCGTGGACCGATTGCAGGTCGGCCAGTGGGACGCGTTCGGTGACCTCGACGGTCAGTTCGCCGCGGTCGACGCGGGCGATGAGTTGTGAGAGCTGGTCGGTGTCGCTGCGGACGAAGATGTTGATGCCGCGTACGTTGCGGTCGGGGTCGGTGGGGGCGGGCATCCAGACGGTGGTGCTGACCACGAC